>CAWDQS010000044.1:0-32857 GCA_963804295.1 uncultured Acidobacteriaceae bacterium
TATGTACGTCTGCTTGGTTCCAGTTGCGTATTGTTCATCTATCGCTGAGCCCTCCGTCGGTGAGAAAGCTGATAGGGCGCAAGATGATTTGCTGCGGAACAACTGGTTCCGTGTGCGCCGTGGTTAGTTACCCGCCAGAACAATTGCACACGGATGCTGTAATACACGCCGCCGAGGCAATACGTGAGCGCCGAACTTCCCGCGAAACGATAATGCCAGATCAAACGAACTTGACTGAGCTGAAACCGTCTACCGGAGGCAGATCAGGCCGTTCGGGAAGACCAAAAAGAGTCTCGGCGACATTCATCTTCCCGATGGGCTTGCCGCTGAGCTTTTGCGATGGAAGCGGGAGTGCCCCAATGCGTCTCCAGACGCGTTCATTTTTCCCAACCAGGAGGGTGGCGTCATGGACACCGGGAACTACCGAAACAGAGTTCTCACCCCCCTTGCCGGGAAGTTGGGGATTCCCAAACTGAACTTTCAGATTCTGCGTCGCACCATGGCTACACGGGCACAGAAGATGGGATCGGTAAAGGATATTCAGGCGCACCTGCGACACGCCAAGGCCGATACCACGGCCAATGAATATATGCAGGAGTTGCCGGAAAGTGTGAAGCAGATGGTCGGTTCCGTCTATGCAATGCTGTCGATGCAAGCTGAACCGTACAAAGGCTTTCAACTTCTGCTACCAAACGCTACCAAATTGCGCGGCGGAGATACTGTAAGTTGTTGATTATATGGTGGGCGCTGCAGGATTCGAACCTGCGACTTCCACCGTGTGAAGGTGGCACTCTACCGCTGAGTTAAGCGCCCCTTGCGATGGCCGGAGGAGTCAGCGGGGCATCCCGTAGGTTAGAGTAACACCAGCGGGGCTTTGCAGCCAACCCCGGCGGACCATTCAGGCCAGCTGGAACCTGCAACCAACTGTTCATGCGCTGGAACGCCAAAATAATTCGCATCGCAGCAGGTTTTCTCCCCGGCGGGGAGGCTTTGCTTTGCCCGGTTTTAGCCCCTTGCGTACCAGAACCGGCTACTCCAGGCCTGACCAGTTCAAGCCTGTCCGGAGCCGGTTTCGTGCTTCGGATGGCTGGTGTAGGCAGCAATCGGTCTGATGACCTCACAACTCCGCCCGCAAATGAGAATCTCAGCCCGCAAACTGCTCTTTCGGCGCAACATTCCAGCCCGGATGGGGTTCGAGTAGATATGGCAACCCTGGTCCTGGACAACTCGTCCCTGGGAGTGGGCCCGGCTACGCAGCCGGAAGAACGGCGGGGTTTGACCGCCAGCTTGGATCCGACCGGTCTCGACCCCTCCAGCGACGCCGCCATCATGCTGCGCGCCGCCGCCGGCGATGAAGAGGCGTTCAACTACCTGGCGGAGAAATATCACCGGCCCATCTTCCACTTTCTCTTTCGGATGGTCCACAACCAGGCAATTGCCGAGGAATTGGCGCAGGAAGTGTTTCTACGTGTTTACCGCTCCAGGCAGAGCTACCGGGCGGAGGCCAGGTTTACCACTTGGCTCTACCGGATCGCCACCAACCTGGCGGTGAACCACGCACGCGACACAAAGTACGAACGGGCCGCGCGAAATGTGTATCTGGATGCCCCGGATGAGATGACCGGAACCACGCCGGACGTGGCCGGCGATGAGCCTTCCGCGGAGCAGAGCATGATTCAAGAGGAGCGCATGAATGCCATTCGCGCGCACGTCATGGCGCTGCCCGATCGCCAGCGGATGGCCGTCCTGATGCACAAGTATCAGGGAATGGATTACCGCGAAATCGGCGAGGTGCTCAAGCTGAGCGAGTCGGCGACCAAGTCGCTGCTCTTCCGCGCTTACCAGACGCTGAGAGGCAAGTTGAAGGATTTTGTTTAACGGAAATAGGCCGGCTAGGCCGGCGGGAAATGGGGTGGCGCCAATGGTATGGATGCCTGATATGAGAAAGAAGTCGAATTGCACCGGGATGGACGCGAAGCTGGCAAACCTGCTGCTCGATCCGGCCGCGGTGCCGGACAAATTGAAGGACTATCTGGCCGGGTGTGACCGCTGCCGCCGGGAGTTAGATGAACTGCGTGCGACCATGAACCTGCTGGATACGTGGAAGACGCCGGAACCTAACCCATACTTCCTCACCCGGCTGGAAGCGCGCCTCCGGGAAGAGCGCGAGGCCCAGCCGGCCGGATGGTTGGCGACTCTGCGCGCCCACTTGGTTTTTCATCCTGTATCCCACGTTCGACCGTTAGCTGCCATGGCTCTGACCATCGTGCTGCTGGTGGGCGGAGGAGCCTATCTGGGCGTCACCGACTGGAACCAGCCCCCAGCCGCTCCACCGCAGACCGCCGTGGTTCATGACCTGCAAACCATGGAGAGCAACGCCCAACTGCTGGACCAGTTGGAATCGCTTTCCAACAACAACGAAAGCGGAGACTAACCAGCAACTAGTGTCAAGAGTCAGAAGTACGCAGCATAAAAATTGCTGCCATCCTGAGCGAATGGGGCCCCAGGCGTACTCTTCAGCCTAGGGGTGGTGAGTCGAAGTATCAGCGGTTGTTCTTCGATGAACTTCCTACTCACCACACGTGAGCGTGATATCAGAATAGGGACGCAAGAAAATGTTGACTAAAGCACACAATGCGGGATGGGTTGGACGCGCAGCCATAGCAGCGGCTGCAATCCTTCTTTGTGTGCCTGCTGCCTGGGCTCACGGCCAGCGCTCCGGCGCGTCCTCGCCTCATTCCGCTCAATCAGCTCGGCCGCTGGGCAACGCTCCCCGCCCCGCGTATCCTGGTCCGCCCTATATGGGGTCAGGCGTTCACCGTCCGGAGTATCCAGGCTATGCACCGCCGGTTCAGGGCCCGCCGGGCCACCTGGGCGACTGGCTCAATCAGCACCGCAATCTGCCTGTTCAGGAGCAGGAAAAGATGCTGCGCGCCGATCCCAACTTCCGCCGCCTTCCCCCTGCGGAACAGCAGAGGGTTGTCCAGCAGTTGCATCAGGTAAACCAATTGTCCGAGGAGCAACGGCAGCGCCGCCTGGCTCGCGCTGAAATGATCGAGCACCTGCCGCCCCAGGAGCAGATGCGGATCAACAACTCCGCGCGCCGCTGGCTCGCCCTGCCGGTAGACCGGCAAGCGCTGATGAAGAACGCCTTCCGCGACCTGCGCTCCGTTCCGCTGGACCAGCGCCCCATGGTGCTCAACTCCGCCCGCTACCAAGGCGTCTTCACATCCGAGGAGCGCGGCATCCTCTCCGATTTGCTGCGCGTCGAGCCGTACCAGCCGCTGCGTTGAGCATTGCTCCTCGGCACAGTGTAAGCTGGCGGATGCAGGGACGTCCGGATTATATGTATCTTTTACTGAAACTTATCTGGACTACTCTGCTCTAATTTGTGTGAGCTTCCTCGTTCAGCACCCTTCAACGGAGGTTTCCATGTATTCTCTCAAGCATTTGGGAGTCCTTGTCTCTGCGCTCCTCGCGGGAACGGCGGCCATGGCCGCGCCCGCGTCGACGAATATCTCGGCCTGCGTCAATTCGACTACCGGCGCGGTTCGCATCGTCACTTCAACCTCTCTCTGCGTTGCCGGGGAAACCGGATTGAGTTGGGCGCTCGCCGGCCCCGCCGGAACAACCGGACCCGCCGGAGCAACAGGTCCGCAAGGTCCCGCTGGCGCAACTGGGCCTCAAGGACCAACCGGCGCAACTGGGGCAACAGGATCTACCGGCCCGCAAGGCCCTATCGGCAACACGGGAGCTGCCGGAGCGCAAGGGCCTACCGGAGCACAAGGTCCTACCGGAGCGACCGGTCCGGCCGGCGCTACCGGCCCGCCTGGAAGCTATGGCACCGGAGCTGCTCCCGCAGGCATTCCACTCTCCATCGGAGGAAACACTGGATCGAGCGTTTATATGCGATTGGGAGGAGGCGCGGAATCGAACACGTTGAACGGCTTGGTCACCACCTATACCAATGTCAGTTGTCTACCGAAGCTGACGATCTGGTCGTACACCGGCACGGCGCAAACCTGGATTGTAGTAGGAGTGGGCCCGACTGTTAACGCCGCCTGGGACTTACTGGGTTATTTCCCAAGCTTGAACTGTGTCACGACAGCAACCCTCGGTTCCTCATGCACCGTTAACTCGAGTGTCGCTGTCGCCGCATCTACATACTTGGCTCTTTCAACCAGCGAGCTCAATGTGCCGGGTGGAGGGGGAATCATGCAATCGTTCTCCTGCGAGCCGTAATTCGCGGGCGTTGCCTGCCATCAACTGCATTTCCTTGGAGAGTCTAATCTGATTCTCTTCGATCACAAAGGCGCATAGGTTCCTATTCTGGAATTCTGCCGATAGCTCCTGGACGGCACGTTCTTTCACTTACTTTGCCTTGAGCCGTCGGAAGATTCTACTTGCGCATGATTGAGTTGCTCGTGTAAATCTGGAATACGTGCTGGGAGTTTCCCCAAGAATCTCCCTGGAGGTTTCAATGTTCGCTCGTAAATCACTTGCAGTACTCGTGTCCTCGTTTCTTGTGGGCTCGGCTGCCATGGCCGCGCCCGCGTCGACGAATATCTCCGCCTGCGTCAATTCAATGACCGGGGCGGTTCGCATCGTCGCTTCAACCTCTCTCTGCGTTGCCGGGGAAACCGGATTGAGCTGGGCACTCGCCGGGCCAACTGGCCCCGCCGGAGCAACCGGACCGCAAGGCCCCGCAGGCGCTACTGGTCCGCAAGGGCCGGCTGGGCCAGCCGGTGCTACCGGCCCTGCAGGTTCTTCCGGGCATGGCTTGGTCTTCGGCGCGTCCTTTCTCTATCCGATTGCGATATCGCCGTCAGGGTATTTTTTCTCTCCAAACGCCTCCGGAGACGCCACACAGAGCGGCAATTTAGTCCTGTACAGCCAAGCCTCAATTCCGATGCCTGTGGCATGCACATTCGATTCGCTCTACGTCTTTGCCAGTGCGGTTCCATATGGCCTCGGAGGCGGCGGCCCAATCACGATTACGCTTTGGGTAAACGACGCTGCCACCGCGCTCTCTGTGAATGTCGACAATACCAATGGAGCCGCCACGGCAAATCAGACCGGCGCCAGCGTATCGGTTAACCCCGGAGATACGATATCTCTGCTGGCTAGCGGCGACGGCACTACCAACGGTTCGGGAACTATTGCGACCTCCCTCCACTGTCAGTAATGTGTTCTGCGGACCGCGACAGGAAAGCAAAGTTGGAAGCTTATCTGTAGCGCCGGCCACCCGGCCGGCTGTAAGGTGGACCTCCCGGTCCACGCTTGTTTCTTTCTAAAGTATTTTAGCTTTTGGTATAAACTTCCGTGCCCCATCCATTCCGCGATTTTCTGCGGAATGGGTGGGATTCCAACAAAACTCCAGTCTATTCAATTTCCGAAAAAACTCTAGAACCTGGGAATCAGCCTCTATCCACTCGGTTGCCCATCGAAGCGCGAAGCGACGCCCGCTACACCACAGGAGTTCAGTCCGCCACCATGCTCTCTCCCGGCAAAATCGGCCGTGTCCGAGGCAGCATCCCGCGATACGAAAACCAGCCCATCAGCGCCAGCGTGCCCACAAAACCCGCCAGCTTCACCAGATTGGTCGCGCCGTTGATCGGCAGCGCCTTCCACAGTGCCAGCAGCACCGTCTGTGCCGCCGTCACCGCCCAAACCGTGCCGTAGAAGTACCGCCGATGAGTGCCTTCCTTCCTGGTCGAGGGCTCCACGCGCGGCAGCTTGCCCGCCGCGCCCAGCATCAGAATCCCGGCCGCCAGCGGCAGATAGGCGTAATAGTAAATCTGGCCCATGTACCACTTGCCGGTCACAGCGGCGATCCCCAACCCGCACAGGTTCAGCAACGCATAGCTCACCGCCGCATTCCACGCAAAGCTGTAGCAAACCCGCCGGTAGAGCGGATTCGGCTTGTCCTCGTCGAAGCGCAGAATGTAAGGCCCCGGCTCGGCGCCCGGCAGCCGCCCGCGCAACGCCGCCGCGCCGGTGCATACCAGTACCAATCCCAGCCAGGCCCAGTTCCACCAGTTGAACTCGTGTGCAAACAACCGGAATGTCAGCGGTCCCGGCGCTAGAAAAAAGACAAATATCCAGATCGGCCAATGCGCCGTGCGATAGATGCGCGTATTCTGCGTCCGCATCTTCCGCGCCTGGGCGTACTCTACCTTGCCTCTATATCCCATGCGGCCAAGTCTCGCAGAGCCGCCGCGCTCGCGTCAATCCACGGTAAAATGCCGGGCACAACTGAAAGAATTGAGAGAAATTCATATTTGGATGTATTCTATCCATTATGAAATGTAGTATGCTTCAACTCGGACTTGGAATCCTTCAGCATGACGGGCATGGACTTATTCCCCGATCGCTCAGAATCAGGCGCGCTGCTGTTGGCTTTCGATCCTCACCCTTTGTTGGTTGCAACGATTCACTCAGCCGTTCTGCTAGTCCGGTGAGTAGCGGTCTCTGGGCCGTACGCTGAAATCCATTCACGCGTGCGGATAACCTGTACTGAAACTCTAGCGGAGTATGTATTTTATGCGGGAATCGGCCGCCGATTGGCCTGATTTCAGCTCAGGATGCTATACGCCGCCTTTCCCTAACTGGAGCACAACCCGTATGGAGGAATCCATGTATTCTCTCAAGCCTCTGGGAGTTATCTCCTGCTTGCTATTCGCGGCAGCGCCGGCCGTGGCAGCGCCCGTGTCTTCAAACGTCTCCGCCTGCGTCAATTCGACCACCGGCGCGGTTCGCATCGTCGCTTCAACCTCCCTTTGTGTTGCGGGAGAAATCGGCATGAGCTGGGCGGTGACGGGTGCGGTTGGCCCTGCCGGACCGCCAGGCCCCACTGGAAACCAAGGCCCGCCAGGCCCAACAGGTTCGCAAGGCCCTGCCGGTACTCAAGGCCCGGCTGGCCCGCCTGGTACAACAGGCGCCACCGGCGCAATAGGCCCTCCCGGCGTGCAAGGCCCCCCCGGATCAACAGGTGCACAGGGACCGCAAGGCGTGATGGGCAATACCGGCCCACAGGGACCGCAAGGCCCTGCGGGATCGAATGCCACGGTCCCGGCCAATATTACAATACTTTCCGGCGTGCTCAGCACCATCCCCTACACGAACGGAAATGGGTACGCGAATGGCGGACCTATACCCTTCGATTATGACACCAGCCTCTGCCAGATTGGCGACGTCGTCCTTTCCGTGAATGGATATGGGACGGGGGCGATGCCTGCGGATGGACGCCTGCTGTCCATCAGTCAATGGGGGGCCGCCTTTGCCGTGTTTGGCACGAACTTTGGCGGAGACGGCCACACTACATTTGGGCTTCCTGATCTGCGCCCATTCGCGCCACAGGGGCTGCAATACTCCATCTGCATTGAAGGAATCTTCCCTTCACGCGGTTAGACCTACATAATTGGTGAATGCGTGGTCGGGGTTCGCCTCACAGCGGACCCCGCCCTATTTACTTGCAGATTGGAGCGCAGGCCAACTCTGTAAGCCGGCACGGAGCCGTCAATCCGCAGTATGCTAAAAATGTTCAATATTATACATACCGACATTTGAGATTGGGTGTATTATTTTGCTCAGTCGGGCTGCCGAGCTGAGACTCCCGGCTTCCTCAAATCTGAAGCGGCCGTGTAAGCTTCCGAACTGCTCCTGTGTAGACCGCATCCGGGGCGGGCCATCCCCATGGCGGAGGTGAGAACCATGACCTTTAATCTCGCCGTCTTTCTGGAAGAAGCGGGCGTCGGAAGAAGAGTCGTCCATCTTCAGCCCAAACAGGTCTTTTTTTCGCAGGGAGATCCGGCCGTTTCCATCTTCTATCTCCGCACCGGACGCGTTAAACTCACCGTCGTTTCGCCCGAAGGCAAAGAGGGCACGGTCGCGCTTCTCAACTCCGGCGAGTTCATTGGGGAGGAGTCGCTGGCCAGCGTGGGCGCCCTGCATATGACCACCGCCACGGCCATGGTTGCCTGTACTGCGCTGGAAATCGCGCGGGAAGAGATGATCCACGTCATGCACGAGCAGCATTCCTTCTCTGACATGTACCTGAAATTCCTGCTGAACCGAAGCATGAGAACCCAGGCCGATCTGGTCGATCAGCTGTTCAACTCCAGCGAGAAGCGCTTGGCTAGAATCCTTCTCCTGATGTCCGAATTTGGAGAGTCGGACCAGCCGGAATCTCTCCTTCCTCCCATCACCCAGGAAACTCTGGCGGAGATGGTCGGCACCACACGCTCCCGCGTCAGTTTCTTCATGAATCGCTTTCGCAAGCTCGGCCTCATCGATTACGACGGCCGAATACGCGTCCACAAGTCACTCATCAACATAATCCTGCACGATCAATTCACCCTGCAAGCCCCGGAAACTCACCCTGCCTTCGCCGCCCCGACGAAACGATCAAAGCCGGCCATGCGGCCCAAAGGTACCTATCTACAAGCTTGAACAAACTGAAAGTCAACCCCGTTCCGCCCCTTGCCGCGCCAGCGTCTGCGCCGTATGAATATGGCAGATGGCGATGGCCAGCGCGTCAGCGGCGTCGGGTGGCTCCGGCGCCTCGGTCAGTTCCAGCAACCGCGCCACCATGAACTGGACCTGCTCTTTTTTCGCCAGCCCATATCCCACCACACTGGACTTGATGGTCAACGGCGCGTACTCGGCCACCGGCAACCCCTGCATCGCAGCCGCCAGCAGCGCCACGCCCCGCACCTGCCCCAGCTTCAGCGCCGACTTGGCGTTGACCGAATAGAAGACCTCCTCGATAGCTACCGCATCCGGCTTCCAGCGCTCCAGTTCCGCGCTCAGCTCGCGGAAAACCTGCTCCAGCCGCTCAGACGTCGTTTTGCTCTTGGCCAGCCGGATCGCGCCCATGGCCTTCATCACCAGCCGAGGCTCCCGCCCACTCTCCTCCGGCTCCACCACCCCATACCCGGTGATCTCCGTTCCGCAATCGATGCCAAAAACCCGCATGGGCCTGAGTGTACCGCAATCTCCCATAAACACAACGGCGGCCTGGGCGCGCTGCCCAGGCCGTCGCGGTGATCTGTTGGTATTGGACTAAGGCCATCGCGCTCATGCGAGTGCCCGAGCTTCTTCACTGCTCTTCCCTCTCTGCAAGCGTTTGGTGGCCACGCCCGGCAAGCCGGACTCCTTCGGCGACAGGCTGCGTCGCTGTGTTGAAGAATTGCCACGCCCGCGCATAGGGTCGAGGAAAACTTCCACGGTGAAGATGCGGTTGCGTCCCCTGCGGCTAGAATCCACCACCGGAGCGACCGTCGGATCTAAGGCGCGATGCCCTAGGCCTCAGTCACCTCACGTAACAAACATCTCGAAGATTCTTTTTGCATTAGTTGGATCAACCTCCTTTCCCGTGTGCGCTTAATCTACCCCTCCGCCCGCAGCTCGTCAAGTGAACTTTGTCACGATTTGAATTAGGGGCTTAGGAAGAAAAGGCGCTCAGAGCGGGTCCTTTCTCAGTAGGGATAGTAGCACTTTGTAGAGGTCATGGTTGCGGTGGTTGAAGCGAAATTCTGTTTCTTTCAGATGAAGCGGAAAGGTGCTTTTGCTCACGCCGTGAAACTTCGTCAGGCGGTGCTTGGCAAAGCCCCAAAAGCTCTCGATGCCATTGATGTGATTCGGCCCGCGCGCGAATTCATTGTCGCCATGATGGACGCGAAAGTGCCGCGCGTAGCCGAGATCGACCAGGCCGTCGTAGCCGCTCCAACCGTCCGTGTGAATCGTTGAATCCAGTTCGGCATGGCCTCGAATCGCCGCTTGCAGAGCGGCTCTCGATAGATTCGTCATAATTTGCGTGTAGACCTTGTCGTCGCGTTTGAGCAGGCCAAAGACGATGATCTTGCGGCCCGCTCCACGCCCGCGACGGCCACGTACACGATGCGGGCCAAAGTACGATTCGTCGGCTTCAAGATCGCCGCTGAAGGGCGAAATCTTTTCACATTCTTGGGCAAGTTTTTCTCTGAGCCGCTGAAAGATCGGATTCACACTGCGAAGCGAAATACCGGTCATCTGGGCCGTCTGAGTGGCTGATAAATCGAGCGTAAAACAGCGCAAAAGATGGCGAAATCTGGCCTCGGAAATCTTCGCAAAACGAAAATAACGGTTAACCTGCGGCATAACAATATGTTATCGCCACTCAAACAGACCTTTTCTTCCTAAGCCCCTTGAATTATTATTTGCCGGCCCTCCCGACTGTGAACTCCGGACATTGTTCAGTGCTCAGTCCGTTCACCACTTTGTCGGCTTTTCCATATCCCCGACCCCTCTGAAAACTGAACGCCGATCATTGCCTCCCATCCACGGTTCCCTGATCACGGACCACTGTATTTGCACATTTTTTCACTCCAGCCATCCATTACCGGTCTTCATTACGGGGTGCCATTCGTGGTGTAATAGTTTATTTATCAATGCTTTACAGAATTCATTGGAAAAATCAATAAATAATTCTTGACAGTACTATTCACTAGCAGATATAACACTGGCAGTAACAATTATGGTCGTGCGCCCAGAGGGACTAGGTGCTCGATACTGGTTTTTATCAACCCCGGTTACTGTCTGGTAGCCCCATCCAGCCAGAACCCTTGATAATGGCGCCATACAGACTAGCGTTGTCTGGCCCGGAAAAGGACAAACATGAAGACCTTGCGCAAATCATCGCTCATCACTTTAGCAGTCGCCGCATTGGCGCTGCTCGTAGCTTCCCCCGTGGCAAAGGCCAACGACATCGTTCAAGTCGTAACCTATCCATTTACACCCACCAACTACGGCCCAGTAGATTTGGGACCTATCGCGCTGTTCGACTCAAATCTTGGATCGCTCAATTCAGTTACCCTCACCTTTGCCGGCGGTGTTAGTGGAACCATTCAGTTTACGAATAACTCGCCGCTCACCTCTGCAAACGTATCTGGCAACGATAATGGAACATTGACTCTGACAAGCTCCAATGTCGACCTCACCGCGCTTTTCGCGACTCCTTTGACTGTGACGACGAATACTGCGACTGACACTGGTCTTGCACCCCTTGCAACAGGACCTATACATAGTGTCAGTGGAACTAATTCAACGGCAGGCACCGCGGTCAATCCCATCGATTTCTCTATTTTTGAAGCTGTAGGAGGCGGGACCTTGGACGATCTCTTTTACGTGGCAGCGACTGGTTCCTCTACAGTAAGCGCCAGCAATGGAGATGGATCAGCCCAATATGTCACGGATGCAAGTGAAGCACTCAAGATTGACTACAACTACGGCGGCCCTGGACCTGTTCCTGAGCCCGGCACGCTGAGCCTTTTCGGAACCGGTCTGATCGGATTGGCTGGAATGCTTCGTCATAAGTTCGCGAAGTAGCGTTAAGGTAGAGTTTAGATTCTACGATTGACTGATTCCTTGCGTAAGGGAAGGGTGGGATGCGTCCTCGCATCCCATCTGTTTTTTATTTCATAATTTTCCCGCCTTCCATCCTTCAGTGCTATTCTCTGGCCCCTCCCCCCTGTAAAATGAAATTAGATTGAAGTCCACCACCTGAATGTCTGACGCCAACCAGTTCGTTCTTCTTCGCGGTTTCCGTTTTGGCGCCGCCAGGTCGGGACTCAAGAAGAGCGGCCGCGCCGACTTTGCCCTCATCGTGGCCGATGCCCCTGCAAGTGCCGCCGCCGTCTTCACCGCCAACCGTGTCATCGCCGCCCCGCTTATCCTCGACAAGCAGAATCTGCGGGCCACCGGTGGCAAGGTGCGCGTGGTGGCCATCAACGCCGGCAACGCCAACTGCGCTGCAGGTCAGGCCGGTCTGGATGCGGCCCGCGCCACCTGCGAGGCTGCAGCCCGGCTCTTCGGTTGCACGCCTGAAGAGGTTTTTCCCTCCTCCACTGGCGTCATCGGCGTCCCCCTGCCGGCAGAGAAGCTCATCGCCGTCCTGCCGAATCTCGCCGCGTCGCTAGGTGCTGATTTCGACCACTTCCAGCAGGCTACCCAGGCCATACTCACTACCGACACAGTGGAGAAGACAGCTTTTTCGCGGCTTGAAATCCAAGGCAAAGAAATCCGCATCGCCGCCTTCTGCAAGGGCGCGGGCATGATTCATCCGCAGCTCGTGCCCCACGCCACAATGCTGGTCTACATCCTCACCGACGCCATCGTTGAACCTGCCGTCCTGAACGGCTATCTGCGCGCGTCCATTGAAGTCAGCTTCAACCGCATCTCAGTGGATGGCGACACCTCCACCAACGACACCGTGCTGCTGCTGGCATCGGGTGCAAGCGGAGCCGTCGTGGCCCCGGAAAACGCCGCCTTCTCCGCCTCACTCACGCAGGTCTGCACCTCCCTGGCCCGGCAGATCGTGGCCGATGGCGAGGGCATCACCCACGTAGTGGAGTTGCGTATTGAAGGAGCGGCCACGGACGAGGATGCACTTAAAATCGCCAAGGCCATCGCCCATTCGCCCCTGGTCAAGACCGCATGGGCTGGCTGCGATCCCAATTGGGGCCGGCTGGTCGCGGCCATCGGCTACTCCGGCGCCGAGATTGACCCCGAGCGCATCGACATTTGCTTTGGCGAACTGGCTATCTGTCGCAACGGCGGCCGCGCAGCGGAGTTCGACGAAGCCGCAGCCCACGCCTACATCGCGCAGCCGGAGTTTTCTGTCACCATCCAGCTCCACCACGGCGCTGGCAATTGTGTCTTCTGGACCACAGACCTGACGCACAAGTACGTCAGCATCAACGCGGACTACTCCACTTAGTGTCCTGAGTCAGAAATACGCATCACAAAAATTGCTGTCATCCTGAGCGAACAGGGCCCCAGACGTTTTTCAGCCTGGAGGTGGTGAGTCGAAGGATCTGCGGTTGTTCTTCAATCAACTCCTGACTCACAGCTCTACGCTACTGCGCCGGCAAAAGCCGGTTTAAGGCGGAAACTCGCCTTGGCCCGCGCCTGCCTCAGGCCTTCAGCCGCCCGCATCCCCAGGAAGAGAACTAAACAAAGCGCCGCCGCCCCGCAACAATCCAAAAGCACATCGCTGAACTGTCCGGTTCTGTTGGGCAAAAAACTCTGGTGAAGCTCATCCGCGCTGGCCACCAGGAAGGTGGCAAGAATCGCCAGCCCGTACGCCCGCAATTGCCGCGGAAGTTGCAACGCCGTGTTCCGCAGCGTAATCCAGAAGCTGCGAAAGCAGATCAGGGAAAATATTCCGTAACCCATGAAGTGACCGGTTTTGCGAATGAAATGGTGGATCTGATCCCAATGCACGCATACGTCGAAGCCAAATATCGCCTCGACTACACGTTGCAACGGAGCGCTGGTATGGTCCGCCCCAAAATATGGCGTGGACTCGACGGCAAAGACCATTGCAAAGGCCATCACCGGCAGCCATGTCCGCATCTGAGCCTGCAACCGCAGATGCCAATCGCTCGAAGTTGGCGGCGCATAGGATGCAAAGGTGATGGTAGATGTAGCCATGATGATCGCTCCTGGAGGCCGTCTCGGAGGATGGGCGCGCAATCCGCGCCCATCCTCAACTGGATAAGCATTCTTTCGGCTCAAAGGTGCGGAACTTTATAAGAATCCTCATATATTTGAAAAATTTAATCTTGCACTGTCTAAAAACGAGACAAGGGATATTGCAGGTTCCACACACGCCATTGTTTCGGTCTCTGTTGGTTGCATCCAGCTGACAGGTGGCACCGGAGCGAGCGGAGCCAGAGGCTCGCAGATCGCTCGCATGGGGGTTTGTGATCCCCCTTTCTCAAGAAACGCGAAGGATGGGGCACCAGCCTTCCATCACATACGAATGTGACGCGGGTCACAGTCTGACCGCAATGCCTGCCTCCATTATTTTTGCATTTGTAAGCTCGCAACCTAACGTTTCTCTCCATAGAGCGTTATTGTCGGCGGTGATAAGCAGGCGTAGTCAGGGGCGCATACGATAAGTATCCCTGCGTCATTGAATAGCCTGTTCGCCGGGGATCGATGGTTGTGCGCCGTTTCTCCCCTCACACTTGTGAAACGCGACAACGCTCTCCCAACCAATCATTATGAAAGGAAACGTCATGCCTGAATTGCAAAAAAAGGTAAGGTCATCCTTCGTGATGGCAAGTATTTTCTCGTAACCCCCGGCAAAGAAGTGCAGATTGGGCCCGGAACTCAGATCGATCCTGCCCAACTGAAGACACTGGCTGGACAAGAAGTCGAACTCGTCTACTCCGAGCCAGCCTCCTTTGTCGTCGGACTGATTGCCCCCGTATCCGCCACGTTGCATAACCCTATCCACGTCACTTGTTACATTCCGGCGGTTTTAAACCTCGGCCAGATTGACGAGGCGTCGCGCGCCACACTTGCAAAACAGCTCCTGAACGAAGGCGTCCTGAGCAAGGATAACTATGAACGACTCACCGGAGCAGGAAAATAGGCCGCTTCCCAAGAGCTTCGTCCTCGAACTGACTAAACGGTGCAACAACCGTTGCGTCTACTGTTACTTGTCCAGCGGCGTAGCCGCGCCCAACTCCGGGGCGGCGCGCGCCGCCGAGATGAGCACTGAGGATATTCTTAATCTGATCGCCGGACTTCACAAGGAACTTCCGCTGCAGAGCCTTGCACTCTCCGGCGGAGAGCCTCTGCTTCGAGAGGATATGCCTCAGATACTCTCCTTGCTTCGCAAACTGAAGATCGATCCGATTGTCATCACCAACGGTACGCTACTCACACCGGAGAAGATCGCCTCCACAATGGATGGTGTAGCCTTCGAGGTCACGCTGCTGAGTCATCGTCCTTTGGTGCACGATAATCTGGCAGGGCATTCCGGAGCATGGAACACTGTGGTCGCCAACTTGACCCACCTGCGCCGCGCAGGCGGCAGTTTCGTAGCCGTCTTCGTTGCCACCCGGCTCAACACCAGCGATCTCCGCAAGACCACCGAGCTAGCTATTGCGCTCGGCACCAGCGCCCTGATGTACAACCGCATCAATCTCGGAGCGCACAACTTCCCTCTCGCAGGCAAACTCCTGCCCACATCGGACATGATTCGCGATAATCTCGACACCCTGGAAGAACTGGGCGCAAAATACGGTCTCCCGGTGGCGGTCACCGTAGTAATCGAGCCCTGCGTCATCGATCTCTCACAGTACAAGCATATTCACTTCGGCTGGTGCCCTCTGGCTGGAGAAGACTCCTACTTCACCATTGACCCTCTTGGCAATCTGCGTGTATGCAACCACTCGCCGTTTATTTTAGGTAATCTCCGCCGGCAGAGTTTCTCCAGTATCTACTATGAACATCCCTACTTGCGCCGCTTCCGCGACACATGGCCTGCCGAGTGCGCCACATGCCGTCCCGAGCTTCGCGCACAGTGCGGCGGAGGCTGCAAGGCCGCGGCCGAGCAGTGCTACGGAAGCCTGCAACATATCGACCCCTTCGTATCCCTCAGCCGTTTGACGCCTCCGCAGATCCCTGCGCGCCCCGCCCTCATCAGCGGATAAGGCCATAAAAACCCTGAAGCTTAGATCGCATTTACAGAGAGAACAAAGCGAATATAGGCGTCTGACGTTGCCGTCGATTGGATAACGACAGCTTGCTTCCGCGTGTGTTGCCGGAATTTCGGAGACTATCCTATTGCCTGATTCTAAGTGTGCCTACCGCGCTCTTGGGTGAGTGCGGTCGTAGACCACGGTCAACTGCGCGGTGGTTAATTGCGTGTAGCGCTGCGTGGTCGAAAGCCGCTCGTGGCCCAATAATTCCTGAATGGCGCGCAGGTCGGCGCCTTCTTCCAGTAAATGCGTCCCGAAGGCGTGTCGCAGGGTGTGCGGATGCACGTCTGCGGAGAGGCCGCGCAGAATGGCAATGCGCTTGACGATGCGTCCGATGCTGCGCGTAGTGAGCCGCGCTTCGCCGCCGAACTTGTCGAGACCGCGTAGTTGCAGATTGAGAAACAAGGCCGGCGTTGCGTAGCCTTTTGTATCGCCGGCAGCAGACAGCCGCGCGGCGCGCTCGGTGAGATAGGCGCGCAGCGCTTGCGCCGCCGCGTCGCCCAACGGAACGTAACGCTCCTTCTGCCCTTTGCCGCGAATCAGTATTGCTTCGTTGGCCCAGTGAATGTCTTCGAGATTCAGCCCGGTCAGCTCGGCGTTGCGAATGCCGCAGCCGTAGAGCAGTTCCAGAATCGCCGTGTCACGCGTGGGCCAACTGGCCACATCCTCGGCCACCGAATCCACCACGCGGTTCATCTGCTCAATGGAGGGCACACGCGGCAAATGTTTCGGCAGCTTCGGTGTGGCCACCAGCGAGGCAGCATTCTGTTCCAGACGCTCCGTATGTGCCAGCCACCGGAACCAACTGCGAATGGCGGCCAACGCCCGCGCGGCGGAAGCCTTCGCCAGGCCGCGATCATAGAGCGTGCCCAGGTAGGCGCGAATATGCGTGTGCTCAATGCTCTCCACTTTTTGATCTGTGTCCGTAGTGTTCCGCGATATAAGCGATAAATCCGTGCAACTCGCGATCATACGCACGCAACGTATGCGCCGATGCGCCGCGCTCATTGGCCAGCACGCGCAGATAAGCAGCCAATAATAAATCCAGAGTGCGGGCAGGCGCGGCTGAGGCGCTCATGCGGTCTCCTCGCTTGGCTTGGCGTGCGCGACCAAATGCAATCCTTTACGTGGAATAGAAATCTTCATCAACCTCTGTATGCTGACGCGTGGCGCGCGGATGGTGCTGGCGATGCACTTCCTTCAACCGGCCCAGCGCCAGGTGCGTGTAAATCTGTGTGGTGGAAATATCGGCGTGGCCCAGCATCAACTGCACGCTGCGCAGGTCGGCGCCGTGCTCCACCATGTGCGAGGCGCAACTGTGACGCAGCCGGTGCGGGCTGGCTGAGGAGTTGGCCATCTTCACTACATGCCAAACCCATTGCCGTGTCAGCGGCATTCCGCGCAACGAGAGAAAAAGCCGTGTAGCGTCCTGCCGCGTGGCGCTTCCCTTGCTTGCCGAACTGATGCGAGCCAGGTGCGGCCGTCCTTGCTGCAAATATTCTTCCATTGCCTCAATCGCCGTACGCCCCAGCGGCACAATCCGCTCCTTGTCGCCTTTGCCGCGCACCTGCACGCGGCCCAGGTCCAGCGCCAGGTCGCCGGTGGAGAGCGCCGTGACCTCTGAGACGCGCAATCCGCCCGCGTAGAGCAACTCCAGAATCGCCCGGTCGCGCAGCATGGTGGCTCGCGCCTGCGGATGTTCGGCATTCAGGCGCGCACGGTCGAGCATCTCCGTTACTTCCGGCTCGGCCAGAGACTTGGGCAGCACCTTCCAGGCTTTGGGCGATTCGATATTCACTGTTGGATCGTGATGGATGCGCCGGTCCAGCATGAGCCACTTGTAAAAGCCGCGCAGACAACTCAGCTTGCGCGCCGCTGATCGTTGGTCAATACCGTGTCCGCGCAGATGCTCCAGAAATGCCGCCACATCCTGTTGCGCCGCCGTCAACAGCACGCCGCTCCGCCCCTCGATGAACTCGGCAAAGGTCTTCAGGTCGGCGTCATAAGCCTCGCAGCTCAGGGGACGAAGGCCTTTTTCCACGCGCAGGTACGCCTGGTAGTCCTTCAGTAAAGATAGATTGCGCGCGATTTCCACACCTTCGATTATCAGCGCATTAAGCGGACTCTGCCGCCGCCGCGCGAGCGATTGAACCTCACTCATCATGGACTCAACTTCGGCAACAGCGCATATTCATCTTCAACCGTGGAAAACTCAGACTTTCGATCACGGGCTTCCGATGGCACGTCACAGGCCCGGCAGCGTATAACGCTGGAATGGGGGTTTTGGCGGCAGCGGGGGTCGATGCGTGGCTGCGCAAGGGCGGCCAGGTGGTCACGGCCAGTGACCGCGCCGCGCGCGCCCTTGCCTCTGCATTCCATCATGCACGCCTGATTGAGGGTCTCGCCGCCTGGCCCGCGCCCAACATCCAGGATTGGAAGAACTTTGCCCGCGCCGCTTGGGAGCAACGGGCCGACGCTCGCCTACTGCTCAATCCCGCGCAAGAAGAGGCGCTTTGGGTGGAGATCGCCGGTCAGGACCCCTCCCTGGCCACGCTGTTGGAAGGCCCTCGCCATCGCCTTGCGGTCCTGGCCATGGAAGCCCACGAGTTGCTTTGTTCGTATGCGCCGCAGTTTTTGCGGACGCCGGCCCGCGTCGCATGGCAGCAGGATGCAGCGGCCTTCAGCGACTGGCTTGCGGCCTTCGACGAAGCCTGCCGGGCTGAAAATCTGATTAGCTTCAGCCGCCTGCCACGCGAACTGATTTCGCTACTGAAGGCTGACACGGCAGTGCGACCGCCGCTGCTTCTGGCTGGATTTGACCGTATTCTGCCCGCGCAACGCAGCCTCTTCGACGCCTGGGGCGAGTGGCATGAGGCTGCCCAAGGCGAGTCCGCGGGCGAAGTTCATTTTCATGAAACTGCCGACTTCCAGGCCGAGCTGACAGCATGTGCGATTTGGTGCCATCGCCAGCTTGCCGCCAACCCTGACGCCCGTCTGCTGGTCGTAACACAGGCCGCCGGCACGCGCCGCGGAGAAATCGAGCGCGCCTTTCTTCGATCCACCGGCGCGGCCTTCGAGTTCTCGCTGGGAGTTCCGCTCAGCCAGGTTGCACTGCCGCGAGCGGCTCACCTGCTAATGCGCTGGCTCGACGGCGCACTCGACGAACAGGAACTCGACTGGCTGCTTTCCACCGGCCATGCTGCTGCCAACTCCCAGGAGACCGCCGCGCTACAAGCGTATATGCGCGCCTTGCGCCGCTACGGCCTGGAACGAGCGCAATGGACTCTGACGGCATTTCTCGGCGAGCGGTGTGCCTCAAAGCTACTCCCTGCGCCATGGGTGGAGCGCATCACTGCAGCTCAACACCTACTGGCCGGATTCACGCAACGACAGCAAACTCCACTCGACTGGGCGGAGCTGGTTCCGCTGTTGCTGGACGAGCTTCAATTTGCGGGTGCACGAACTCTGACCAGCGCCGAGGAGCAGGCGCACCGCCGCTGGCAACAGGCCGTAGAGAACTGCGGCTCGCTAGGCTTCGATGGACGCAAGATCGGTTGGAAGGATTTTCTCTCTCAACTGGGCCACGCGCTGGATGAGACCCTTTTTGCTCCTGAATCCCGCAATGCGCCTATCCAGATCGCCGGACCGGCCGAGTCCGCCGGTCTCGCCGCCGACACCATATGGTTCCTGGGAGCCGATGAAGACGCTTGGCCTGCCAGCGGCTCAACGCATCCGCTGCTGCCCATCGAGGTGCAACGCGAGGCCGGAATGCCCCACGCCACACCGCAACTCGATTGGGAGCTGGCCGAATCCATCAGCCGCCGCATTCTGGCTTCGGCGCAGAAGGTCCACTTCAGCTATGCGAAGCAAAGCGAGACCGCCGTGGCCCGACCGTCGCGCCTGATCGCCAAGCTGGCCGGCGAGGCGCGGAAACTTTCGGCGGAGCTGAGAGCACCGGCTGCGCCGTCTCCACTCACAGTTGCATTCAACGACCGCAGCCGCATTCCCTTCCCTCCGGGCAAGGTCAAGGGCGGCGCAAACGTGCTCACCGCGCAATCGCAGTGCCCCTTCAAGGCCTTCGCCACCGCGCGCCTGGCCGCTGAAAGTTGGAAGCCCGCCGAGGCTGGCCTCACCGCCGCACAGCGCGGCAATCTCCTCCATGCAGTGATGCACACAGTCTGGGCTGGGCCGCCGGAGGGCATTCGGACTCACGCAGACCTAAAGAGCCTGACTAACATGGAGGCATTTGTCGCGGACCATGTGCGGCGCGCGCTTACACAACAGTTGAAACCTCCTCATCGCGAACTCATGCCCCGCCGCTACCTCGAACTCGAAGAACAGCGACTGACAAAGCTGGTCAGCGAGTGGTTGGAGTACGAAGCCGCGCGCGTGGAATTCGAGGTCGCCGAGACTGAGGTGAAACGTACCGTACACCTTGCAGGACTCACACTCGACCTGCGCCTGGACCGCGTTGATCGACTAAAGGACGGATCCCTTCTGGTGATCGATTACAAATCCGGCAACGTCTCGCCCAACGCGTGGGAGTTGCCTCGACCAGAGGACGTGCAATTGCCGCTCTATGCGGGGTTTGCCCTCGACCGCGAGCATGAGCAACTCGGAGGGCTGGTGTTTGCCAAGGTGCGCGCTGGAGAACTGGAATTTGTCGGGCGGGTCTTCGATCCTGCTGTCAATCTCAAAGCCGGCCTCAAAGGAACAAACTCGCTGGTGAAGAACAAGCTCAGCCTTGAACAACTTTTCGAGTGGCGCGAATACATCGAACAGCTCGCCAAGGATTTTGTCGCGGGCCGCGCCGAGGTGGACCCGCGCGATCCTCCCAAGACCTGCGAACGCTGTGGCCTGCAAGCACTTTGCCGCATTCAGGAGCGCGAGGCGCAACTCGAATACGACATCGACGACCAGGAGGACGGCGATGAGTAAGCCTGCCCGCCCTGCACCTCCCGATCAGCTTGAGCGCCAGTGTGCTCTCGATTCCGAACGGTCCATTCTGGTGCAGGCCCCGGCCGGCTCGGGCAAGACCGATCTTCTCACGCGCCGTTTTCTGCGTCTGCTGGAAGAAGTAAACGAGCCCGGCCAAGTTGTCGCCATCACCTTCACCAATGCCGCCGCCGCCGAGATGCGCAATCGGATTCTCGATGAACTGAGAAAGGCCACCGTCAATCCTGTTCTCGATCCCGATGAGTTTTCCATGGACGCCCTCGCCCATCGCGCCCTGTTGCACTCCCAGGCGCTCGGCTGGAAACTGCTCGATCTTCCCGCCCAGCTTCGCATTTGCACCATCGATGCTTTTTGCCGCGAGCTCGCCCTTCAGCAGCCGCTGCTCTCCGGCCTGGGTGGCGGCCTCAACGTCTCCGAGCAGCCAGAGGAACTCTATCGCCGCGCGGCTCGCGAAACTCTGAGAAAAGTTGACCAGAACGGCACGGCCCTGGGCACGGCAATCGAGGAACTGCTGCAGTGGCGCGATAACGGCTGGCAGGAAATGGAGAATCTGCTGGTCGAAATGCTCAAAAGCCGCGACCGCTGGATGCACGGATTTGTCCTCGAGCGCGAACCCGATTGGGACGCGCTCCGCGAGCGGCTGGAACGGCCTTTTGCTCATGCCGTACGCGACACACTCATCAAGCTAAGTGAATTTCTCGACCATGTTCCCGGCGCGCGGGAAGAAGCGCTCGTACTCGCGCGGTTTTCCTGCGAGCAATGCAAAGGCCAGCTTCATCGGGAACTCGCCGAGTTGGACGAGTTTCCTTCCGCTCCGTTTACCGGAAACAGCGATTTTGAAGAGACTCGCCAGGCACACGTGAATCTTGCCGCGTTGTTGCTCACCGGCGATGGCGCCTTTCGCAAACAAGTCGATAAGCGTTTAGGCTTTCCTGCTGACCGCAAGCGAGAAAAGGCCCGCATCCTCGATCTGATTGCCGCGCTGGCCGCCGTCCCCGGCCTTGAAGCCGCCCTGGCCGCCGTTCGCAACCTGCCTTCCGTCCGCTACACCGAAGACGAATGGAAGATCGTGAAGGCCTGCTTCACGCTGCTGCGCCAGGCAGCGGGCGAGTTGCAAATCGTCTTTGCCGAGGCTGGCGCCGTGGACTTCACGGAGGTGGCGCAGATTGCCCAGCGCGTGCTCCGTGGCGACGACAATCTCCCCACCGACGCGGCTCTCGCCGTCTCGGATAAAATCCGCCACCTGCTGGTCGATGAGTTTCAGGACACCAGCCGCCGCCAGCACCAGTTGCTCTCCAGCCTCATCGCCGCATGGTCGGAGCGCGAGGGCCGCACCTGTTTCGTGGTCGGCGACCCCATGCAGTCCATTTACTTCTTCCGCGAGGCCGATGCTGAACTTTTTCCGCGCGTGAAGGCAGTTGGTCTGGAGATCCAGCACGACCAGCCGCTACTCTGCGACTCTGTCGCTCTCACGGCCAACTTTCGCACCACGCCTTTGCTGGTCGAGCGGCTCAACTTGGCCTTCGCACAGATCTTCGCAGAGGATGACGGCAGCGGCATCACGTTTGCCGCCGCTCAGCCAGCGCGGGAAATGAAGTCTAGCACAGACCCGGCATTTGCGCTTCATCTCGATTTTGTTCCACAGGCAGTGCGCGCGAAATCCGCCGATTCTGGAAATGAAATCGAAACTGCCCGAACAACACAGGTCGAGGAGATCATCGAGCTGGTTCGCAGCCATCAAGGCTCGGTGGAGCAGGCCCGGATGGACTGTGAGCGAGGCGTAGATGCAAAATTCCGCATTGCTGTTCTGGGCCGCGCTAAAAAACATTTGGTTCCCATCGCTGCGGCTCTGCGCGAGGCCGGCATCCCTTTTCGCGCAGTCGAACTGGAGCAACTCGCCTCACGCCCCGAAGTGCTTGATGCGCTCGCCCTGGCCCGCGCCCTGCTCAATCCGCAGGACCGCGTGGCCTGGCTGGGCGTTTTGCGCGCTCCCTGGTGCGGCCTCTCGCTCGACGACCTGCATCGCATTGCCGGCAACGACGATTCTGAGCAGCGTCCTCGGCCCGTATCGGAGTTGATTGCCGAGCGGCTTCCGTTGCTCAGCGAAGAGGGTCGAGTGGCCGCCACTCGTGTGCTGGACACGTTGACTTCAGCGCCCGCCCTTCGCGCCGCCAATCCAACGGCCTCGCTTGGAACCTGGCTGGAACAAATATGGATGCGGCTGGGCGGCGCTGCCTGCGTGGACGCAACCGCCCGCGCCAACCTCGACCTTCTCTGGAGCTGTCTGGATAGCCTGCTGGATGGCGAACCGGAACTGCTTGGCCCTGGCCTCAATGCGGCCCTCGAAAAGCTCACCGCCCTGCCCGACCCCGGAGCTGACAGCAACTACGGCGTCCAGCTGATGACCATTCACAAATCCAAAGGCCTGGAGTTCGAGGTGGTCATCGTTCCCGAGCTACAAGCTCCGGCAGGGCGCGGCAAGCCCAGAATGCTGACCTGGCTGGAACGGGGGCTCGAACGCGGGCTAGCCGATGCCGTCGAATCGGGTGAGATTACCGAGTTCCTGGTCGCCCCGCTGCAATCCAAGGGCGCCGGCCGGAGCAATGCTAAGGAGTGGGTTGATCGCGTCTATCGCGAGCGCGAATCGCAGGAGTCCCGGCGCATTCTCTATGTCGCCGCCACTCGCGCCCGCGAGGAGCTTCACCTCTTCGCCCGTCCCGCCTGCATGGTGCAGGATGGCGACTTGACCCTGGTGGAACCCGTGAACAGCCTGCTGGCCACCGCCTGGCCGGCGCTGCAAGAAGAGGTACGCGCACGCTTCGAGGAGTGGAAAACCGCCAGAACAGTCTCGGTATCCGACAAAAATCAGGAGATTGTCTCCCTCGCCGCCTCCAGTGAGAGCAATCTGGCCGTCATGCCGTCCCCCATCCGTCCGACACTGCTGCGCCGCCTGCCGCCGGATTACCAGCCCGCGCAAACCAAGTTCACCTCGCAAGCCGCCACGAAACCAACTTCCCAAGGAACAGGACCCGCCCAGCTCTATCCCCGCCACGAGGGCGGACCGCTCTCCCGCACTATGGGAACAGCCGTCCACACGCTGCTCGAAGAGCTGGCCCGCCTGCGTACTGGGCTCGATTGGGAGTCCGCCCGCTCGGCTCTTCAGCACTTTGAGCCGCGCATCGCCGCCCAGGTGCGTGCCGCCGGCGTGGACCAGCCCCAAGCCGCACAGATCGCCGCTGAGGCTCTTCAGTTGACGCTCAAAGCCTCACACGACCCCATCGGCTCGTGGATTCTATCGCCCCATACCGAGGCAGCCAGCGAGGCTGCATGGGTCGGAGTCGTGGCCGGAGACCTGCGTTCTGTCCGCGTGGACCGCGTATTCCGCGCCGGACCCGCGCCCGGAGCCGAAGGTGACGATTGCTGGTGGATCATCGACTACAAGACCACGCAAGCCGGCAATAATTTGGACCCCGCCCAGGCACTGCCGGGGCTTCGGCATCAATTTGCTCCCCAACTTGAAGCCTATGCCGGCATCCTGCGCAACCTACACGAAGGGCGCGCGCCCCTGTTCGCAGGCATCTATTATCCCCGCATGGCGCTGCTGGATTGGTGGAAGATCTAGCCTGTTTGGCTGAGTTGCCCGGTTTTTTGGGCATCCATTTGCCCCGCCTCGCCTCGGAGGCCTTCCGGGGCTGCAAACCCTGCCCGGTACAAGTTTTTTAGATTCAAAAAGATTCCATGTACGCAAAGGCCATAAGGGAGGTACAATTTCCACGAGGAGACCCATGGCCGGAGATATGCAACTTACGTGCAGCGATTGCGGGCAGGACTTCACCTTCACCGCTGCTGATCAGACGTTCTTTCAGGAACGTGGTTATTCGACCCCAAAGCGTTGCAAGAATTGCCGTCAGGCAAAGAAGAACGATGCGGGGGGCTCCGGCTACCGTTCGAGCTCGGCACAGGGAACACCTGTGATTTGTTCGGGTTGCGGTCAGCCTACAACAGTGCCATTTGAGCCGCGTGGCGACCGCCCGGTCTTCTGCCGGGATTGCTACCAGGCGCGCAAGGGCAGCGGCGGCGGCGGTTCGCGCGGCAACCGGTAACGATGTTTTAAGCGGGTCCGGCGAGCCACGTTGCTCTACGGGCCCGTGAAGTTCGGCGAGTTAGGGCAAACTCCCCGGCGACAGTTGAGTTGTCTGCTGCTGTCGTGAGAGTGTTTTTATCTGTAGATTTTTCCAATTTCCTCTCCCACAACTCTGTTTCATATTTTCCGAGGACTTTTCCCTGCGCATGGCCAGCCAACTCTCCTTCACAGGTTTTGCTTGGAAGAATCTCTGGCGCCGGCGCTTGAGGACACTGCTGACGCTGGGCGGCATCGCGATGGCTATCGCCGCCTTCGTGGGGCTGGTGGGCTTTTCCCGCTCCTTTGAGCATGAATGGCTGCGCATGTACCTGAGTAGTGGAACTGACATTGCGGTCGTCCAGCAGACTTTTCTGAACACCTCGGTCCGCGAATCGGCAGGGGAGACGCTCAAGGCCTTGCCTACCGTGGCGCAGGCAACTCCGATGATTCTGAACCTCATGGATCTTACGCCGGAGGTCAATGCGCTGTCCTATGGCTGGAAGGCCGATTCCTACGAGTTTGACTCGCTCACTCTGAAATCAGGCCGCCGCTTCCGGGACGGCCAGCCGGAGGTGATGCTGGGTGATCTGCTGGCCGAAAACATGAAGAAGAATCCCGGCGACACTCTGGAGATTCAGGGCTCGGCCTTTACCGTGGCTGGCATCTACCACGGCGGATCGGCACTGGAGGCCGGCGCGGTCATCATGCCGCTGGACCAGATGCAGAAGCTGGGTAGCCTGGAAGGTAAGGTGACGGCCTTTCATGTGCGGCTCAGACCGGCGCCGGCGGGCGAGGCTCCTGACCATTATTTAGCACGGGCTCAGGCTCAGATTGAGGCCGCTCTTCCGGGTTTGCGTGCGGTTCCGGCAGCCGAGCGCGCCGCAAGCAACCAGCTTGTGCTGCTGGCACACGCCGCGGCCTGGGGAACATCGGGCATTGCGCTGCTAATCGGCATTCTGGGTATCGCCAACACCATGGCCATGTCCGTTTTCGAGCGTACGCGCGAGATTGGAATTCTGCGCGCACTGGGATGGAAGCGCTGGCGGGTCATGATGCTGATTGAGATGGAAGCGGCGGTGCTGGGCCTGTCCGGCGGGATTGCCGGTATTGCTTTTGGCTGGGGCACGCTGCGTTTGCTGGCCGCGCTGCCGCAAACTGCCAGCATCGTCTCCGCATCCTTTCCGCTGCTGCTGCTGGCCGAGGCGCTGGGCATCGCCGTGCTGGCCGGGCTGGCAGCGGGCTTGATTCCCGCTTGGCGCGGCGCGCATCTCTCGCCGGTGGAGGCTCTGCGCCATGACTGAGCCGATCCTGCAAGTACGCGACCTGTGCAAGAGTTACGACGAGGGGCGCATTGAGGCCTTGCGCGGGGTCGATCTCGCCATCCATGCCGGAGAGTTCCTGGCCATCAGCGGACCGAGCGGCAGCGGAAAATCCACCCTGCTGCAACTTCTGGGCGGGCTTGACACGCCATCCAGCGGCGAGGTTCTCTTCAGGAACGCCCAGCTCGGCTCAGCGATTGACTTGGATGCATATCGCTCGAAGAATGTCGGATTCATCTTTCAGGCATTTCACCTGATGTCCACCCTGCGCGTCCTCGAAAATGTTCAAGTTCCCATGCTGGCCCTGAGTCCCATGCCGCCCAAGCGCGCTGATCGGGCGCTGAATCTGCTGCGTGAGATGGGCATGGAGCACCGCCTGCGTCAGTATCCCAACGAGCTCTCAGCAGGCGAGAGGCAGCGTGTAGCGATTGCGCGCGCGCTGGCCAATGAGCCGGAGATTTTATTAGCCGACGAGCCGACCGGTAACCTGGACAGTGCGAACTCGGCGCGCATCATGGAAATTCTTACCGGGATTCAGAAGCAGCGCGGGATGACTCTGATAGTTGTGACGCACGAGAACGAGATCGCGCACTCGGCGGCGCGGCAGATTCGCCTGCGCGACGGTAGGATCGAGGCATGAACCGCCTGCGGTGGGACAGACTCCTTCGGCTTGGAGTAATGAGAGTACAAGCCGCTCTGGCCGCGAGCCTTTTGCTGTCCATGGCCGCGCAAGCTGCCGATGCCCACTCTCTGTTGGAAGCTTCCCGGCAGCGCTTGCACTCCGCGGATTATCGCGCCAGTGGCCACTTGGTCCGCGTACAGGCAAATGGCATCCGTATCAGCTACCCCATCACCATCAAGGCGCACTGGTTTCCCGGCGTGTTGCGCGTGTATTTGGAGCTTGGCACAGTCTCAAAGGCTGGTACGAGTTTTGAGTCTAGTTCCTTTCACATACCCGCCCATATTTTTCTGGAAATGCGTCCCGGAGGAAAAAATGTGGTTCAAATTGCTCACCCCGGCGACACGAACCCAGTTATTCTGCCCTTTGAATCGTGGAGCGGTGGTCCGCTCGGTAATGGATTCAGCTACGAGGATTTTTTGGAGGCGCAGTATTTCTGGATGAATCAATCAGCGCTCGATGAAGCGAAGTTTGGCGCGCGTGATTGCAATGTTGTAAAGAGCACGCCGGGTCCCGCCGACAAGACGCACTACGCTGGGGTCACCAGTTGGCTCGATCACTCCATCGGCTTTCCCGTGCATGTGGAGAAGACGCTGAAAAACGGAACCGTGAAGGAGTTTACCTACTACGGTCTGCGTCAGGAGGGCGGCCTCTGGTCGGCGCACCAGATCGAAGCGAAGATTCGCGGCCAAGCCGGTTCAACCCTGCTGATCATTGATCGCGGAACTCCCAAAGCAAACCTCAGCCTGAAGGACTTTTCTCCAGCGCAATTGACGCATTTTCAGGACGGCAAATGAATTTTATTTTCTTTGTTGCTGGCTTTACCGCGGCACTGGTCGTTACGGGCATTGCCTATCAATCTCTCGGCGCACGTTCCGACCGCAAGCGCTATGCTACAGATGGCCGCTGGATCGACATCGGAGGCAGGCGCAGGCTCTACCTGGTGGAAAAGGGATTTGGAAATCCCACCGTTCTATTTGAAGCTGGAATCGCAGCCACCAATCTGAACTGGTTCCACATTCAGGAGCCGGTTTCGCGCTTTGCTGCGACAGTCTCTTATGATCGCGGCGGACTGGGCTGGAGCAGCCCGGCGCGCACGGCGCGCACGCCCGACAACATCGCCGTCGAACTGCATCAACTGTTGGCAGGCGCCGCTATCAAGCCGCCCTATATCCTGGTGGGACATTCCTTTGGCGGGCTGGTCATGCGCCGATTTGCGCTCAATTATCCGTATGAAGTGGCCGGCATGGTGCTGGTGGACCCCATGAGAATCGAAGAATGGCCGCCGCTGGACCCTGCCAAGCAATCTGAACTCAATCGCGGCAAGAAGCTCTTCCGTATTGCGATTCCCTTTGCGCGCATCGGGGTCGCACGCCTCGCTGTCACATCACTCTTTTTGCGCTCCGGCCGCGCCGCGCATCAACTGGCGGGCGCAACCGGCAAGGGCGGCCAGCATGTTCTCTACCGCATCAAGGACGAGGTGGGCAAGATGCCGCGCGAGGTCTGGCCCATCATAGCCGCCCATTGGTCGCGTCCCGGCAACTTCAAAGGCATGCGCAGCCACATCATGGCAGTTCCCGACACCGTCCGCGAGATGCAGGACACCGGCCCCATTCAGACGATCCCGGTGCTGGTGCTGACCCCGGGAAAATCTACGCCGCTCTCGGATGAACAAATTCGCCGCATCGGCAACAACGTGCGGCAGGTGATAGCTCCGGCAAGCGCGCATTGGATTCATCTCGACCAGCCTGAACTGGTGATCGATTCAATCTGCAAGATGGCAGCGGCAGCAGCCGCGGAGCCTGTGGCTATAGCTGGTTGAGGCATCGTAAAGTTCACAGTTTCACAGTTTCACAGTAAATAGGGGGGGTGGGGGTCCCTGGTCGTGGGGACCGGGAAGATCCCTTCCCTATCGGCATCTTCCAGCACTCGGCCACAATTCATCATCAGTAGCTGCTTGGACCTCTCATGAACATTGTGCGCCGGGAGAAGTTAATTCTCTGCAAACCGGCATTAATATCGTCACGAAGAGGAAAACTGATCCATTTGCCTTTATTCAGGACATCATGGTCATTCAATCAGGTCTTAGAAAAGCTGCAAATAAAGCCGTGCCCTTTCAAAGCCCATTTATGCAACCAGTTCTGGTGCTACAGCCCGCACCAGCCTGCGCTGCAACGCCTCCAGCGTCTGTCCTTTGGTTTCCGGATAAACAAACAGCACTACCAGGAACTGGATCACCGTCATCACGGCAAAAAAGGTGAATGGAGCGCTGCGCCCGATCTGCGCCACCACCATGGGAAACGCCAGTTGAATCGCGGTATTCATGAACCAATGGCTGGCGTTGCCCACGCCCTGCCCCTTGGAGCGGACGGCATTGGGAAAGACCTCGCCGATGTAAACCCAGATCACCGCACCCTGCGAGAGCGCGAAGAAGGCGATATAGGTAATCAGCACCCAGACCAGCGCGCCGGGGTGGGAGTTGGTCGCAAAGAGCCACGAAACCGCCGTCAGGCAACTGGCCGTTCCCGCCGCTCCGATGAGCAAGAGTGTTTTTCGCCCCAGCTTGTCAATCACGCTCATGCCAACGATGGTGAAAATCAGATTCGTAAAGCCGATGGCGATGGCCTGCTGGTCGCCGGAGATCTGGCTGAAGCCCGCCGATGCGAAGATGCTGTTCAGGTAGTAAAGAATGGAGTTGATTCCCGCCAGTTGGTTGAACGCGCCAATCGAAATCGCCAGAAACAGCGGATAGCGATACTTCCATCGGAAGACCGGCTCGTGAGCCGTGGCGTGCTCCTCGGCCAGCGCGGATTGAATGTCGGCAAGCTCGGCCTCCGGCTCCGGATCGCCCATCAATTTGAGTACGGCAAGAGCTTCGGCGTTACGGCCCTTCGAGGCTGACCAGCGCGGCGAGCGCGGAATGCCGAAGAGCAGCGCCAGGAAGCCCAGAGCGGGCAGCGCGGCCACGCCCACCTGCCAGCGCCACTCCAGAGAACCCAGGTGCAGCGTGCGGATGAGGTAGTTGGAGGTGTAGGCCACCAGAATGCCGAAGACCACGTTGAACTGAAAGGCGCCCACCAGCCTCCCGCGCCACCGGGCCGGAGCCAGCTCGGCAATGTACACCGGCCCCAGCACCGACGAAGCGCCGATGCCCAGCCCGCCGATAAAACGAAAGACCATCAGCACCGGCCAGTTCCAGGCCAGCGCGCTACCGACAGCTGAAATCACATAGAGCACCGCGGTAATGCGCAGCGTCTCGCGCCCGCCCAGCTTCTGCCCCGCCTGGCCCGCGCCCAGCGCTCCCGCCACCGTTCCGATCAGCGCGATGGCCACCGTCCAGCCCTTGCCCTGCGGGCTCAGGTGATAGAGCCGCACCAGCGCATCAATGGCTCCTGAAATCACAACGGTATCGAAGCCGAAGAGCAGCCCGCCCAGTGCGCCGGTCAGGGTTGCCTTCATCAGGTTGAGGTTGGGGCGCATGGCGCGGAACTCCTTGATTTCCTGTCCATCCTACAGACTGGCCCCGCTGGCGGCAAACAGCGGATCGCCAGCAAGGCAGAACCGTCGTCAACGCGCCTGAAATGTTAGAATCACAAAATTCGCGAATTTCGCTTCAAGGAGGTCGATCAGTATGCTCGGAAAACACATTTCCATACTCAGCCGCATAACCCTCACGGTTGCCCTGTTTTCGTTTGCCGGCGCGCAGGCCCAGCAGTGGAAGACCTACAGCTATCCGGCGGATGGATTCAGCGCTTCGTTCCCTGGCGAACCACAATTTTCGAAGAAGGACGTCCCCACCGAGAAGGGCAGCTTCGAGTTGCGCGCATATCTGGTGGAGGATGGCCAGGCCGCGGTATTCGCCGGGGTTTGCGATTACGGTTCGGCAATCTCGGACAGGACGCCGGACCAGGTGCTGAACGGCGCCCAACAGGGTGCCCTTGACAACGTCAAAGCCCACCTGGTCAGAGGAGAAACGATCACCTTCGGCACCTATCCCGGCAGGGAGTTTGAGGCCGAGAACGACACCATGCACTTTTACGCGCGCATCTACCTGGTGGGTACAACGCTTTACCAGACTCTGATCGCCGCGCCGCTCGGCAGCCCGTACGCGCGCGCCACGTACTTTCTCAATTCATTCCAGTTGATCCCGCGCGTCATCGGCACTACAACCCCCTGATCCGGCAACTGCCCACGCCAACCGGGCCTCTCAGCCTTCGGCGCGCGGCTCGGCCATCGTCACCTTCAGTACTCGGCAGCGATGCTTGCCTGCCGCGCTCCATGCCAGCGCCATCTCGCTCTCCACGCAGACGCAATCACCGGCGTCAAGCACCTCCTGCATCCCGCCCGCATCCAACTGCAACTTCCCTTCCAGCACGTATACCAGCGCTCTTCCATCGCAGCAGGATTCCGCGCCACAGGATGAGGCGCCGTCGGCGGGAAACTCAATCATACGCGCCACCAGCCGTGTCTCCTCCGTCACTGCGTTCAGCGGCGTCACCTTCACTGACTCCAGTCCGCGGCTGTTGCCCGCTAGGTGAGCCCTGCGCGTGATGGAGAGCGTGTGCTTGGTTGGCTCGGTGAAAAAGTAGCTTATCCCCACCCCGTAGACCCGGCTGATGGTGGCCAGCGTGGGCAGCGTGGGAACCATTCTGTCTGTCTCCAGCTTGGAAAGTAGTGCCGTGGAAAGTCCGGTCTCGGATGCCAGGCGCGAGAGCGTGAGCCGCTTCTGAGTGCGCAGCGAGCGCAGCTTCATCCCGATGCAATACGGTTTAAGAGACCACTGCGCATAGGAAACAGTTTTGGACATGGCAAGCTCCCTTTATTATTTTGTCAACCCCCAGCCCTGATTTTCCAGAAGAATATCTGAAGTTACTCTGAAGTTTTCATGAAATCTGTCATTAGTAACTCAGCGTAGATTACTTAGTTAATAAATATGTTCAAAGAATTGCGTCATGCCCTTCCCCATGCGTATTGAAAACGGATACTCTGGAGGTCAATGAAGTAACTGGGCCCATTGAAGCACAGAGATTCGCTGGAACTGCTGCTCTTTTTCCTCCCCTGGGTCTTCCCCACGCAGATTCCCGCGACTACTGTTGGCAGTTGCCTTTCTTGTTTTGCGCTTATCGGCAAGAGATCGGCAGCCGTGTTGCCCAGGATAAGGGGAAGCGAAATGGCACCGAAAAATGAGTCCCACACAGTTTCGAGCGATACGCATGATCCGAGCTTGCCAGTGACTCGCGATCCCCAACGAGCGGACTCTGCGCGTTGGGGTGAAGCAGCAGGTCTCAGCCGCAGGCGTGGAGATACTGCTGCCCCGGCGACAGATTCTGTACGCCGCAGTGGAGATGCAAGTTCACCGTCGGCAGGTCGTGGCCGCCGGAGTGCGGATTCTGGCGCGCCGGGGGCAATCCTTGGCCGACGGCGTGGTGATACCGGACCGAAGATAGCTCTAGGCCGCCGGGGTCGAGCATCGGCCTGTTCTTTTGCCGGCTTCCGGCTAGATGCGGATGGCACGCTGTGGCGCGGCGAAGTGGTGGTTCACTTGCCTCCCAGGGAGCTCTCGGCGCTGCGGCTGCTTATAGGGCATGCCGGCCAAGTGGTCTCGCCCGCGCAGTTGAAAAATGCATTGTGGGGCGATGTTCATGTGACGGCGGACAGCGTTCCCAAGTGCATGTCGAGCCTGCGCGCGCGCCTAGAACCGGATACGTGCATCCAAACTGTTTACAAGCGCGGCTACCGCTTTACGGCCGCAATCAGGCGCGAGGACGCCGCGCCTGCTGGGACGCTTGTCCGGCTGGCCATCATGCCCTTCGCCACCGGGCACTTCGTTCCAGAACATCTCGGATTGGCCTTGGCGGAAGAAACAACAGCTAGCCTCGCGCGCACGGGCTGCTTTACCGTTGCGGTGCTGGCACGGGACTCGGTCTTCACTCTGGCGCAGCGCGGGCTCACCGCCCTGCAGATTGGCCGGGAATTGAAGGCGGACATGGTGCTGACCGGAACCCTGCAGGCGTTCTCCTCGTATTACCGGCTCCGGGCTGAGATGATCCACATCGAGGACGGCACGCAAATCTGGGTTGAAGATCTACTGACGCCGCAGAACCGGACAAGCGCGCTGCAGTCGGAACTGATGCAGAGGCTGGCCTATCGATTCGGAGCCGGGGTCCCCGGAGACAGGTCTTCATCTCCGGGGTGGGGAGCCGGGGTTCCCGGAGACAGGTCTTCATCTCCGGGGTGGGGAGCC
>CAWDQS010000045.1:0-46342 GCA_963804295.1 uncultured Acidobacteriaceae bacterium
GCAGGCGGCTCCTCTAGTAGTTTCAGCAGCGAGTTGGCAGCCTCTTTCATAAAGGCGGACGAGGTGAAGATGGTGAAGGTGCGCTTCGCCTCCACCGGCGGGCGATAGTAAGCCACGTGAATCGCCTGACGAACCTGGCCCACCTTGATGAGCAACTGCGGCGGATCGGGCGGAATCACCAAAACATCCGGATGCGTTTGGATGAGGATGCGCGTCTCTTTCTTGTCCGTGTCGCGCATCTCTTCGCGCGCGGCGGCGGCTTCGGCGACTCGCTCTTCGAGATTGGCTGAATCGCTGATACGAGTGCAGTTCGAGCACACACCACAGAAGTCGGGCAAGCCGTCTGTCTCAGTAGGCTGGAGGCAGTTGACGGCTTTGGCAAGCATCAGGGCCAGGGTGTACTTGCCCGCACCGCGCGGACCGGCCAGAATCAGCGATTGAGGAAAACGATCCGCGCGTATACTCTCGCGGAGATGGGTGACGGTGGCCGAATTGCCGAGAAAATCCTGAAAGCCCATGGGTTGAGTTTAGTGCATTTGCAGGCTGCTAGTGGGAGAAAGAGCAGTCGTTTAATTGGGTGCGGCTTCAACAGGGGCGAACTTCGAAGGCTCGTAGCGGCCTTTGACTATATTCCCATGAAACTGCCTTCGAATTTGCACTATGAATTCAGTTGCGAACAGAATCGAAAATGGCTGTAGCGTCATCTTAATGAAAGGAGAAATCGATGAGCAATGTCCCCGGCAAGGCCGTCCCCGTAAACCAGAAGTACAGCGCATTGTTTGATGAGAAGAACAGTTTTGCGCGCCCTCGCGCCCGGCGTTACGCCGTGCTTACCTGCATGGATGCGCGGCTCGATCCGATCAAAAACGCCGGCCTGGCCGCGGGCGAGGCGCATATCATCCGCAATGCCGGCGGACGCGCCAGCGACGACGCCATCCGCTCGCTGGTCATCTGTCACAAGCTGCTCGGCGCCCGCGAGTTCTTTGTCATGCATCACACCTATTGCGCCATGGAGTACTTTACCAACGAAGAGATGCGCGACTTGCTCAGGAATACTCTCGAACCGGCGTCATTGACCCCTGACGGCTTTCGAGATTCCGGCGCTGGACCTGGCTCGCGGGCCGGCGAATACATTGAGTGGCTGCCCATCGCCGATCGAGAGCAAGCGGTCATCGACGATGTGCTTCGCATCCGCAATCACCCGCTCATTCCCTCTTCGATCTCTATCCACGGCTGCATTTATGACCTGACGAGCGGCAAGCTGATCGAGGTGGAAGCGGCCGCCAAAGCAGGCGCGGCAAGCTAGAAGGCTGCTCATTGCCTTCAATCATGGAGCCGGGAAAACAATGCCGCCTCTTCTCAACAGAAGGCGGCATTGTTGCGCTCAAATGCTATTGCCGAGATATGTAACGAAGGCCAAATTACCGAGAAGCTCTTTCATAACCAGGTTTTGAAAGGGCTCGGCTTTAGCGTGCCTCTAATGAGGTAGAATAATCGCGGGCTTTAGCCCCTGAGGGAAAACTCAAAGACGGCCCGCTTTCGGTTATGAAACAGCTTCGAGTAATTTTTGGACTCATGTGTTGCGTGTAGAGCATTCTCGTGCTGACTAATGACTGAAGTGCAAGGAGGAAAGATCGAATCATGAGGAAATTGGCAATTTTTTCGTTTATTTTGGGAGTCTTCAGCGGAGTGACCGCGCCAGCGCAGCTTCCGGCCACGGGGCTGGCCCAGCACGACTTTATGTATACCGGCGAGTCGCATCAACGCAATATTTTCATTGTGCGCGGCGGCAAGGTTGTATGGAGCTATAACGATGTGGACGGCAAGGGCGAGATCAGCGACTCGGTGATGCTGTCGAACGGCAACATTCTCTATGCGCACCAGTTCGGCGTCAAGCTGATTACGCCGGAGAAGAAGGTGCTGTGGCACTACGAACCGCCGGCGGGCTTCGAGGTCCATACCGCCATTCCCATCGGCAAGGAGCACGTGCTGTACATCCAGAACGGCGACCCAGCGGTGGTGCGGGTGGTGAATATCGTCTCCGGCGCGACGGTGAAGGAGTTCAAGCTGAAAACCAAAATGCCGCCCGTCACCCATCCGCAGTTCCGCCACGCGCGGCTCACGGCGCAAGGCACGCTGATGGTGGGGCACATGGATCTGAACAAGGTGGTGGAGTACGACTCCAGCGGCAATGAGCTGTGGTCGTTTCCCGGCATCGGCATCTGGGGCGTAACGCCGCTCAAGAATGGCAACATGCTGATCACCGACAGTACAGGCACGCGCGAGGTGACGCGGCGCGGCGACACGGTGTGGAGCTGGAGCAAGACTGATTCGCCGCAGTACAAGTACGGCTACCTGCAAAATGCATGGCGGCTGGCGAATGGCAATACTGTTATAAACAGCTGGCTGAACGAGTGGAGCATGGATCCCGCTGCGATGGTGGGCTCTATGCAAGCCATCGAGGTGAATCCGGCCAAGCAGGTGGTTTGGGAGCTCAACTCCTGGACAGAGCCGGCCAAGCTGGGGCCGGCGACGTCGATTCAGTTCCTGGAGCCGGGCGCGCCAGCCGAGGAAGATGTGCACTTCGGGGAGATCAAGTAGACGTCGCTCAGCAGGGTTTCCCAGGACTCAAGACGAGGCCTGGGAGGCCCAAAACCCCCTCTAAAAATAATTTGTCAATGACACTTGACACGTTTTGGCTTATTGTGTAAAGTTTAGTTGTCTTTAAGTAAAGGAGACCAACCATGATCTGCACAACAAGTAATCCCGCTGTCCGCCGCTACTTTTATCGTTTATTTACCACGATGGCGTTTTACGTCGCCTTCCTGGTGACCGCCGTCTGGGCTTTCTCTCGCTACCACCTGACAGGTGCGCTGGCTTACCTGCTTGCTGTTCTTCCCGCCCTTCCCATTGTTGGGATGGTTGTTGTGGTGGGTATGTACCTGGCTGAGGAGAAGGATGAGTTCCAGCGCACGGTACTTGTCCAGTCGCTGCTGTGGGGCATTGGAGCCACCCTGTCTGTGACTACTGTGTGGGGATTTCTGGAAAATTTTGTCCAGGTACCGCACCTTGATCTCTACCTGGTCTTCCCTCTTTTCTGGTTCTTCGTGGGCATCTCGACCGGACCGCTGAAGGCGAAGTACAAATGAAAGACCTTACGCGTGTGCTTGTGGCTGAACCATGCCGGACGCAGGTTAAAACTCGTAACATGTTGTTTTTCGAAAAGTAAAGGAGACCAATCATGCTCTGTTCATACAAGAACCCTGCGCAACGCCGCTACGTGATTCGCATGTGGACCATGGCGGCATTGTGCGTCCTGTTTTCTCTCGTGGCCGCTCTGGTGTTTCGGCTCAGTCATCCACACGGCGTGCTCGCCTACCTGGTGGCCGTTCTTCCCGCGCTTCCCATCATTGGAGCGTTGGTTTACCCCGGCGTCTACCTGGCCGAAGAAAAGGACGAGTTCCAGCGCAATCTGCTCGTACAGTCTTTGCTCGGCGGAACTGGCGGGATTCTGGCAGTGATTACCGCCTGGGGCTATATGGTGGATTTCGCTCGTGCCCCGCAAATGGACCTGGTATATATCTATCCTCTGTTCTGGGTTTTCGCGGGCATATCCTACGGGTTTGTCAGGGCGAGGTACAGATGAAGAACCGTCTGCGTGTGCTGCGTGCTGAACGCGACTGGTCGCAGGCCGATCTGGCCCAGCGTCTGGAGGTCTCGCGCCAATCGGTTAACGCCATCGAGACTGGCAAGTTCGATCCCAGCCTTCCGTTGGCCTTCAAACTTGCTCGCCTCTTTGAGACCACCATCGAGGCGATTTTCAGCGACGAAAACTGATGCCGGTGCTGCAAAAAGGGCGCTCCGCGGGGCGGCGGTATACTGCCTTCATGTTCTCTACCTTTGCGCCGTACCGTGTGTTTTTGTCAGCCCTTGCCGCGACAGGGCTGGTTTGCGTTCTTGCTCAACCGCCCTCTGCCCACGCATGGGGCAACGGCGGCCATCGGATGATCAACAAGCTGGCGGCTAGCTCGTTGCCGGCGGATGTGCCGGCCTTTCTACGCTCGCCGGAGGCCATTGCCGAAATCGAGTACCTGGGCCCGGAGCCGGACCGCTGGCGCTCGCCCGCCGAGCCGGAGTTGGTGGCTGCGCAGGCGCCCGAGCACTTCATCGACATGGAGCTGGCCGACGCCTTGGGCCCGCTGCCGCATCGCCGCTTCGACTTTGAGGCCAGCGTCTACGCCGCGCACCAGGACCCGAAGAAGATTGGCCTGCAACCCTGGGAGACCGACGAGGTGTGGGAGCGGCTGAAGTCCGCCATGCGCGAGTACCGCAGGCTGACCGCCGCCAAGCCAGACGCCAATACTGGCGTCAAGCCGACTGCCGACCAAGACATCCGCGCCGTCGAGCAAGTCATTCACTTCTATGCCGGATGGCTGGGCCATTACGTGGGTGACGGCTCGCAGCCCCTGCATACCACCGTTCAATACAACGGATGGACAGGACCGAATCCCAACAGCTATACCACCGAACACAAGATTCACTGGCAGTTCGAGGGGCCGTTTGTGGAAGCCAACATCCACGAGGCCGACGTGCGGGCGAAGATGACGCCGGTCAAGGCCATCGACGGCGATCTCTTTGATGCCTATGTATCCTACCTGCGACACACCAAGACCTACGTGGAAAAGGTCTATCAACTGGACAAAACGGGCGGGTTTGCGGGAGCGGGAACACCTGAGTCAAGGGAGTTTACCGCTGAGCGGCTGGCCGCCGGGGCCAGCATGTTGCGCGACATGATCTACACAGCATGGCTGGAGAGCGCCAAGCCGGTGAACGACCCTTACGCGCCAAAATGAGATTGAAGCTCACGGTATCCCTTGAAAATGCGTTTGCATAGCGCCGTCAGTCGCGGGCTGTTGCGGAACTGGTAAGCCGGCGCGCTTTAATATCCCGCATGGGAGGCTGGCCGAAGAATCGGCTGTACTCCCGATTGAATTGGCTGGCGCTTTCATAGCCGACCTCGAAGGCGGCGCTGGCGGCATCCTTACCCTCAGTGATCATGCGTACGCGGGCTACATGCAGGCGCAGCCGCTTCTGGTACTGTAGGGGGCTCATCGCGGTCAGCGAGCGGAAATGATGGTGGAAGGTGGAGACGCCCATTTGCGCCACGGAGGCCAGTTGTTCGACGCGCAGGGGCTTCTCGTAATTCGCCTTGAGCCAGGCAACGGCCTTCGCAGTGCGGTTGCTCTGCTCACCCAGCGTGGCAATGGCGCGCAGGTGCCTGCCGAGCGGCGAGCGCAGCAACCGGTAGAGGATCTCCCGCTGCATCAGGCTGCCGAGAAAGGGAATGTCCTGGGGCGCATCCAGAAGGTCCAGCAGGCGGCAGCAGGCGCTGAGCAACTCGACAGGAGTCTTGCCGACCGCCATGCCACGCGTGCAGGAGGCGACCTCAGGGACCAGGAACTCATCCTGGCTGAGAATCTCGCGCACCACGGGCATCTCGAGCTTGAGAACAAGAGCCAGAAAAGGCTCGTTCCTGGATGCCTTTGTTAACTGGCCCATGACCGGCAGATCGACCGAGGTCAACAGAAATGTGGAACCGTCGCAGAGGTGGGTGGTGCCGCCGACAGTGATGCGCTTTTCACCCTGAGCGAAGACCACCAACTCGGGCTCGTAGGCGGCGGAATAACATTCAGTAGTCGCGCTTCTGCGGGAGAGGCTCAGGCCTGGAAGATCAGTGGCCACCGGACCCTCCTTGTGGGTGTGGGCAGCTATCTTGCGCGCCAGTTCGGCCCTCAGCTTCTCCACTTCCGCCCGCGAGTCTGCGCTTGCAACCCTTTCATCCGACCTTTGCATTCTCCGCTGCCCCCTACAATTTAGCGTATCGCTGAACTGGACCTCTTTGCACAGAATTGTCACAGTTAGACAGGAATAGGCAATAAACTAGCAGGATTTGGATACCGCTATGAGAACTTCCGGACCTATTCTGTGGACTGAGATAAAGTGTGAATCAGGGCATTCTGCCCTGCATCACAAAGGTTGGTTAATAAACCCGGGAGGCATCTCATATGTACAACGCCAAAGCATATTCAGCCGCCAGCGCAACATCGCCGTTTGCATCCACCACGATCGCGCGGCGCGATCTCACCGAAAACGATGTCCAGATCGAGATTCTCTTCTGCGGCATCTGCCACTCCGATCTTCACCAGGCCCGCAACGAGTGGAGCGGCTTCATGCCCACTGTCTACCCCTGCGTTCCCGGCCATGAGATCGTCGGTCGCGTCACCAAGGTCGGCTCCGCAGTTACGAAGTTAAAGCCGGGTGATCTTGCCGGTGTCGGTTGCCTGGTGGACTCCGACGGCACATGCCCGGAGTGCAAGGCCAACTTCGAGCAGTTCTGCCGTAATGCAACCTTTACCTACAACTCGCCCGACAAGCACACCGGCGGCGTCACCTACGGCGGCTACTCCGACAGCGTTGTAGTCAACCAGCGCTTCGTTCTCAGCGTTCCGTCGAACCTTGACCTCGCCGGGACAGCGCCGCTTCTCTGCGCCGGAATCACCACCTATTCGCCCATGCGCCACTGGGGCGTCACCAAAGGCAAGAAGGTCGGCGTTGTCGGCCTCGGCGGACTCGGCCACATGGGCGTCAAATTCGCGCACGCCTTCGGAGCCCATACCGTCGTCTTCACCACGTCACCCAGCAAAAAAGACGACGCGCTCCGCCTCGGCGCCGATGAGGTTGTCCTCTCCCGCGATGCCAACGAGATGGCCAAACACGGCGGCAGCTTTGACTTCATTCTCGACGCCGTGGCCGCCGAACACGACATCAACGCCTACATCAACCTCCTTCGCCGCGACGGCAACATCACCATGGTGGGCGCACCGGAAAAGCCTCTGCCGGTCGCCGTCTTCAGCCTCATCTTCGCGCGCCGCAGCTTCTCCGGCTCGCTCATCGGCGGCATCGCGGAAACTCAGGAGATGCTCGACTTCTGCGGCCAGCACAACATCACCTCGGATGTCGAGGTCATCCCCATCCAGAAAATCAACGAAGCCTACGAGCGGCTGGTCAAGTCCGATGTGAAGTACCGCTTTTCGATCGACATGGCTTCGCTCAAATCGGAGTGATAGCTGAAGGAGATGCCGTTATGAAAGTCACACCTATCGGTTCGCAGCCCTCGGTCAAGGGACCATCCGAGTGGTTTACCGGAGTCGTACGCATCGATCAGCCCTTTCAGGCGCCCGATCCAGCGCGCGCCGGCGGCGCCATCGTCACCTTTGAGCCGGGTGCGCGAACGGCATGGCATACTCATCCACTCGGCCAGACACTCATTGTGACGGCAGGATGTGGCTGGGCTCAACGTGAAGGCGGTCCGGTCGAGGAGATTCGCCCCGGTGATGTGGTCTGGTTCGAGCCGGGAGAAAAGCACTGGCATGGGGCCAAGCGGGATACCGCAATGACCCACATCGCCATCCAGGAGAAGCTCGACGGCAAGGCCGTCGATTGGCTGGAGAAGGTAAGCGACGAACAGTATCGAAAATAGATCAGCTGAATCGGGCTGATCTTCGCCGGACTGTACGGTAGGAATGGCCCAAGCAGACGTAGGAGGAACAATGCAAAAGCGCACGCTCGGAAGCAGCAATCTGGAAGTCTCGGCCATCGGCCTGGGTTGCATGAGGATGAGTGAAGGCCACGGACCGGTGGCCGGCACCAAGGAAGAGATGTTCGCCGTGATGCGGGGAGCGGTCGAACGGGGCATCACGTTTTTCGATACGGCACAGGTCTACGGTCCGTTCGTCAATGAAGAGGTTGTTGGCGAAGGACTGGCTCCGATGCGGCAGCAGGTAGTGATCGCAACAAAGTTCGGGTTTGCTTTGAATGCTCATGACAAATCCGCCCCAGGGTTGGATAGCCGTCCAGCGCACATCAAGGAAAGCGTCGAGGGTTCGTTGAAGAGGCTGCGGGTTGAGACGATTGACTTGCTTTATCAGCACCGCGTTGATCCGGAGGTGCCAATCGAAGATGTGGCCGGAGCGGTGAAGGATCTGATACAGCAAGGCAAGGTCAAACACTTCGGCTTGTCGGAGGCCGGAGCGCAGACCATTCGTCGCGCGCACGCCGTTCAGCCCGTCACCGCGGTACAAAGCGAGTACTCGCTGTGGTGGAAGCGCCCCGAAGAAGAAGTTCTGCCCACGCTGGAGGAACTCGGAATTGGCTTTGTCCCCTTCAGCCCGCTGGGTAGGGGTTTTCTTGCCGGATCGATTACAGAAAAAACACAATTCCACAAAGAGGACAACCGCGGCTATATACCTCGCTTTGCCCCCGCCGCTCTGAAAGCGAATCTGGCATTGGTCGATCTGATTTCCTCCTTCGCGGCGCGGAAAAAGGCGACACCGGCTCAGATCGCACTTGCCTGGCTGCTCCATCAGAAGCCCTGGATCGTTCCCATCCCGGGCACCACAAAATTACGGCGTGTCGAGGAGAACATAGGTGCCGTTGCACTGGAACTCACCTCGGAGAATCTCCGCGAACTCGACAGCCTTACCGCGCAGGTTACGGTGCAAGGCGGCCGCTACCCCGAAGAGGTGGAGCGCATGACGAATCGCTAACCTCCAAGCGACACTCAAGGAGTTGCCAACATTATTTCAATAGGAGACACAATGCAAAAACGGAAACTTGGAAAAGACAATCTGGAAGTATCGGCGCTCGGACTGGGCTGCATGGGAATGAGCTTTTCCTACGGGCCGCCCAAAGACAAGCAGGAGATGATCACACTGCTGCGCGCGGCCGTCGAACGCGGCATCACGTTCTTCGATACGGCGGAGGTCTACGGCCCGTTCACGAACGAAACACTGCTCGGCGAAGCACTCGAGCCCTTCAAAGGCCAGGTGGTCATCGCCACCAAGTTCGGCTTCAATCTCAATCCCGACGGAAGTCCGGGTTGGCAGGGACTCAATAGCCGGCCGGAACGCATCAAGCAGGTTGCGGAAGACTCGCTCAAGCGCCTGAAGATCGACGCCATTGACCTCTTCTATCAGCATCGCGTTGACCTCGACGTGCCCATCGAGGACGTGGCGGGAGCGGTGAAGGAACTGATTCAGCAGGGCAAGGTGAAACACTTCGGCCTCTCTGAGGCTGGAGCCAAAACTATCCGCCGCGCTCACGCCGTGCAACCGGTGACAGCAGTGCAAAGCGAATACTCGCTGTGGTGGCGGAAGCCGGAGGAAGAAGTTCTGTCCGCGCTCGAGGAACTCGGCATCGGCTTCGTTCCCTATAGCCCGCTGGGCAAAGGCTATTTGACGGGAAAGATGGACGAGAAGATCGCGCACGATACGACGGACTTTCGCAGCAAGTTGCCGCGCTTTACGCCGGAGGCGATGAAGGCGAATCAGTCCGTCATCGATCTGCTCAGCAAGATCGGAATGAAGAAAAAGGCGACGCCAGCGCAGATCGCTCTGGCATGGCTGCTCGCGCAGAAGCCGTGGATTGTGCCGATTCCGGGGACGACCAAGCTGGCGCGGCTAGAAGAGAATATCGCGGCAACAGTCGTGGAACTTTCCCCCGAGGATCTAAGGGAGATCGACAATGCGGCTTCGAAGATTACGTTTGAGGGGAATCGCTATCCGGATGACCTGGAGAATTTGACCGGCCGCTGAGACTCAGTTGCAGGCTTCGGCATGGGCTATGGACGGAACCCGGCGCAGCAGCCTGGTCAGCATCGCGGTCATCAGCGCCACCATAGGTATGGCGATCAGCAGCCAGGCCAGCAGTGCCTGACCAAACATTCCGCCCACCTGCGAGATCATCGCCAGGGGCGAACCGTGCAGCAGAAAGCCAATCTCGACGGCGCGATGTGAGCTGAAGGCAAACAGCCGCGAGCCCAGGCGCACAAAGGGCATAATCAGCACCAACTGCAGCGGCGCCGCGGCCCAGTTTGCCGCTTGAATGACAGGAAAGTTGAGCCGCAGAGCAAACGCCACGGCGATGCACAGGGTGGTGGTCACGCCCAGCACGGGGATGCATCCGATGGCAAATCCAAGGGCCAGGGTGAGCGCCAGCCTTTGGGGCGATACGCCCAACTGCAGCCATGCGGCCACATTATGCCTCAACGATTGCATGGCTTTCTTATAATGCATAGCTTACATATCGGGAGGAAAACGGAAAATGATAGTTTTCTAATGAAACTTTAGTGTGAAATCTGATTGGTCTGGCAAATGCCAAAAGTGTATCAATTTTGAAAGCGCAACAAGCCGCGGCGATTCATCTGGGCCAGAATCTGCTCCACCTTCCAGTCGAGTGCGCCGGTTCCGTCAACGGTGAGATCGGCGTGGACTGCCGAGGGGCGGACAAAGGCGATGCTGGAGGGCCGGACGGTGGCCTCATATTGTTGGCGGACTACTTCGGGCGTACGGCCGCGCTCTGCGATGTCGCGTTGCAGCCGCCGCTGAAAGCAGACCTCGTCTGGCGTGTCGATGTAGATGCGCAACTGGTAGAAGGGCAGCAGTTCGGTGAAATGGAGGGCGAAGATGCCCTCGATGAGCAGATAGGCGCCGGGGCGGACGGTCTCCGTAAGGGCGATTCCGTTGGAGTCGAGGACGCGGGTATAGGAGGCGAAGTCGTAGAGCGGGCGCTCGATGGCTTCACCCCTGGCCATCGCGGCAATGTGGGCTGCCAGCAAGGGAATCTCGATCAGCGAGGGGTGGTCGAAGTTCTGGCGGGCGCGCTCTTGCAGCGGCATGTGGGCCAAATCGCGATAGTACGTGTCGGTATGAAAGTGAACGCCGCCGAGGGTGCGAGCCATCTCGGCGGTCAGAGTAGTTTTGCCCGAGCCGGTACAGCCGGCAATTCCCACCACAACTGGCGGAAAGGGGAGACGCGCGCTGTGCCCGGCTTCCTGGTTCACGGCTGTTGATCTCCTGTCTCCGGCATGGTCGCGGCGATTTTGGGCGCGAGCCGCTCGAGCAGTCGGGCGAGCCGATGCTCGACCTGGTGGCCGATCTCCGCGACCTCGGCGTGATCGAGTGGTTTAGCGCCGATGCCGGCGGCCAGGTTGGTGACGCAGGAGATGCCCAGAACATCGATTCCCATGTGGCGTGCGACGATGGTCTCCGGCACGGTGGACATGCCGACCAGGGATGCGCCCAGCGCGCGGAAGGCGCGAATCTCGGCGGGAGTCTCGTAGCTCGGCCCGCTGACGGCTACATAGACGCCTTCGGACAGCGCAAAATTCTCTTCCTTCGCGGCCTCGTGCGCCAGGGCGCGAAGCGGCTTCGAGTAAGCCTCGGTCATGTCGAAGAAGCGCAATCCGGCGCCGGGGCGTGCTGCGAAATGCGGTTCGTTAGGCCCAACCAACGGGTTCCAGCCCATGAGATTGATGTGGTCGCTGATGGCAATGAGCTGGCCCACGCGGTAGCCCTCCTGGATGCCGCCGGCGGCGTTGGTCAGGATGACCGCCTGGAGGCCGAGCGCGCCCAGCACGCGCATGGGGAAGGTGACCTGCTGTGGTGAGTAGCCTTCGTAAAAATGCACCCGGCCCTGCAGGACAACGACAGGAACTCCACCCAAGAGGCCAGCGACGATGCGTCCCGCGTGGCCCTCCACGGTGGATTGCGGAAAATGCGGAATCTGCGCGTAGGGGACCAAGACCGGCGCAGTGACCGCGTCGGCCACTGCGCCCAGCCCGGAGCCGAGAACGATGCCGATGCGTGGGCTGTGCGGGCCCAGCTTGCTGAGGAGAAACGATGTGGCTTCGGAGACTTGGTCGTAGTAGGTCATATTTCGTGCTGGCGATGTGTTTAGGTCAACTCTGATTCAATCGATGTCTTGAAAGGGCACGACTTCAGTCGTGCCGCAAATGCAACAAAATGAACGCGGACTTTAGCCCCTGAGGGAATGCTTACTCGCAATAAACACTGAATCAGACTTCCTTAGACATTCTACAGGCGCGGAGCAAAGCCGGCTCGTGTCGAATGAGAGATGGAGTGAGATGCGATTGGTATGCATGGAGGACAGGGATGAAGGAGATTGTTGCGGTGATTTTCGGGCTGGGGCTGGGTTGCAACGCGCTGTTGTTCGTACCGCAGATAGTAGCCCTCTGGCGGAAAAAGAGCGACGTGGGGATTTCTCTCGTGACCTTTGGCGGCTTCAGTTGCTTGCAGGTGGTGGGGATTGTGCATGGGGTTTATCAGCGGGACCTGTCGCTGATATTGGGCATGGCGGCGAGCCTGCTGACGTGCGGAAGCGTGACGGCGCTGACGATTTTTTACAGATTGAAGAGGATGAGGGCGGAAAACTGAGATAAGTGGTTTCCCACCCACAGGAACAAGTTCTCAAGCAGCCGGCCATCCATCCGGCGCCAGCGTGACCACACAGCATCCAAGCGAATAGTTGTACCAGGAGTGCTCGGTGGTGGGGGTGGCGAAAAAGCCTTCGAGATTCTGTCGGCGGGCTACTTCGGTGACGAACGCACGCGGGCCGTAGAAGAGCGTGAAAAAACTATCCCAATCCACCGTCAGCAGGAAGGATTCATCTGGTGCCACCAGAGTTCCGCGGGCGGGGAATGCTTCTTTGCGATTCACAAGTCGCGAAACATGGAGTAGCTGGATGGGATCGGTATGGGGAAACTCCGGCACGAAGATCAGTTCTTGCTGGCCGGCGGCAGCGAAGGCCGCGAGAAAATCCATTTGCAGCAAGGGTTCGAATCGGCCCTGTACGGGCATCCAAACGGATTCGGATTGCAGATAGCTCAGCAGCGCTGTGGCGGCGGGGAAATCGCATAATTCGTCGGCGATTGATCTTGTTGCAGTCAGCAGCGCATGGTTCATTTTGCAGCAGGTGCTCAGTCCTGTTTGAGCAGCAATGCGAGCCCACGAGCATTTTGCTCCATCACTCAGAATCTGCTCGTCGGTTGGATATTTTTTGGTCGCCTTCCAGGCGAGATTGTCCGGCACGCAGACAAAGGGATGAAGGATTACGAATACGGATTCGAAACGGCCGTCGTATGCTTCCGCGAGCGGCGCGTCATAGGGCGGATAGATGTAGCGGTCGTACTCCACTGAAACAGGATAACAAAGGCAGAGTGAAGAAAAGACCAGTGATTCGAGGTATCCCACCCATTCGCAAAGAGAGCGAATGGATGGGGCACAGGGGTTGTTGAATAAATCCAGAGTTACTATCCCAGGAAAATGCCGGCGATGGAGGCGGAGATGAGATTCGCCATCGTTCCGGCGAACATGGCGCGGAAGCCGAGCTTGGCCAGGTCGTTGCGGCGCTCGGGAACCAGCGCGCCGATGCCGCCGATCTGCATGCCGATGGAGCCGAGGTTGGCAAAGCCGCACAGGGCAAAGGTGGCGATGGTGAAGGAGCGCGGCGAAAGTGTGGCCTTTTGCGCGCCCAGCGAAATGTAGGCGAGCAATTCATTGAGCGCCATGCGCGTGCCCAGCAAATTACCGATGGCCCCGCAGTCGTGCCAGGGAACGCCGATGAGCCAGGCGACAGGAGCGAAGAGGAAACCAAGAATCTGGCCGAGCGAACCGGGAACCCAGTGCATGTAAGCCAGCGAGTGCGTCCAGCCAAGCATACTGTCGAGCAGGGCGACGAGGGCGATGAAGCTGATGAGCATGATGGCTACGTTCATGGCCAGCTTGCCGCCATCGATGGTGCCGCGGGCGATGGCGCCGATGAAGTTTTCATCCTTATGCAGTTCGTCCTTGGGGATGACGACCTTGCCTTCGGTGGCGGGGAGGCCGGTTTCCGGAACCAGCATTTTGGACAACAGGATGGTTCCGGGCGAGGTCATGATGACAGCGGCAAGCAGATGGCGTGCCTCGACGCCATAAGCTATGTAGGCGGCCATGATGCCGCCGGAGACGTGGGCCATGCCGCTGGTCATGATGGTCATCAGCTCGCTGCGCGTGGCCTTGGAGAGGAAGGGACGGATGGTGAGCGGGGCTTCGGTTTGGCCCATGAAGACGGAGGCGGCCACGCACAGGCTTTCAGCGCCGGAGATGCGCATGGTTTTGAGCATGACCCAGGCAAAGCCGCGGATGATGAGCTGCATGACGCCGACGTGGTAGAGCAACGCGAAGAAGGCGGAGATGAAGATGATGGTGGGCAGAACCTGGAAGGCGAAGATGGCGCCGGCGTTGGGCGGCAGCAGATTGCCGAAGGCTCCGGAGTTGGGCAGGCCTAACTGGCCGAAGAGCATACTTGAGCCTTTGAAGGTGCAGTTGAGCATGGAGTTGACCACGCCGCCGGCCCAGGTCATGGCATCACGCCCGTAGTCGTAGCGCAGCACCAGGAAGGCGAAGGTAAGTTGCAGTCCGAGACCCCAGGCTACGGTGCGCCAGCGAATGCGCTTGCGGTCGGTGGAGAACAAATAAGCCGTCAACAGCACGGCGAGGATGCCCAGCACTCCGGTATATCGATACAAGACGGTCACTCCTTAAAAGGCAGCTACTAGCCGCTAGTCAGTGCGTGTAACTCGAAGACAAGTCCGAATTCTCAGCATTTTCCAAGCCGCGAGAACGGATGTCAGCATTATATTGTGATTGGGATCCCGGAGGTTGAGATGGAAAGAGCGGCTATTCACTCGTTCATGACACGATTTCTCTATGGGGTCGTGTCCAGTACATCGAAGGACGGCATTCCGCAGTCCGCGCTGGTCGGCATCGCGACGACTCCTGAACTGGAGATCATCTTCGATACAGTCAAGTCCTCCAGAAAGTATTCGAATCTGGTGGAGTGCCCATCGTGTTCGTTTGTGGTGGGATGGGGAGGAGAGCAGACGGTTCAGTTCGAGGGTGTTGCCTTCGAGCCTTACGGCGCAGAGTTGAAGCGCTACCAAGAGGCGTACTTTTCGGCTTGGCCCGATGGACCGGCTCGCATGAGTTGGCCTGGAATCACCTATTTCGTGGTGCGCCCCAAGTGGATTCGTTATAGCGACTTCGACCAGTCGCCACCGCTGATTGTAGAGATCGATTTTCCTGTTGATTCTACTCATGCCAAAAACGGTTGACCGGTAACGCGTAAGAACTTGTTTGCACAACTAGGAATTCGAATGCGAGCGCAAGTGAGCCTCCGCCGATTCGCGGGTAAAGATACGGCTGACCAGAGGCACTGCCTGCGGCGGAGTTGTGGAGAAGTGAATGGCCTGCTTGAGAATCTCCTCCGGCTCGGCCAGAAGCGCGGGGCTGGTGGCGTAGAGGGTGGCCAACGGCTGGCCTTTCTCGACATGCGCGCCGCGGCGGGCGTGGAAGTCGATGCCGGCGTGGGGATCGACCGGCTCACCGGCTATCTCGCGGCCCGCTCCGGTGCGCTGCACGGCCCAACCAATCTTCGTCATCTCCATCTCTGAAATGAACCCGCTATCCCACGACTTCAGCACCAGCGTGGCGCCGGGCTTGTGAAAGGCGATTGGATCATCAAAGGCGTGGACGTCGCCGCCCTGGGCCGCGATCATGGCGAAGAAGGCGCGCAGCGCGGAACCATCGGTGAGAGCTTTTTCGGCGCGGGCGAAGCCAAGCTCCGGCGTTGCGGCCTGGCCTCCCAGGTGAATCATCCAACCAGCCAGAACGAGCGAAAGCTTGCGCAGGTCTTCACTCACGCAGGGACGCTGGCCACGCAGCAGTTGCACAGATTCAATCAGCTCGATCCAGTTGCCGGCCATGTGGCCCAGCGGCTGGCCCATGTCGGTCATGAGAGCCACGGTTCGGGTTCCGGCGGCCTCGGCGGTAGCCACCATCAACGCAGCGAGGTACTCGGAGTCTTCCGGCTTGCGCAGGAATGCGCCGGAGCCGGTTTTTACGTCGAGGACCAGGGCGTCGAGACCTGCGGCGAGTTTTTTGCTGAGAATCGAGGCGCAAATGAGGCCGGGGCTTTCAACGGTTCCGGTGCGATCGCGCAGCGCATAGAGGACGCGATCAGCGGGGACCAGCGACTGGGTCTGGCTGATGATGGAAGCGCCGCACTTCATCAGCACGGCCTCAAATTCTTGCAGCGTGAGGGCTGTGCGGTAGCCGGGGATGGATTCCAATTTGTCCAGCGTCCCGCCGGTGTGGCCCAACGCGCGTCCGCTGATCATGGGAACGGCCACGCCGCAGGCCGCGGCCAGAGGCGCGATGAGAAAGCTGGTTTTGTCGCCCACGCCGCCGGTGGAGTGCTTGTCAACGGCAGTTTTGCCCAGGCGCGCGGGTGAAAACTTCTCCCCGGAATCGCGCATGGCGAGGGTCAGCGTGCGCGCTTCTTCCAGTGAGAGTCCGCGAATCCATGCGGCCATCAGCCACGCGGCGAGTTGTTCAAGGGGGATGGATTCGTTGGCCGCGCCCGCGACCAGAAAGCCTATCTCGCGCGCGTTCAGCGGGCCGCCGTCGCGCTTCTTGCGGATCAGGTCGATCATGTGCAGCGGGGCGAGCGGCGAAGCGGAAGACATACTGAAATGAGCCTCGAAGTAGTAGGTTTTTCAGATTATCACAAGGGGAGGCGGGTATCAGGGAGCGGTTCATAAAGAGGAGGGTGCAGGGGCCTGAAGCCCCTTGCTCTCGCCACCCTTGTTCCCTGCTCCCTATTCACTCAGCTCAAAAACTCGGCGATGGCGCTGACCACCGTCTGCTGTTCGTCCTCGCGCAGCTCGGGGAAGATGGGCAGGGCAAGGACCTCTCGCGCCGCTCGTTCCGCCTCCGGGAAGCTGCCCTCGCTGTAGCCCAGACTCTTCAACGCCATTTGCAGGTGCAGCGGGACGGGGTAATAGATCTCCGAGCCAATCTTGCGCTCGGTAAGAAATGCGCGCAGTTCATCGCGGCGCGTGGTGCGGATCACGAATTGATGCCAAACGTGATGCGTGCCGCGCACTTCTTGCGGCAAGACGATTCCGTGGATGGGATAAGGGCCGGCCTCGACCAGTCCCGCAGCGTGGAAGAGCGCGTGATAGCGCTTGGCGACGATGCGGCGAAGCTGATTCCAGCCGTCGATGTAGCGGAGCTTGACGCCGAGAATCGCTCCCTGCAAGCCGTCCATGCGAGTGTTCCAGCCCACTTCGTCGTGGTGGTAGCGGCGGCGCATTCCGTGTTGGCGGAGCATCCGCGCGCGCTCGGCGATCTCATCTGAATTTGTCGTGACCATCCCCGCGTCGCCCGCCGCGCTCAGGTTCTTGGTGGGATAGAAGCTGAAGGCGGCGGCATCGCCTAATGCTCCGGCTTTTACCCCTTGATAATCTGCGCCCCAGGCCTGGGCGGCGTCTTCGATGAGCTTGAGATTGTGCTGCTTTGCGAGGTAGTCGAAGGCTGTCCAGTCGGCGCATTGGCCGTAGAGGTGAACGGGGAGGATGGCGCGGACGGAGGCGCCTTGCGGACCATTGAGGATAGCTTCGACGGCGACAGGGCTTAGGTTGAAGGTGGCGGGGTCGATGTCGGCCAGCAGCGGCGTGGCCCCAGCGCGAAGGATGGCGCTGGTCGAGGCGAAAAAGCTGAAGGGGGTGGTGACGACGGCCTGGCCGGGACCGGGGTCCCCACGGACGGGTCCTGGTCCGTGGGGTGGGGAGCCGATGCCTGCGGCGGCCAGAGCCAGCCAGAGAGCATCCGTGCCAGAGGAGCAGCCGATGGCGTGAACCACGCCCAAGCGCTCCGCAGCGGCTTTTTCAAAGGCGGCGACCGGCTCGCCCAAAATAAATTGCTGCGAGGCCAGAACCTGGCCAAGAGCCTCCAGAAGTTCTTGATGGAGGAGCTGGTATTGGCGCTTGAGGTCCAGCATGGGCACCGGCTGGGCGGTTGCGGCGGGGTTTTCAGGCTGATTCGGTGAGTCTTTCACACATCCATGCTAGCAGCCGCATGGACTCCCGGTCGCAAAAACGGGACCCGATGCATCACACTGTCAAGTCAAGCGACAGCGAAAATCTGCCCCGGAATAGAAAATTGAGTCAAGTGAGGGTTGAAAAGGTCGGCAAAGCTCTATATTGTTAATAAATTGCGGGAATTGCGGTAATGGAGCTTCCGGCGCCGCGTCCGCTGATTTACATGCTATCGAATAGCATCCATCCCCCATGGAAAGCAGGAGATCGGCACATGGAAAACAAGCCGGCACAAAATATTCAGGACACGTACCTGAACACGGTTCGCAAAGACAAGACCCCCATCACGATTTATCTGGTCAGCGGCGTCAAGCTCACCGGAAAGATCCGTTCATTTGACAAGTATTCCGTGCTTCTGGAGAACAACAGCCAGGAGCAGTTGATCTTCAAGCATGCCATATCGACGGTGGTAAGCAACCGGGGAGCGGGTCACAGTGATCACCGTCTGGCAGGCGTGGCCGCTGACACGGTTCCGGCCGCCTCCGCGGCTGTGGCCGTTGGAGAGCAGCGATAGCAGGCGGGAAGCGGTCTCCTTTGGCCGTAAAGGCAAGCAAGACAGGCCTTCGTACCTCCATCCCCGCGCGCGATTCCAGGCGCGTGAGTGGAAGTTCGGAGCGGGCGGTTTTGGTGGGGGTGGATCTCGGGCTCCACTCCCGCGTCAGCCATGCAGCCCAGGCAGAGGCGCGTCGCGCGACGGTGTGCTCGGAGCCTGCTGCCTTGGATTCCGCTGTCGAAGATTCAACGCCGCAATCTGTTCCTCCTGGTATATCTCCGGCCAGAGCAGCCCGGTCGCGTTCGCTTACGGAACTGGACGCGGAAGAGTCCCTTGCCGAGTTTCGCGAACTGGTGGCCAGCGCCGGCGGCGTGGTGGCAGCGGAGATCCTGCAGCGGCGCACGAAGCCCGATCCGGCCACGCTGATCGGCTCCGGCAAGGTGGAGGAGATCGCCGGTATCGCAGCCTCGGTAGAGGCCGACCTGGTGCTCTTCGACCACGACCTATCACCGACCCAATTGCGTAACCTGGAAGCCGCGCTGCCCTGCCGCGTTCTGGACAGGACGCAATTAATTCTGGACATCTTTGCCCGCCACGCCCGCACCCGCGAAGGACAGTTGCAGGTGGAGCTGGCGCAGCTTGAATACATGCTGCCGCGGCTCAGCGGCAAGGGCAAAGCGATGTCGCAGTTGGGCGGCGGCATCGGCACGCGCGGCCCCGGCGAAACCAAGCTGGAAACCGACCGGCGGCAGATCAATCGCCGCATCGACAAGCTGAAAGTTGATTTGGAGGCGGTGCGCCGGGTGCGCAAGCAGCAGCGCGGGCGGCGCGAGTCGGTTCCGGTGCCCACGGTGGCGCTGGTGGGCTACACCAATGCCGGCAAGAGCACGCTCTTCAACCAACTGACCGGCGCGCAGGTGTTGCAGTCGCCGAAGATGTTCGCGACACTGGACCCAAAACTTCGAGCAATAGAACTGCCTAGCCGCCGCAAGATTCTTCTGTCGGACACGGTGGGCTTCATCCGCAACCTGCCGCACACGCTGGTCACGAGCTTCCGCGCCACTCTGGAAGAGGTGGCGCAGGCCGAAGTGCTTCTGCACGTGCGCGACGCCGCTTCAACGTATGGCGAGGAGCAGAAGACGCAGGTGGAGCGGGTTCTGAACGAACTGGAATCGATGGGCAAGCCGCGCATCGAAGTGCTGAACAAGATCGACCTGCTGGACGAGCATGAGCGGGAAGGATTGCTGGAACGGAGCAAAGCCGGGGCTGAGGTGGCTGTCTCCGCGCGCACCGGCGAGGGGATGGAGGCGCTGCTCAAGGCCATCGATCGCGCGCTGTTCTCCGATCCGGTCATCGAAACAGAACTGCGTGTTCCACAGCAGGAGGGCGCGGCGCTGGCGGCTATCGAGGAGGGGATGGTAGTGCATAGCAGAGAGTACGAAGGAAATTTTGTTCGGCTGACGGTGAGCGGACCAGCCTCGCTGGTGGGGCGTCTGCGGCAGTACCGTTTGCGGGAATAATAAACTGGGCATGGAATCCTTTTGCATTGAAAGGGCGCGGCTTTAGCTGCGCTGCTCGATGACCAGAATGAAGCCGGCGTTGCGGACTATTTTACTTGCCACTCGGCCAAATCACGAATAGCCCAGTCCGCATGTTCGGGATGAGGCCTGCGCCACCATTTGCCGTCACAGATATCGTAATTATCGGGCGGAATAAATAGCGATGGATCAGGCAGTCGCGAAATGTGCTCCAAGCCCGATATAGTCTCCTCATCTCGAGGATCCCCGTCAATCACTTTGATGACCATCCTCATCTCGGCTGAAGTCCAGACTTCGTGGATGTGCGTGATTATTGCTTTCTTACCGGGATCTCCGGTACGAATTGCGGTAGTCCACCTCACGCCGGTTGCGGATACGCCTTCAATTTCCTTCTGCCCCAAATCCTTACTGATGACATCCGACTCCTCAGGGTCCGTCTCATACGCATCCTTCGGAAGATCCAGTGTCATCCGTACAGCTTCCTCAAATTGCGCCGCAGAGAGCTTGTATAACATTCCCCCATGTCCGGCTACCTCGCCCACCGACCATGCTGTAATGATGTGCGCCATTGGATCAAAGACAATAATTTTGGCGTATCCACACTTCAGCGGTTCCAGTAATCCCGGCCCCTCGCACTCACCTGGAGGGCTGGCTCCCTCAACCAGAACACGTCCTTTCGCATCCCGCACCAGTCGGATGCTATAGCGCTCGGAGCTGACAACATGCTTGCCGTCCGGCATGGTTTTCACCGTGCGTGTGTACTTCATTGCTGAGAAGGGTTGGCCAGTCACAGCGAGAGCGCTCGTTGTCTCCGGATAATTTGGTGGTGTAACCGGTTGATCGCTTTGCTCTACCGCACTCTGTGCCTTGCAGTGCATCAGCCCAAAAACAAGCATCGCGCACACGATCTTCATCGGCAATGGCATTGCATCTCCTCTACTTCACAGCACATCTGGATCAGCATCATTCCTATGCCAAATAACGATGCACTGAAGATTATTAAATAGATAGACGTCCGGCATTGAATTGTGCTCAGACACACTTTACCATCGATTTGTTGAGTTCTTCTCCAGATATAAGCGCCGGATGAAAAATCAACCACATGACGCTGCGGCATCGGCGTCACGCGGCGAAGTAAAAGTAGACTACAGGCGTATGGCGCACCCTGCAATGAAAGGTGATAAAAACATTGTGGATTCAAACGAACCCATTGCCGGCCGTTCCATTACCACGTTAGCCAGCCGCGAGGTTTATCGCAACCACTGGATGCGGGTGCGCGAGGATGAGATTCTCCGCTCCAACGGCGAGCGGGGCATCTACGGCGTGGTGGAGAAGCACGACGCGGCCATTATCCTGCCCATCGATCAGGGGCGGGTGTGGCTGGTGGAGCAGTTCCGCTACACCATCGGGGAGCGGGCGCTGGAGCTGCCCCAGGGCGGCTGGGAGATGGAAGTTGAAGATCCCGCAGAACTGGCGCGCGGCGAGTTGAAAGAGGAGACCGGCATGGAAGCCGCGGATATGGCGCACCTGGGCGATCTGTGGATAGCTTACGGCTTTCTCCGGCAGAAGCTGCACGTGTATCTCGCCACCGGGTTGACGCACGCGGAGAAAGAACCGGATGCCGAGGAGCACGACCTGGTGGTGCGCTCGGTTGCGGTTGGTGAGTTTGAGGAGATGATGCGGAGCGGCGCGATCCGCGACGGCTGCACGCTGGCTGCCTGGGGGCTTTATCTATTGTGGAAGGGGCGGCAGGCGTGAGAGGACAGACCGGACCGGCTTGATTGATGCAGCGGACCGAATCTTTTACCAGACCATCTTGTAAATGTTGCCCCGACTATCCACCGCTACGCCAAAATGCCCCTCAATGAACTCCAACTGAAAAACTGTTCCCTGATCTCCAGTGATGAGAGCGTGGCCTACTTGTTCGCCTAAAACGCTGGATAAAAAATATCCCTGTCCAAAGATGGCATCCCATGCGAAGGCCAGATTCGGTTGCGGCGGGTAACTGGCAGGAGTTCCCGGCGTCTTGACGTTAACGAATGATTCCCTCTCAGTTGTCCATTTTCCTTGGAATGACTCTCCTTTGATGTGTACCAAAGAGATTTTGTATGAAGGAGAGCCTGTCAGCTTTACGGTGATTTCCGGTGGAGGCGTCTGCGCAGCCAACGGTCCTTGGACGGGGTAAAGATTATGATCAAGTGCACCGGCGCTGCCGGAAGTCAGACAAATACACAACAACCCCAGAGCAAATTTCGACTTCATGAGTGATTCTCCATCCGTTAGAAACCGGAATCTTCCAGAAAGTTTCTCTACCGGTCGAAATTTATCCGCGCTCTTCCATGGGGATGTACGGCGCGGGATAGGGCGGGCCGATGTATTCGGCGCGGGGGCGGATGAGGCGGTTGTCGTCCAGCTGCTCGATGATGTGGGCGGCCCAGCCGGCCATGCGGCTGATGGCGAAGATGGGCGTGTAGAGGTCAATGTCGATTCCCAGCGTGGCGTAAGTAGAAGCCGAGTAGAAGTCCACGTTGGCGTTGAGCTTTTTGTCGGTGTTGATGTAAAGTTCGATGGCGCGGGAATAATCAAACCACTTGGGCACGCCGGCATCCTTGCCGAGCTGCTCGCTCATCTTGCGCAGGTGGGTGGCGCGGGGGTCCTCGGTTTTGTAAACGCGGTGGCCGAAGCCGGAGATCTTCTGCCTTGCGGCCAGCATCCCTTTGACGTATTCGACCGGATCGGCGCCGGCCTTGTCGATTTCGTAGAGCATCCTCATGACGCCTTCGTTGGCGCCGCCGTGCAGCGGTCCCTTGAGCGCGCCGATTGCGCCGGTGACCGCCGAATGGACGTCGGAGAGGGTGGCGGCGATGACGCGGGCGGCAAAGGTGGAGGCATTCAGCTCGTGCTCGGCGTGCAGCACCAGCGCCATATCCATGGTCTTGACGGCCGTTTCAGAGGGTTGCACCCCGTTCAGCATCCACAGAAAGTTGGCTGCGTGGTTCAGGGAGCGGTCGGGAGGCACAATCTTGAGGCCTTTGCGCAGCCGGTCATAGATGGCCACGATCATGGCGAACTGCGCGGTGAGGTTGAAGCATTTGCGCACGTTGGCGTCGTGGGAGCTGTCCTTTTCGTCGGCGTCGTAGAAGCTGAGCGCGGAGACCGCCGTGCGCAGCACCTCCATGGGAGTGGCCGTGCGGGGAAAGGTGCGCAGCATCTGAATCATGCGCTGGTCGAGCGAGCGGGCAAGCGTTAGTTGCGACTGGAACTCGCGCAGCTCAAGCGGGTTGGGGAGGATGCCGTTCCACAGCAGGCTGGTGGTCTCCTCGAAAGTGGAGTGCTGTGCCAGCTCGTGTATGTCGATGCCGCGATAGGAGAGGACTCCGGCCTCTCCATCGATCCAGCAGATCCCGGAGTTCGCCGCGACAACTCCCTCCAAACCCTTTCCAGCGACAGCAGTCGACATAGCCTTCGGATTTCTCCTTTATGGTGATTACTCCTGTGGATGTGGCAATTTTACCTGAGATTCAGAAAGAGCTAGCTAAAAGTGCTGCAAGGATGTTTCTATCGTAGCACTTCCATATTTGTCATGAAAGCGGGGCCGGGACGGAGGGAATTACGGCCCAGAAACTTTTTAGGGGCGTGAACTGTTCAAATGCGAGCAGCTTTCCCTGCACAAGGCGGAATATTTCTATATTCTGTAGATTCACCCTGGAGGGTCCGAAGCGAGAGCTTCGTTTTTTGACGTTCAGGGTGAAGTCCGGCAGAGATGGGGATTTCTGGAGCAAATCCCATTTCAGCCGCGTCCAAACAGGCGGAAAGACGCCCTTTACGAGAAACGGTCCGCGAGACGGGCCGCCAAAGAAAGGTAAAAACATGAGTGTACTTGACGACACACCCCGGAGCTATTCAGGCGCGCTGTTGGCGGCCATCGCCGTGGCCCTTCTGGCTGGAGTGGGCGGCCTGATCTGGAACTACGTACAGAGCGGCACTTTAACCAGCCAGCAGAAAGATATCGATGCGGCCAAGGATCAGAACAAGAAGCTGGCCGCGGACCTGCGCGAAACTGATGCCCGCCTCAAAGTAGCTACCGAGGAACTGGGCCAGTCGCTGGGGCTTACGCAGAAGCAGATGGATGCCCGCGTCCAGGAAATCCTCCGCCGGGAGCAGGCCGACAGCCAGCGGCTGGAGAGCGCACAGAAGCAGACCGCGCAGGCGGTCAACGGGCTTTCCTCCGATGTTTCAGGGGTGAAGACCGATGTGGGCGGGGTCAAAACGGACCTGAGCAAGACGCAGAGCGATCTGGCCACGACCATCAGCCAGTTGCAGTCAATGAAGGGTGATCTGGACGGGCACAGCACGCTGATCGCGCGCACTCACGATGAGCTGGAGTTGCTCAAGCACAAAGGCGACCGGAATTACTACGAGTTCACGCTGACCAAAGGCCAGAAGAAAGCGGTGGGCACGGTGAGTCTGCAACTGACCAAGGCCGACCCCAAGAAGTACACCTTCAGCCTGACCGTGGTGTCGGATGACAAGCAAGTGCCGAAGAACAACAAGGGAGTGGACGAGCCGTTGCAGTTTTATAGCGGCAAGGACCCGCAGCTCTTTGAGGTGGTGGTAAACACGATCAGCTCAAAGAACCAGGTAAGCGGGTACCTGTCAGCTCCCAAGAGCGCGCCGGTTCCTCCTACTGTTCCATAACCGCGGTATGGGGAGCGAGCACCAGGTTAGCCTGATACTGGAATCTGAAGGTGAAGTTCAGATCCCGGCGCGCTTCCCACTCCTGCCTGGACATGCGGAAAATCCAGAATAAGTTGCCCTCCATGCTCTGCCCCGGTTCGAAGGTGGCGTGGGGCGAAAGCGGATTGGAGTGGAGCGCGGCCAGCTCGGGATAGGCGAGAAAGACCTCCCCGTATTGGCCCGAGCTTCCGGCGGAGACGGAGAGGATGCCATCTGCCTGATTGAGATTGGCCAGCACATCCTCAAGCAGGAGCGGACTCTTGCTCTGATTGTGCAGCTTGACGCGGGCAATGACCAGCACCTGGTCGAAACTCTGCTTGGCCATGGATTCGCCGTTGGCGTCCAGGCCTGAGGTCACAACGTGGTTGGGGTGAGCCCAGACCTGAACAATCTCTCCGCTGACCACGGGCGGCTTTTGTGTAGCCAACACATAAAGGGCGAGTGCGACAGTTACCAGCAGGGCCGCGGCTGCGCCGGCCCAGACCAGATGGCTGGTGCCCCGGGTGAACTCTTCACCGCGGGCGGCATCGTCAATATCTAGCGGGGATTCCTGATGGAGTAAACTCATCGCGCCCTTATCTTATCTCTCCGGGCGCATAAATCCATATATTATTTCTGAAAACATAACGGATTTTCACGCTAGACGATGTTCCGGGGTAGTGCGGGAAGTGGCACAGTGCCTTGTGACAAAGGAAAGGAAACGGACACACCTCAAGCGTTCGCGCCGTGACGGTCTTGCTGTTTCGCCCGGTCTTCAGCGCCTCTAGGCCGCGCTGGGAGTGGCGCTCGGGGTACCGCCCCTTAGACGGATCACCGCATCCGCCTGGGCGCCTTTCTGGCCCTGGACGATGTCGAATTCAACGTCGTCGCCCTCTTTCAGCGTCTTGTATCCATCCAACTGAATCGATGAGTAGTGGACGAATACATCCGGCCCATCATCACGTCCGATGAAACCGTAACCTTTGGCGTTGTTGAACCACTTGACCTTCCCTTTGTACTGTGCCACAGGGTCCTGCCTTCCTTACATCCTGTGATATACGACGGGCGATAAAACTGGGGAATGCTCGTCGATATAAATTTTGACGCGAAAATAATAAGGAAAGATGCAGGAATATGATGAGAAATACACTTTTTGGGACAAGACCGGCTTTCAGCCACCGGGCCGGGTTGGCAAGGACGAATTAGATGAATAAGTTGCGGCAAATGAGGAAGATAGTAGCAATTTCCCCTCAAGCGGCCCTCTGGGATCCAGGGCGGATTGTAACCCATCACGACTAACCGCATTGATTCTACTGGCATAAGGCGGGGGAATACCCCCGCCTTGGAGCCTTGATGCCTCGATATGTTCGCTACTTCTTGCCTTTTCCTGCGAGGCTGCGCGCGTACAGGAGGACGGTAGATAGCGTCTTGCCATCCAGTATCGCGCCCTTTTCGATCAGTTTGACCAGCTCGGAGAGTTTGACCAGGCGAAAGGCAATTTGCTCGTCGTCTTCCGGATGGGCGTCTCCCGCCACCAAGCCCTCGGCCACAAAGACCTTCATCGATTCGCCCAGAAAGCCGGGGCTGGCGTAGTACTCGACCAGCGGTTTCCATTTTTTGGCGCGGTAGCCGGTCTCCTCGGCAAGCTCCCGCTGGGCTCCCAATAGGGGCTCTTCGCCCGGCTCCAGCTTTCCGGCCGGCAGCTCCCAGAGGAACCGTCCGGCAGCATGGCGGTATTGCCGCTCAACCACAATCCAGGGGTCGCGCTTGTTTTTTGCATTGTCGATGGCCAGAACGACCACGCTGCCGTTGTGGCGGACGATGTCGCGGGTAGCCAGCTTGCCGCCCGGCTCGATGAGGCGGTCGCGCAGCACGCGGAAGAGCGGTCCCTCGAAGACCGCCTCTGAGCTGAGTAGTTCAGCCTTCTCTTCCACCGCGGGCAGAAGTTCCTTGAGGGCCTTCTTCACTTTGGGCTTCAGCGCTTTAGCCTTGAGAGCTTTTTTTGCCTTGGGCTTGGCCGCTTTTTTCCCTTTGGATTTTTCAGCCTTTTTAGCCTTGGGCTTGGCAACTTTTTTCGCCTTGGGCTTGGCGGCTTTCTTAGCCTTGGGCTTGGCGGCCTTGGCGGCTTTCTTCTTTTTCTTGGGCATCTCTTGTCTCTCCTCTGGTGTCGATTGGTGCGCACCCCGGAAACATGCGCAATCAGATTCAGAGTATACGCACAGCGCGGCCCAAATGCGTCAATAAAACGTAACCGTGCATCGAATGGGTCCGGCGTGGCATCCTTAACTAAAGCCGAATCCCACACAGTATGCGTAGATTGGGTTCGACCTGGGATTCCCTGTTATCAAGAGAACGAGTTGCTGACCGCAGATTGCCATCCCATCACCGTTGTGCCGTCACTGCACCGGCTGTTTCTGGAGTACTGCTCCGGAGCGGCGGCGGTGCGGGCACTCTATGCCTCTGGCTCTTGGGACGAGAGCTGGCGGAAGCGGCCTGCGCTTCCCGCGCACTGGCCGGAGCTGGTTGGGCTGCTGGCCAGGCAGAATGCTGCGCCTTCACCTGCTGCCGCGGCGGCACTCCAGGCTTTGCGGGTCGGCGCGGGAGTGGTGATAACCGGGCAACAGGTGGGGCTATTTGGCGGGCCGCTCTTCACGCCCTTCAAGGCGGCTACTGCGCTGGCAAGGGCGCGCCAGGCAACAGCCGCTGGACAGCCTCACGCGGCGATTTTCTGGCTGGCAACGGAGGACCACGACTTCGAGGAGATCAACCACGTCGTCTTTCCGGCGCGCCGCGAGTTGCGCAAACTAAGCTATACGGCGGCGCCCGAGGCGGCGCGGCCGGTGGGCGGCCTGGAGTTGGACGACTCGATTACACCGCTGGTTGAGAAGGCGCTGGAACTGCTGGGAGATTCCGAGGCCATGGACGCGCTCGCCGCGGCTTACAAGCCCGGACGCACGCTGGCCCAAGCCTTTGCGGAGTTTTATTCCCGCGTTTTTGCCACACAAGGGCTGCTGGTGCTGGACGCTGGAGGCCGCGAGGCGCACCGTGTGGCCGCGCCGGTTTTACGCGCGGCCCTGGAGCGCGCCGATGAGCTGCACTCTGCTTTGGTTGAGCGCAATCGGGAACTGGAAGCCGGCGGCTATCACGCGCAGGTGGCTGTTATTCCGCAGTCCAGCCTGCTGTTTCTCATCGACGAAGGAACTGGCGCACGCCTCGCGCTCAAGCGGCTGATCCCGAGCGCGCAGGAGCCGAATGGCCTGTGGCAGGCGGGGCGGAAGAGCTATTCCACGGCGGATTTAGTGGGGATTCTTGAGGCCGAGCCGGAGCGCATCTCGCCCTCGGCGCTGCTGAGGCCGCTTTTCCAGGATTTTCTGCTCTCGACTTCGGCCATTGTCGGAGGACCGGCGGAGATTGCTTACTTTGCCCAGTCCGCCGTGTTGTACGAGCGCATTCTGGGCCGAGCGACGCCGGCGTTGCCGCGTTTTTCCGCAACACTGATCGAGCCGGAAATCGGTGAACTGCTCAAAAAGCACGGACTGACGCTGGAGAAAGTTTTTGCCGAGAACTCCGCGTCGCTGGCGCAACTGCTGGCTTTTCAAGCCATGCCGGAGGAAGGAAAGCAGAAGCTGGCAACAGCGGGAACGGCACTGGAGGCCGAGCTTGCGGAACTGCTGGAGTGGATGCAATCGCTCGATGCTGGGCTGGGCCAGTCAGCGGAAACCGCGGCCGGCAAGATGCGCTACCAGATGAGCCGATTGCGGCGCCTGGCGGCTAACTTTCAGTTGGATCGCGAAGCCTCTCTCACGCGTCAGGCTGAGTCTGTCAGCCAAGCGCTTTATCCCGGCGGCGTATTGCAAGAAAGGCTGCATGGCGCAGCTTATTACTTTGCGCGTTACGGATTTGGGCTGGCGGAAGAATTGACCGCGCAGGCCGCGAAGTGCCGCACTGGGCATACGGAAATGTGGTTGTAAATTTGAGATCAGGGGTCAGGGGTCAGGGCGCTCGAAAGCAAGCCAACGCAATGCTAGACTGATTGAACCGTTCTGGAGGACTCTGCAAATGAAAACAGCTTCTCGGATTGGCGCTGTCCTGCTGATTGCCCTTGCTTCAATCTTCCTCTCCCCTGCCCTGCCGGCGCAGGAGGTGCGGAGTGCGCCGCCAACGCCGGCGGCGGGCGCGGAGACGCACAAAGACGCTGACAAGGAAAAAGAAGCAACGCCCGTCCCGCCGGAGAAGGCTGTGGCCACGCATCATGAACTGGTGCTGGGCGGCAAGACGCTGAAGTACACCGCGACGGCCGGCACGCTGCTCATCCGCGACGAGGAGGACAAGCCCAACGGCAGCATCTTCTACGTGGCCTACACGCTGGACGGCGCAGACGCGCAGACGCGCCCGGTGAGCTTTCTATACAACGGCGGGCCCGGCTCGGCCTCGCTGTGGCTGCACATGGGCTCCTTCGCGCCGGTGCGCATCGTGACCGACAGCCCCAACCCCACCGCGGGACCGCCCTTCAAGCTGATTTCCAACGAGTATTCGCTGCTGGACAAAAGCGATTTGGTTTTTATCGACGCGCCGCTGACCGGCTATTCGCGCGCCGTGGGCAAGGGCACGGCCAAGGATTTTACCGGCGTGGATCAGGATCTGCGCGCCTTCGACCGCTTCATACAGCGCTACCTGAATGTGAACCAGCGCTGGAACTCGCCCAAGTTTCTTATCGGCGAATCCTACGGAACGACGCGCTCTGCGGCGCTGGCCGACATGCTGGGCAATGACGGAGTGCAGTTGAACGGCGTCATTCTGATCAGCTCGATTTTGAACTACTACATCCGCGCCGGCGGTTACGACACGGTGTACATCTCCAACCTGCCCAGCTACGCGGCGGCTGCCTGGTACTTCAACAAAATTCCCAACAAGCCATCGGATCTCGCAGCATGGGTGGAGCAGGCGCGCGTCTTTGCCTCCGGGCCATATGCGCAGGCGCTCTTTGCCGGACACAATTTGCCGGCGGCGCAACTGGATACCGTAGCCAAAGAGGTAAGCCGGTTGACGGGCCTGAGCGTGGATTACGTGAAGGAAGCCAATCTGAGAATCTCGCCGACACGCTTCAGAAAAGAGGTCCTGCGCGACGACCGCAGGACGCTGGGCCGTTACGACATGCGCTTTGAAGGCGTGGACGTGGACGCTGCCGGTGAATCTCCCAGCTACGACGCCTCCGACTCGGGCATCATGGGCGCCTTTGTCGCCGCGCTGCACGATTATCTTGAGCGGGAGTTGAAGTACGAATCGACCGACGCCTACCGTCCCAGCGCCGACTCAATTGGCCAGTGGGACTGGAAGCACAAGCCCACCAGCGGCGGACCGGGCACGGGCTTCGGCGGCCAGACGCAGTCCGAGCCTTGGGTGGCCGCGGACCTGGCCAGCGCCATCCGCAAGAATCCGCACCTCAAGGTTTTTTCAGCCAATGGCTACTTCGATCTGGCCACGCCGTTCTTTGCCACCGAGTTCGACTTGTCGCACATGAACCTGGAGCCGGAGCTGCGCGGCAATGTGCAGTTTGGCTACTACCCGTCCGGGCACATGATCTATCTGAATGTCGATGCGCTGCGGCAGTTGAAAGGCGACCTGGCGAAGTTCATCGGCGCGTCCGGGAACTGAGGCTTTCACCGGGGCTAAAGCCGCGTTGTATTGTTCGCTCTATGCGGGGGTTAAAACCCCCGCCTCCCTCCGCATCGAGCTTCCCTCGGCCTGTATAATCGCCGCGAATCCTTATGAGGTTGATGATGAGACAATTTCTTGCGGTGTTGGCCGTGGCTTTACTGGCGTTGGGGCTGGCGCGAGCGCGACAAGAGCCCTGTGCGCTGGCTGGCGCCAACAATGATTTTCTGGGCATCCAGACCATCCGTTTATGGCCGGGCGACGCACCGGAGGCCAAAGGCAAGGCCTGCGAAGATACGCCCACGCTGACCATCTTCGAGCCCGCGCGCGGCCAGGGCAACGGTTCGGCTGTGGTGATTCTGCCGGGCGGCGCTTATACCCATCTGGCGGGCAACCATGAGGGGCGTCAGGTGGCCGACTGGTTTACCGCGCGTGGTTTTCGCGCCTTCGTTTTGAGCTACAGGCTCAGTTCGCACGGCTACCTGCTGCCGGTTCCGCTGCTGGACGCGCGCAGGGCCGTGCAGACGGTGCGGGCGCGGGCACGGGACTACCAGATCGACCCTAATCGCATCGTCATGATTGGCTTCTCCGCAGGCGGGCATTTGGCGGCGCTCGCGGGCACGCAGTTTGTGGCCGGAAAACCGGATGCCGAGGACCCCATCGAGCGCGTCTCCAGCCGCCCGGATTTCCTGGTGCTGGGCTATCCCTGGATCGGAGCCATTTCGTCTGATACCTCGCACCTGAGCTATTGCAAGCTATTCAGCGTAATGGCACGCTGCGAGGAGCTGCGCGTGGCCTACTCGCCGGATTTATTTGTCAGCAAAGATACGCCTCCGACCTTCTGGTATCACACCTTCAACGACAAGACGGTCCCGGTGGAGCAGGGGCTGAGATTTTACGAGGCGCTGGTCAAGGCCGGCGTTCCCTCCGAGGCGCACATCTTCCCCAACGGACCGCACGGCGTTGGACTGGGCAAAGGCGATCCGGTACTGAACCAGTGGCCCAACCTGCTGGAGAACTGGCTGCGCGCGCAGGGGCTGCTGACGGCAGAGAAACCGGCCGCCAAACCATAGGAAATTGGCTGAGATGCAACACGGCCTTAAAAAGCAGAAGCGGGCAACCGGCTCCGGGAGTGGAAGGACTTCCCGAAGCCGGCCGCCCGCTGGACCCTGGACCGGGTCTAGGTGATAAATTCAGTCTAGGCTTGTTTCCCGCAAAATCAAGTTCTTTTTTGATCACGAGTTCCCAATAGTGACCGCCGTCACCGGTGTCTTCTAAATAGGGGAAAGATTCGTTGAATTGGGCTCAGATTTATTGACTTGACGGTTCGCTCCTGTTACAAAAAAGTGTTCACCCGCGCGCGAGACCCATCTGACCGCCTGGAAATCTGAACAAAAATAACAAGCTGGGCAAGCTAAATACGCATGCAATTGATCATTCAACAACTCGAGATGTTTCTGCTTAGCTCGATTCCCACGATTTTGCTCTTCACCGTGTTGGTTCTGGCGTACCAGTTTCTGGTACAGGGGCCTCTGTCAACCACGCTGAAAGAGCGCTACGACCGCACCGCGGGCGCTCAGGAGAAGGCTCAGCAGGCCATCGCCCAGGCTGAGGAGTTGGCAGGCGAGTATGCCGACAAGCTGCGCCAGGCGCGGGGCGAGGTCTTCAAGGCACGCGAAGCGCGAATCAAGCAATGGAATGCGGAGCGCGACGCGGCCCTGGATGCCGTTCGCAAGACTGCCGGGCAGAAGGTAAGCAAGGCCAAGACGGCGCTGGAAGCCGAGGCCGCGCAAGCCAGGCTGGCCATTCAGGCCTCCGCCGGAGATTTGGCCCGCCAGGTGGTGCGCGCCGTGCTGCCCGTGGCCGCCGGGGGTTCCCGTTGAGAGATTTCATGCAGGCAAGGCATATTTCACCTCTTACTTTTCGCATCTTTCTTTTAGCGGCGCTTGTTGCCGCCGGGCTGTCCACGCCCATTTTAGTTGCAGCCCAGACCACCGCTCCCGCGGCCCAGATAGCGGCGGATTCATCAGCCAGCAATGCGGGCAGGTCCGAAGCTGCCAAGCCCGAGGCAGACCCGAACGATGTCTACCTGCATGCTCCCAAAGTGCGGACGATGGCCCGAATGTTGCATCTGGATGTGGAGACCACGGCGCGCATCTTCGAGGGCATCAATTTCGCCATTATCGTGCTGGCAGTCGGCTTTCTTCTCTTCCGCATCTTGCCCAAGACGCTTCGCTCCCGTTCGGAGAAGGTGCGCACGGAGATTGAATCGGCCCGCAAGGTGGGCGAAGACGCCTACGCGCGGCTGAGTGCGATTGAAGACAAGCTCTCCGGGCTGGACGGGGAAATTGCGCAGATTCGCTCTCAAGTCGAACTGGAGAGTAAGCAGGACGAGGCGCGCATCAAGTCATCGATCAAGGATGAGAGCGCCCGCATTGTGGCCGCCGCCGCGCAGGAGATGGAAGCCACAGTGGCCCAGGCGCGGCGCTCGCTGCGCCACTTTGCCGCGGATCTGGCCATTGAACAGGCCGTCGAGCAATTGGCCATTACGCCGGCGACCGACCGGGCGCTGATTGCCGAGTTTCTAGGGGACGCGGCCCTGACCGGCGCGACTGTGAAAGATACGGCCAAGAAAGGGCGGAAATAAATGGCGATCTTTGTTGCGCGTTATGCCCGCGCCTTTGCCGACGTGGTGACCGCCGAAAAGCTGGACGCAGCGGCGCTGGACCGGCAACTGGACGATTTTCTTGCCGCCTGGGACGAGAGCTTCGAGTTGCGCGAGCTGTTTGTGAACCCGGCCGTCGCCATCCCGCAGAAGGTGGCGGTTCTGGATAAGATGAACGCCAAGCTCAAGATGCAGAAGGAGCTGCGCAACCTGCTGGCGGTGCTCATCAAGAACGACCGCATCCATGATGTGCGCGAGGTGATTGCCGCGTATCGCACAGAGATGCAGGAGCGGCAGGGAGTGCGTTCAGTGGAGATTGTGACCGCCCGCAAGCTCGGCGAAAAGGACCGCGCCGGTTTAGTGGATGGAGTGGAAAAATTGGCAGGCGCAAGGATTCAGGCCAGCTTCACGCTGGACAAAAACATCCTCGGCGGAGCAGTGGTGCGCATCGGCTCCACGGTTTATGACGGATCGGTGCGCGGACGGCTGGACAGATTAAAGGAAGCTCTTGTCGCTGGATAGCGACAAGAGCAAGGGACCAAGGGACCAGGGACTAAGGGATTAGTCCCGCAAAGGAAGAACATGGCTCAGATCAAGGCAGACGAGATTACACAAATTCTTCGCGATCAGATCGCGAACTACGACTCCAAGGTCCAGGTGGACGAAGTCGGAACCATTACGTCGCTGGGCGACGGCATTGCGCGCCTTCACGGACTGGACAAAGTAATGGCCGGCGAGCTGCTCAGCTTTCCGCATGGCATTGCCGGGCTGGCGCTGAGCCTCGAAGAGGACTCGGTGGGCGCGGTGATTCTGGGCGACTACACCGAGCTGAGCGAAGGCAACGAGGTGAAGCGCACGGGCACCATTCTCAGCGTGCCGGTGGGCGAAGGCATGATTGGCCGCGTGGTGAACGCGCTCGGCCAGCCCATCGACGACAAGGGTCCCATCGCCTCGTCGCAGTCGCTGCCCATCGAGCGTCTGGCTCCCGGCATCATCGACCGCCAGCCGGTGCGCGAGCCGATGGCCACGGGACTCAAGGCCATCGACGCCATGATTCCCATCGGCCGCGGGCAGCGCGAGCTGATCATCGGCGACCGCCAGACGGGCAAGACCGCCGTACTGCTGGACACCATCATCAACAACGCCAAGAACGATCTGATCTGCATCTACTGCGCGATCGGGCAGAAGCGGTCTTCGATTGCGCAGGTCGTCCAGACGCTGACCGAAGCCGGAGCGATGGGGCACACCGTTATCGTTGCCGCCTCGGCCTCGGAGCCGGCGCCAATGCTGTACATTGCGCCCTACGCGGCCACGGCTATCGGCGAGTATTTCCGCGACTCCAAACGCCATGCGCTGGTGATGTACGACGATCTCTCCAAGCACGCCATGGCCTACCGCGAGATTTCGCTGCTGCTGCGCCGTCCGCCGGGCCGCGAAGCCTATCCCGGCGACGTCTTCTATCTCCATTCGCGCCTCTTGGAACGCTCCTCCAAAATGTCCAAGGAAAAGGGCGGCGGCTCGCTCACTGCGCTGCCGGTGATTGAGACCCAGGCGGGCGACGTCTCGGCTTATATCCCGACTAACGTGATTTCGATTACCGACGGACAGATATTCCTTGAAACCGACCTCTTCAACTCCGGCGTGCGTCCGGCGGTGAACGTGGGCCTTTCGGTTTCGCGCGTGGGCTTCTCTGCGGCCATCAAGGCAGTCAAGCAGGTAGGCGCAACGCTCAAGCTCGATCTGGCGCAGTACCGCGAGCTGGCGGCCTTTGCGCAGTTCGGCTCCGACCTCGATCCGCTGACGCAGAAGCAGCTCAATCGCGGCGCGCGTTTGACGGAGTTGCTCAAGCAGCCGCAGTTCCAGCCGCTCTCCTGGCAGCAGCAGACTGTGGCGCTCTTCGCCGGCACGCAGGGTTATCTGGACGATTTCCAGATCAAGGACATTCGCGCCTTTGAAGACGGCCTCTACAAGTACCTCGATAGCGCGCAGACGGCGCTCATCGAAGATCTAACCAAGAAGAAGGCGCTCGACGACGACCTGCGCGCCAAGCTGCACGCGGCGCTGAAGGAATACTCGGCCAACTTCAAGGCGGAGCTTGAGACTGCGGCAAAGGCGTAATTAAGTTCTCAGTTGTTAGTTCTCAGCAAGTGCCGATTCTAATACAGGCGTCCTGACTGAAAACTGAGAACTGAGAACTGAGAACTGAGAACTGAAAATGGCAAACGTACTCGATCTACGGCGGCGCATTCGCAGCGTGAAGAACACGCGGCAGATCACCAAGGCCATGAAGATGGTCTCGGCGGCCAAACTCCGTCGCGCGCAGGAGCGGGCGCTCAGTGCACGTCCCTACGCCAAAATGATCACCAGCGTGCTGGAATCGCTGACCCGGCGCACGGAGATCTTCGATCCGGCGACCGGCGAACTGCGCCATCCTCTCTTTGCCACGCGCGAAGAGAAGCGGGTGCTGTTGATTATCATCAGCGGCGACAAGGGCTTTGCCGGGGCCTTCAACGCCAACATCCTCAAGACGGCATTCCAATTTATCTCCGGCAACGCCGCCAGGGAGATCGACATTGAGGCGGTGGGACGCAAGGGGCGCGACCAGATGCGGCGGCGCTATCCGGCGGCGGTTTACTCCGAGCAGACCGACGCGGCAGGCAATATCGTCAAGACTCGCGAACGCAATGCGCCGGTTGAAGTTACCGGCGACCATCCGGGAATGTTGCTGAAGCTGGATAGCCACCGCGTCTTCGAACTAGCGCAGGGTGTCATCAATCGCTACGTGCACGAAGAGATCGACGCCGCGTACATCGTCTACAACGAATTCAAATCGGTGATCGCGCAGCGGCTTGTGGTCGAGCGCCTGTTGCCCATCCTGAAGATCGGCATTCCGCAGATTACCGGCTCTCAAGAGCCGACCGAAGCCGAGCGCGAACGCATGGCCGAGGCCGCTTTGAGCGCGGGCATCCTGCTGGAGCCGGTGGACACATCCGAGGCCGACGAGGAAGCGCGCAACTTCGGCACCAATCAGGTGGACTACATCTACGAGCAGCCGGCCGAGGAACTCTTCAACGGCCTGCTGCCGCAATACATTTCGTCCATGCTGTATCACGCCATGACGGAGTCGGTGGCCGCCGAACACGCGGCGCGCATGACGGCCATGGATTCGGCAACCAACAACGCCTCGGATATGATCGACGCGCTTACACTGCATATGAATCGCGTGCGCCAGGCGGCCATCACCAAGGAAATCATTGAGATTGTTTCCGGAGCCGCGGCACAATAGGGTGCTGCATCCGGAGGGAGCAGAGGCCTTAGGCCCCTGAGTGAAGCGATAACACGATTTCGGGCTTTAGCCCCTGAGAATAGCTGCAATTTTTGAAAGGGCACGACTTTAGTCGTGTTGAAGTAGGCAAGTAAGATCGCGGGGCTATTGCCCTTGCTTTAATTGGGCACGACTTCAGTCGTGCCGAAACGCGGCAAATGAATGAGGGGGCTTTAGCCCCTGAGGCAGAAAAATGGCAGAGAATATCGGCAAGGTAATCAAGGTATCCGGTCCCGCGGTGGACGTGCAGTTTGAAGAAGCGACGATGCCGCCCATCTATCAGGCGTTGCGCGTCACGAGCGAGGGCTTCACAGTCCCCACGCCCATCAGCGTCATCCTCGAAGTCCAGCAGCATCTGGGCGAGGGGCGCGTGCGCACCGTGGCCATGGAAGCCACTGACGGCATGGTGCGCGGCATGAAGGCCATCGATCTCGGCGCGCCCATCTCCATGCCTGTCGGCAAGCAGACACTGGGCCGCGTGCTCAACGTGATCGGCAATCCCGTCGACAATCTCGGCCCCATCGGCGAGAAGACGCGCATGCCGATTCACCGCCCCGCGCCGCTCTTCGACGAGCAGTCCACCCACGAGGAGATGTTCGAGACGGGCATCAAGGTCATCGACCTGATTCAGCCCTTCCTCAAGGGCGGCAAGATCGGCCTCTTCGGCGGCGCCGGCGTGGGCAAGACCGTGGTCATCATGGAACTCATCAACAACGTGGCCAAAAACCACGGCGGCTACTCCGTCTTCGGCGGCGTGGGCGAACGCACCCGCGAGGGCAACGATCTGTGGCTGGAGATGAGCGAATCGGGCGTCATCAAGCCCGGTGATTGGGCCAACTCCAAGTGCGCTCTGGTCTACGGCCAGATGACCGAGCCGCCCGGAGCGCGTCTGCGCGTGGCTCTGAGCGCGCTCACCGTCGCCGAGTACTTCCGCGACGTGGAAGGCTCGGACACGCTGCTGTTCATCGACAACATCTTCCGCTTTACGCAGGCCGGCAGCGAAGTCTCGACTTTGCTGGGCCGCATGCCCTCGGCTGTCGGCTACCAGCCCAACCTGGCCACCGAGATGGGTGAGTTGCAGGAGCGCATTACATCGACCAGCAAGGGTTCTGTCACCTCGGTGCAGGCCGTCTATGTGCCGGCGGACGATTTGACCGATCCGGCCCCGGCAACGACCTTTGCTCACCTGGACGCGACCACCGTGCTGAGCCGCCCGCTCTCTGAATTGGGCATCTATCCCGCCGTCGATCCGCTGGCCTCAACCTCGCGCATACTCTCGGCGCGCATCGTCGGTCAGGAACACTACGACGTGGCGCAGGGCGTGAAGCGCATTCTGCAACGCTACAAGGACTTGCAGGACATCATCGCCATTCTGGGCATCGACGAGCTTTCGGAAGAAGACAAGCTGACTGTGGCGCGTGCCCGCAAGGTGCAGAAATTTCTTTCGCAGCCCTTCCACGTGGCCGAGCAATTCACCGGCATGGCAGGCCGCTATGTGAAGGTAGCCGACACGGTGCGCAGCTTCAAGGAGATCATCTCGGGCAAGTACGACGACATTCCCGAGCAGGCCTTCTACATGAAGGGCGCGATTGAAGAAGTGCTGGAAACCGCCGAGAAGCTGAAGGCGACGGTGTAATAGCAGCCTTTAGCTTCTAACTACTAGCCTCTAGCTGTTCTGCGGAAGTCCAGCGAAAGCGATTTGGCTAGAAGCTAAAAGCTAGAAGCTAGGAGCTAGGTTCTTATGGCTGACGAAACCAATCAACTGCGCGTGCGGCTGGTCACTCCCGAGCGGACGCTCTTCGATCACCCGGTGACGGCAGTCGAGTTGCCCGCGAAGAACGGGTACATGGAGGCGCTCTACGGACACGCACCGCTGGTGGCCGAACTGGGCGCGGGCGACGTGACGCTGCATGGCGTGACAGACTCGAAAACTGACGGCGAAGCTGGCGGCGTCCAGCGCTACAACGTCAGTTGGGGCTTTGCTGAAGTGCTGCCCGACCGGGTCACCATTCTGGCCTCCGACGCGCTGAAACCCGAGGAGATTGACGTGCCCCGCGCCAACGAGCAACTTGCCCGCGGCCACAAGGAATGGGACCAGTCCGGCGACAGCGCGGACGCCTACACCGAGGCCCTCCGCGTCATCGCCGAAGCCGAAGCCAAACTTGCTTCGGCAGCGGAGAAGAGCTGAGTCACTTCTTCAATTACAGATTCAAACAGAACGGCCCTGCTCACATGAGCAGGGCCGTTCTCGTTTGTATCGGTTTAGCAAACTCCCAAATCTTCGGCGATGGTGGCATCCGGAACGATTTCATCCAGATCTAATTGAAGCTGGTCGCAAAAGATTTCCACCAGCTTAATCCAGATTTGGTCTTTCGTGAGAGGCGTTTCGTTCGGCATCGCGGGAGCAAAAGTAGAGGGATTTAACGCAAGGACCATCTGCGTTAAATCTCCTGCACTGACTACGGGAATCTCTGTACGGAGAAAGGTCATTCTGCGAAGAAGAATGTCATGTGAAATGCCAAAGAGTATGATCCAGAAGAATATTGCGAGAAGCCAGTACAAAAGACTATACATTTGACGATCAAGATTTAGACCAAGCGAAATGTGAAGCGCGATTCCGGCAGAAAGTAATAAGACGGTAGAAAAGATCATTGCTATTTGTATGAATCGACTTTTCCAAATTCTTGGGAATTGCAGCCGTGGGATCGTTAGTCCGATTGCATCCGCGACAGAACTCCACAACTGTTTGCGATGTGCTGTCGGAAAGAGAGGTTCAAGATCAGTCGATGGCCGAATGGAACGCCGAGGCAATCCAAGAGCATCGACCAAGGCTCTGCGCGTTCGATAAAAGGCCTTGCTGGAAAGGCAATCCGGCGTGGTCTTCAGTTTGCTTAAAACGAATTCGTATAGTTCGCCAACAGTGTGAACTTTGGAGACATCCTCATCCGGCAGGTCGATAGAAAACTCTTCTTCGATTCGCATCAAGAGTTCCACACTATCCAGTCCCATTTACCCATCCCCTGCAAAGAATTGTACCGCACATGATTATCCAGTTGCAGCCCGCTCCGGATAGATGTATCTTTTGGGGGTGCGCTGGAACAATCGTTTTCGCGTTTTCAAATCCGCGCGGAGGAAGTCTTTATGATGCCTGTTCGATCGATTTGCCGGGTTGATTCTGTTCGTTGGTTGCTAGTGCTGACGGCCATCGCCTGCTTTGCTCAGGCGTCTTTTGCAGCCACCAAGGTCGTCACCGACGCGGACAAGGGCGGCGTGATTCACATCAAGTTTCTTGACCGGCTGGAAGTGCGCCTGAAAGCGAATCCCAGCACAGGGTTTATGTGGTACATCGAGAAGGAATCGACGCCGCTCGTGAAGCTGGTTCACCAGACGCAGACTGAGATTCCGGTGCCAGCCGAGGAGCAGCCCGGCCTGGTGGGCCAGCCCGTCTTTCAGGTCTTCACCTTTGAGCCAAAACACGCTGGCGATGGGGCTCTGAAGCTGCACTACGTGCGCAGTTGGGAGAAGCCAACGCCGGACGATGTGCAGTTCGAGATTCGCGTGGTGGTTGAGTAAGGGCGCTTCAGCACAAGATGTACGCCCGGCAATGTACATGGTGTACATTGCGAGGGTTTTGAACCCCCTATGCAACGTGTCCGAAATGCGCTTACAATGCTCCTAGAACGATCATGGCCAAGGCGAAAGACAAGATTTTCGAGGTTGCGTGCCCGGATTGCGGGGCGATGCTCAAGATTGATGCGGCCACCGGGCTGGTGGTGAGCCATACCCCGGCGCCGCGCAAGCGGATGTTCGAGGATTTGGAGACAGCGGCCCAGGCCATGCGCGAGCACGATGAGCGCAAGGAGTCGATCTTCCGCCAATCGGTGGAGGCGGAGAAGAACAAGGAAGACCTGTTGGAGAAGAAGTTTGCCGAGGCCCTGCGCAAGGCCAAGGACGCCCCCGACGGCAAGCCGCTGCGCGAATTCGACCTGGACTGAAGGCCGCGTCTTGCAGATAAACCTTGATCGGTGGCGATCCCTTCCGCACTGTGCAAGGGAGGCGATTTGAGCGATACTGGATGCACCGATTCCGAGACAGCGTTCCGGAACGAAGGAGAGAAGATGGTGGTTGTGCCGCTTTCCAAATCAGAGAGTGATTCTGATGTAACACAGTGCGCCAAGAACTCCGAGCCCATGAACTGGATCGGATTTGCGGCTGGCGGGTCCCTTGTGGCAGCCGGTTTGCTGCTGCTGGTAGGCGAGCGCCGCGCCGGGATGGTTGCCGCCGCTTCGGGCACGGCCCTGGCCATGCTCAACGAGAAGGAGACACTGCTCTCCTGGTGGAATGCCATGCCCGGCTATGTCGACCAGGTGCAGCGGGTGCTCACCCAGGTGCAGACCACCGTGGATGATGTAGACGCCAAGCGCGAATCCCTGCATCGGCTTCTGGCCCGGTAGGCAGAAGGCTTGGATGTGGCCGCCTGCGCTATAGCCCCGGCATCGGCCTCAACGCAGAACCGCCGGCGGCGGATTCACCTCGGACAATTCCTTGAACCACGCATTAGGCAACCGAAGCCCAGCCGCGCGAATGTTCTCCTCCGCGTGCGCGGTGGACGATGTTCCGGGAATCGGCAGCACGACGCTGGAGCGCCTGAGCAGCCAAGCCAGGGCCACCTGAAACGGGGTCCAGCCAAGTTCCTTGGCGGCCTTTTCTAAAAGCTCATTTGCCTGCCGATTCTGTCCCAGCGGCGCCCAGGGAATAAATGCGATCCCGTTCTTCTCGCAATGATTCAGCAAAAAATCCCACTCCCGGTCGGCAAAGCCGTAGCGATTCTGCACTGAGACAATGGGCACGATCTTGCGCGCCCGCTCCACATGCTCCAGGGTCACATTCGAGAGGCCCACGTGGCGAATCTTGCCCTGCTCGCGCAGCCGGGCCAGCGTCTCCATGGAAGCGTCAAAGGAAACGGCGGGATCGGGAATGTGCAGTTGGTAGAGGTCGATCCGCTGGAGGCGCAATCTCTTCAGGCTGCCTTCCACGGCTTCCTGCAAATGCTTCGGAGTGGCATTGTGAATCCACTGACCGGGGCCGACACGCTCCCATCCGCCCTTGGTGCCGATCACCAGGCCCGCGGGATAAGGCGTCAGCGCCTCGGCGATCAGCTCCTCTGAAATATTGGGACCATAGGAGTCTGCCGTGTCAATGAAGTTCACACCCAGCTCGACAACGCGGCGCAGGGTTTTGAGAGCCGCATCGCGATCCGCCGGAGGCCCCCAGATGCCTTTGCCGGTGATGCGCATGGCGCCGTATCCCAGACGATTGACGGCCAGGTCTCCTAGTAGAACGGTTCCAGCGTTGGCGGCGGAGATAGCTGGATTGTCTTGGCTCATGCTGTGAATCCCCTCTTCCTTTTAGCTACCCACTGGTGTTGCTGACCCGCAGTGCATGAAACAGTACGCTGGCCTCTCGGCCGGCTGTAGCGTGGACCACCTGGTCCATGCTCGTTTCTTCCTGGCAGCGCTTGGCCGGCAAATAGCGAAAAACTACTTCTTGCGTTCGACAAGGTAGCGGGCGACAGCCTTGAGGCCGTCAGCGCGGCTGCCATAAGGCTCGAGTGCGGCAAAAGCCTCCTCGATCAGGCGAGCGGCGTCGCGCTGGCTTTGCTCGATGCCGTAGACCGCCGGCCAGGTTGCTTTTTCCGTGGCCTGATCCTTGCCCGCGGTCTTGCCCAGGTGCGCGGAGTCCACGGTCACATCCAGCACATCATCGACAATCTGAAAAGCCAGGCCGGCCTTGCAGCCGAAGAGGGTCAGCCGCGCCACATCTTCCAGGGCTGCCCCGGCATAGACGCCGCCGGAGACGACGCTGACCCGAATGAGCGCGCCGGTTTTGGCGCGATGAATAGCCATTACCAGATCCGGAGTGGGCTTCGTGTGTTCGCTTTCCAAGTCCAGCACCTGGCCGCCGATCATGCCGTCCACGGTGCCGACGGCGTTGGCGATGAGGCCGATAATCTGCACGGTGGCTGCTGGCGGCGAGTCAAGGCCGGAGAGCACCTCGAAGGCGCGGGTTTGCAGCGCGTCGCCGGCCAGGATGGCGATGGCTTCGCCGAAGGCCTTGTGGCAGGTGGGCTTGCCGCGACGCAGATCGTCGTTGTCCAGGGCGGGCAGGTCGTCGTGGATCAGCGAGTAGGTGTGCAGCATCTCCAGGGCCGCGCCTAGCTGGGCGATTCCCTTGGGGCACGCGCCGGCAATGGTGACGGCGGCCTGATAAGCCAGCAGCGGGCGGAGCCGCTTGCCGCCAGCAAAAACAGAGTGGCGCATGGCGCCGTGAATCGAGGCGGGCACGATGGCAGCGCTGGGCAGCAACTCCTCCAGCGCCTGATCGGTAAGCGCCGCGCCTTCTTGCAAAAGAGATTTCACATCGACGGGCATAGCCTCATGATAAACGAGGACCGGGGCGGCTTTCGCCCAAAAACAATCACCTGGAATCTGTCTATAATATGAGTGGTAGATACCGAAAATAGTGGGGCCAGCTTGAAAAACGAATTAGGTCGAACCGAAGTGGGCAGAATAGGGAAACTGGCGCGCATCAGCGCCGCGATCGTTGGATTCAGCGCACTGGCGTGGTTTTTGTTGCGCGTCATCCCCAAGCCAAGCCGCGCCGCATATCCCTGTCAGCGGGCAGCCTTTCCTGTCGCCAGCGCATTTGTCCTCTGGGTCTGTGCCTCCATGGCCGGTCTCGTCTCGCTCAGCGGCCTGCGTGGCCTGGTTCACCGCTGCCGTTGGGCGGCCATCAGCCTGTGCGCGCTGACCGTGGCTGGCAGCGGGCTGTGGCTGATGCACACGCACGCCGTCAATGCTGCTGCCGTTGCCACCCGCTACGACTTCCAGCCCAAGCAGCGCAATGTACCGCTGGGTGTTGCGCGCGGCGTATATCCGGGGCGCGTCGTCTGGGCGCACGATCCCAAGGCCGCGCACTGGAGCGGCGACCTCCAGTCCAAAACCGATCTGTGGTGGATGGATAAGAACAACGATCAGGAGCGCATCGATGCGATGCTCTCCAGCACCCTGCGCAAGCTCACCGGCGCGGCCACGGACGACCAAGCCTGGAAGACGATCTTCACCTACTACAACAGCCACTCACGCGGGCTGAAGAATACCGGTTACAAGGCGGGCGAGATTGTTGCAGTCAAGATCAACCTCAACAACAGCACCACCGCGGACGGCCCCGGCAATTTGCTCGATCTTTCGCCACAAATGGCTCTGGCCATGGTGCGGCAGCTCGTTATCCATGCCCATGTACCGCCGGCCAATATCGTTGTCTACGATGTCCGCCGCTTTATTTATCCCGGAATGCTCGACAAGATTTGGGGCGAGTACAAGGATGTCCGCTTTGTACAGAGTGATAAGCCCCAGCCCGTCCAGCCGAAGAACCCCGGCTACGGCGACTATCACGGGCTGGAGGCCGCGCAGTGGGTCGAGGGAGTAAGCTACTCGGCAAACACTTATCACGACGCCAAGCTCATTCCGCAACAGATCATGGATTCCACCTACATCGTGAATCTTGCCCTGCTCAAGGCTCACTCCTACCCGTACCTCGGGGGCCACCGAGGGCGGCGACGAGGGCCAGACCGCCATCTCCATGACCGGCAAGAATCACTTCGGCTCCATCAAGGGAACGCCCGAGTTGCACGCCGCCATCAATACCAATCAGGAAGCCAAGCCGCACGCCTACTCGCCCATCGTCGATCTCTCGGCCTCGCCCAACCTCGGTGCAAAGACGATTCTGTACGTCCTCGACGGCCTGTACTGCGGCCGCCGCTGGCAGACTTTTCCCATGCACTTTCCCAACGCGCCGTTTAACAACCGGGTTGAGCCGTATGCCAATCCCGAGTGGCCGTCGAGCGTTCTAGCCTCGCTGGACGGCGTGGCGCTGGATTCGGTGGGCTTGGATATTCTTCTTTCGCAGACCGTAAATAACATCGACTCAAGCAACCATCCGCGCATCGCGATCCGCGAAAATGCCGACGATTATCTGCAGGAAGAAGCGCTGGCCGATCATCCGCCGTCAGGCACAGCCTACATCCAGAATGGCAAGCCGGTCACGAGTCTCGGAGTCACCGAACACTGGGACAACGACCAGAGCCGCCAGTACTCACGCAACAAAGACCCGAAAAACGGCAAAGGAATCGAGCTGGTTTATCTGCCGGTGAAGTAACCACCTGTCTATGGCAGCAGGCGCAGCGTGTGGCGCGTCTGCGCGGCTACGGCCATGGTGCTGAAGGGCATTGCGAAGGACGTGCCACCGTACCAGTCGTTCCACTGGTCGCGGAAGTAGGGCGAATAGGGGTTGCCGCTTTCGCCCAGAACGATATTCTCCGTGGAGCCGTCGATGTTGCTCCAGTCCATTGTGAATCGCTGCGAGGGACCGAAGGCGCGGCCCACCTGCTTCACGGTCGTGGTGTCGCCGCTGAGAGGCTGCTCGCCGGTTCCGGCAACGCGGCCAATGAGCGGCAGAAATACGGCCAGCGGGTGCTCAATATCGACGACGTGCCAGCTTCCATAGCTCCAGCGGGCCACGTCTCTGGGCGCATGGCCGTCTTTCATGCCCTTGCGAACCGCGTCGGTCAGCAACTCGTCCCAATTTTTGTAAGCCGGCGGAAGCCAGTCTGAACTGGCGTGCATGATGATCTCTTCCTCGGCAAAGTTGGATTCGCCCCAGTGGTACTCGGCGGCGATCTCCTTGCCCAGCTTGGGCTCCAGAATCAGCGGCCAGAAGGCGCGGCGAGTCTGGGTGACGATGGAGGCGGCGGCGGAATCGGTGGTCAAGCGGCCATCCCAGGCGCGCATTAGAGCAGCGGCCTGATGGAGGCGCGCGTCGGCATCGGGCGTGTGTTCGATGGCGTAAGCAAATCGATGGGCCAGTTCCTGATCGACCTCGCTGTAGACGTCGGTCTGAACGGCAAGCATGTCAGCAGGGGTGAGATGGTCGCGGCCTTCCAGAAGCTTGTAAATGCGCTCGATGCGGTAGGGGTCGATCCATTCTTGGGTGAGCGGGAAGGGAGATTTCTCTGCGGTCACGCGGGAGTTGGCAGTGGCCAGAAAGCCAGAGGGCGGATCAAAGGCGTTAGGCATCTGGTCGAAGGGAATGTAATCAATCCATTCGTATCTAAAGTTCTCCTGGTCCATGTTGTGTGGAAGCGGTTTATTAAAAACACCCATCCCTTCCAATCTGATTGGCACCTTGCCTATTGCGTAATAAGCAATATGCCCCTGATCGTCGCTGTAGACGACATTCTGTGTGGGCCAGGACCAGGTGGCGAGCGCGGCGGAGAACTCCTTCCAGTTGGAGGCGACATTGAGCTGATAGAGCGGAAGCGAGTTCAGCGTTGTATCGTAGAGGGTCCATTTGAGGGCGATGGGACGCGTTTCTTTTTCCAGAATCGGATTCACCAGCGGGCCGTGCGCGGTTAACTGCACATCGAGCGGCACATCCTTGCCGCCGCGGACCTTGATGATTTCGTGGTCTACCTGGAGTGGCTTCCATACAGCATCGTTATCCTCGAATTTGCCCTTGCCGTCGAGCTTTTCGATGTAGAGATCCTGCACGTCGGCGTAGAGCGCGGTAAAGCCCCAGGCCACGTGTTCGTTGTGGCCGGCTATGACGAAAGGCATTCCGGGCAAAGTGACCCCGGCGGCATGGTAGCCGGCCGCCTTCAGGTCGGCCATGTACCAGGTGTTCGGCTCGTTGAGGCTCAAATGCATATCGTTGGAGAGCAGCGGCTTGCCGCTGGCCGTGTGACGCCCGGCGATGACCCAGTTGTTCGATCCCGGCGCGCAGCCGTCGCAGTCGGGCAGGCCCAGCAATGCGTGTAAATCGCGGGTATCTTCATGAGCGGCCGGCGCGGCGCTGGCCTGGCTGCGGTCCTCGTCGTCATCGTCCGTGACCTCGGTTGGCTTAGGGTTCGGCTGGCTTGGTTTCGCTAGCAGCCCGGTGGGCGGATGGTCGCGCCACGAGCCGACCGGGTAGAGATCGGCCTCCAGCTTGGGATTTTGCAGCTTGGTGGTGACAATCTCTCGAAAGAGTTTTGTCCTTGCGTGCGTGTCCAGGG
>CAWDQS010000046.1:0-5152 GCA_963804295.1 uncultured Acidobacteriaceae bacterium
ACTTAGAGGCAGAATCCGCCACGAGAACCTGTGAAGGCGATGATGTCGCAAACCGAATACTGGCAACGAGATCGGGCGTGTTGCCAGGGCGTGGAAGGCTGCCGTTCAAGGCAACCCGCCGCCTCCACTAAAACGGCTTGCGATAGAAATCGCAAGCCGTTTCTATTTCTTGACTTACGAAAACAGCATTGTGGCCGCAGTTGACGTAAGTCCTTATGCCATGTCTGATTTCGTGTCTGATTTCGTGCTGTTCGTGTCTGATTTTCGGGTATAATGACCAGAATCAGACATCGGACTCCACTAAATCGGCGAGACGGAAATGGCTACGAAAAAGGAACTCGGGCGGGACTCCAAGGGCCGCTATTTCCGCAACCTCGGCTGGAAGAAGACCGAGAAGGGTTACGCCCAGCAGAAGTTCTACCTGGGGCGTGATGAATCCAAGGCCAAGCTGGCAAACCTGCGGCTGGAACAGCTCTGGCAGCAGATAACCCGAATATGGGAGCGGGACATCGGTTCTCCCCCAGCCAACGAAAAAAATATACCGCCCCCAACATTTGTTAGCTTTCCAGGAGAGCCGGCACCAGGGAATGCTGCAACTGGCAAGCACCTTCAGAGCTGTCGGTATCTATTGGATTTCGCAAGAGTGACCTGGATCGGGGATCGGCCCGTTTGGGACGAGGTGACCCTGACTATCGCGGATGCCGTCCGCAACGGCGAACCCGTGGCCCGTATTCCGCTTCCCTCGCGATCTTGCAGTGCTGCCGCCCGAACATCCTCTGGTCTGGGACTGGCTCGACCGTCTGCGAAACGACATCAGCGGGATCAAGATCGAACTCCAGGACGAGGTGGGCCAGCGAGGTGTCCGAGCAGCAGATTCAGCAGCACGGTCAGCGGCTGGTCGAAAAGGGCCGCCGCATGCTGTTAAAGAAGGCCGGGGGCCAGACGCTGCACGCCGCACTCGACGCCTTCTCCAAGTGGGTCGAGAGTGAAAGCCGATTCTTCACAGGGTGGGCTGGTGCTGGCGCATCCCGCGCCCCCTTTGCCGGAGGGCGAGCTGACCGGCGTGTTGCACGGCAAGTGGGGCTTTGACGACTGGGAGGGTCCGCGCTATCACCTGCGCGCGGCTCTGCCCGGAAAATGGACCGTGGCGCCGGCTGACCAGTCGGCGCTGGTGGTGGGCCACGAGGATACTCTGCACATCAGCGGGGATAATGCGTTGTGTGTGGACCGGGTCGGCCTCCGGGTCGCGGACCAGGCGACCGCGGGCAGTTTGCTCAAGCTGGCCTGGAAGGCCCCCGCACCGGAGCAGTTGGAGATTACCGTACCCATGAAAGACGCCTCTCCGGGGCCGGTCACTTTGGAAATCTACCAGTTCGGGCTGGAGAAGCCTGACCGGTTGCCGCTGACGGCCTATGCCGAGGCGGCGGTTCTGGACCACCTCACGCTGAGTGCGGGAGACACGCAAGCCCAGTTAAAAGGCAACCGTCTGGACGAGGTGGCCCGGGCCAGCCTGGACAGCATTAGCTGGACTCCGGTTAAGACTCCAGTTGGGACACCAGCTGCGATGACCCGCGCGCAGGACCATGAATTGGAAATGAGTACCGGCAACTCGACGGCTGCCCTGGTGCCTGGAAAAAGCTATACGGCCAGTGTGCAATTGCAGGATGGCCGGCTGTTGCATATGCCGGTCAGCGTCAAGCCGCCCCGTCCGCGGGTCACGCTGCTCAGCAAGGGCGCCCAGGACGAGGTATCCGAAACGCCCTCGCCCGTGCATCTGGGCACTCCGGACGAACTGCCAGTCGAGCGGCGGCTGGTCTTCTTTCTCCGCTCCACGGAACCGGCAACCTTTTCCCGCGATGAAAAGGTCGAGGTGGCCGCAGTGGACGGCAGTTTCCGCGCCGTGCTGGCGCTGACCGATGGCAGCCTGATGCTCGAAGATGCAAACACCGCACTGGGGGTGGTGGAGCCGCTGGTCCGCTTTGGCTCCTCGGCCTACGGGCCGTTGCGCGCGCGCGTCCTCACCGCCGACGGGGTAGCCGGAGACTGGCTGGCCCTGGGAACTCTGGTGCGCCTGCCCGGCTTCAAGGAACTTCGCTGCCCGCGCTCTGGGTCCAAACCTTGTACGCTCACCGGAACCAATCTCTTTCTGACTGCGTCCATCGCCGCTTCCACGCGATTCGACAACGCCGTCGAGGTGCCTCCGGAGTTTACCGGAACCCAGTTGAGCGTCCCCCATCCGGTGAACGGCGTGCTCTACCTGAAGCTGCGCGACGACCCTGCAACAGTGCAGACGCTGACCCTGCCGGTGATGCCCATGAAATCGCCGGAGGCGCAGCTAGCCGAGCCGCCGTCCATCCCAGCACAGTCCCAGCCCGAAGCCTCTCCGGCCTCGCTGCCGACGCCCGAAAAAACAGTGCCGTGAGAGCGAGTTGACGGGATTTTATTGCCTGTTTTTCACGCCGGCGCTGCACGGATGAGCGTTCTCGGCGGGCTTCCGTAAGCGAAAGTTATTCACTTTTGCATTGCAACAAATTTTCCTCGACGATCTTCCCGAATTGGCAGTTCGGCCGATTAAGTTGCAAACAAGGAATTCGTCCTGCAAATCTTCTGCACACATCCCCTACTCTCTGACGCATTTCCTTAGACTGACCTCATACCGCGTTGAACAGCAGGTGACTATGGTCGTCAAGACACAATGCAAGGGACTCGGCGTCACTGGACTGCATGTGGGCGTAAGCAATGTCCGGCGCTATTTTCCAAAAAACATTTCCAGCATCGAGTTGCAGTTGGATCATCTCCAGATTCAGTGCGGCCTGAAGCCCGATTTCTGGCGAGGCGAGCCGGAGATCTTCGACCCTCGGCTTTGCGCCTGGCTTGAAGCACGGCACATGCATACTAATCTGGATCGAGCGCCTATCCCGTTGGCCATGATTCCGGCAGGAAAGAATTCCTACCGGCTGCAACCAGTTAGCATCAACAGGCAGGCCCACCCGAAGCTGGCGCCTGCCGAAGCCTGAACTCGAAGCGCGCCGCGCAGCTTCGCACGCAAAAGCTGTGTGGCCTTATCTTCTGTTCGCAATTCCCTATTCCCAAATCCCATTCCCTGTCTTATTGATAGACTCGAAATAGAATGAATCTGTCCCAACTACAGAAAGCAATTGAGCGCCACTTCGCCGAAGGCCCCGCCGCCATCGGCGACGAGTCCGCCATGAACGCATTTATGCTGCTGCGTGCGGCTCTGGAAAGCGGTGAAGTGCGCGCCGCCTCGCCAAACACCGACGCGCCCTCGGGCTGGCGTGTGAACGCCTGGGTCAAGCAGGGCATCCTGCTGGGCTTTCGACTCGGCGTCTTAACTGAGTTTCCCACCGCGGGCTTCTCGTTCGTGGACAAGAGCACATTTCCGGTGCGCCATTTTGGATCGGCAGACGGCGTGCGCGTGGTTCCCGGCGGCTCTTCAGTGCGCGCCGGGGCATACGTGGCCCGCAGCGTGGTTTGCATGCCGCCCATGTACATTAACGCCGGCGCATGGGTGGATGAAGGCACGATGGTGGATTCGCACGCCCTGGTTGGCTCCTGCGCCCAGATCGGCAAGCGCGTCCATCTCAGCGCCGCCGCGCAGATCGGCGGGGTTCTGGAGCCGGTCAACGCCAACCCCGTCATCATTGAGGATGATGTGCTGGTGGGAGGCAACTCGGGCGTTTACGAGGGGACCATCGTGCGCCAGGCAGCGGTGCTGGCCGCCGGAACCATCCTCACCCGCGGAACCCCGGTCTTCGATTTGGTCAACGGAACGATCCTGCGAGCCACCGAAGAGCTGCCGCTCATCATCCCGCAGAACGCAGTGGTCGTCCCCGGCTCCCGCGCCGTCAGCATGGGAAAAGGCCATGAACGGAGCCAAGACTGGGGCCTGTCGCTCTACGCCCCGGTGATCGTAAAGTATCGCGACGAAAAGACCGACCTGAGCACTGCGCTGGAAGATCTGTTGAGGTAGCGGAAAGACAAGTTTTCGGAATCGCACAGCTTCTCGGGCGCGGAGTCAGGTCTGGTATGGCGAAACCGATCAAGAACAGCACGACTCTGGCGATCTAGTGCTGTAAGTGTTAATTCCAGATGGAACTTATTGAATAGAAGGCGCATATCGATCCTTGCCCGGCGTGACAGATACCCCGAATGTGCCGGACAGAAAGGTAAGATCGATGTACCCTCTTTCACTTAATCCTGCGTTGGAGTTTCTGATTTCGATCGCGTTGGGAAGCCTGACTGTCTTGGTCGGTTGGAGAGTTGTTCTCGGAACCAAGCCTTTACCCGTTGCCGCGGCAATCTTCATTACGGCCGTCGATAATACATTGGGAAAGCTGCTCTTCTCGTTTTTTCATCTTCCGGCTGCCGTGTCTTATTCGCTGCCTACCGCGCTATTCCTGATTCTTTCCTATTTCATTTTTAAACCAACTCTTGCCAAACTTCTTCTGTATTGGCTGGGCGGTTTTGCCGCCTATCTTGTCATCCACGTACTGATCTCGTCGCTGTTAGGATGGACTTTCATGTTTCCGTTCTGGAGACCCCATTTTCTTTAACGGGCAGAAGATCAGGGACTAGGGCACACATACACTGGCTCAGCTCTCCGCGGCAGGAATCAGCACAAGCCGTCTCCGCGAGCAAGGGCCATGAACGGAGCCGGGGGTGGGGCCTGAGCCTCAACGCCCCGGTGATCGTAAAATATCGTGTCGAAAAGACCGTCTTGAGCACCACGCTTGAAGACTTGCTGCAATAATTGATTATTGGCAACTTTGCTTCCCCTTGCTTCCCCTTTACCGCCGCGCTTGCCACTCATTGCATTGAGTACATGATATCGGCTTGCGATTGACAGACTGCGTGAAATGCTGCTCCGGGGAGACCCAGAGAGCGACAGACCATGTCAGGAAGGAGATCATCGAGTATGCAGTTTATTGTCTGGACAAGTGAAATGAGTGTGGACGTTAAGATGCTGGATAACGACCATAAGAGGCTGGCAATCCTGATCAACGAGTTGCACGCTGGCCTGATGGCCGGCCGTGCCATGGAGGAACTCGAACGCATCTTTGATGAGCTTGTTGCCTACTCCCGCGTCCACTTTGCGCATGAGGAGCGAATCCTTGCCGAAACCGGTTACAGC
>CAWDQS010000047.1:0-30054 GCA_963804295.1 uncultured Acidobacteriaceae bacterium
AACCAGCCCGCCTGCGCTTATCCGGAAAAATTCCTCTGCGGCGCGGCCATCGCGCTCAAGCTCGCGCAAGCTTTGCTGGCGCGCCGCTCGCCGGACCGCACTCGCCAGAAAACCCTGCCCAGTTATTTGAAGATGGCGGCCATCGCCACCATCGCCGACGCGGTGCCGCTGAAAGGCGAGAATCGGGTGATCGCGGCTTTAGGTTTACACGAGCTGCGCCACCCGGTCGGTGCGGGCCTGCGCGCGCTTTTTGCCGCTGCGGCCCTCGATCCGGCGGCCCGTGCGATCACCGGTTACGATGTGGCCTTCCGCCTGGCACCGCGCATCAATGCCGCCGGACGCATGGATGTGGCTTCCGAAGTTGTCGAGCTCTTCACCACCCGTGATGCGGCCCGCGCCGCCGAGTTGGCCGCCAAACTCGAACGGCTCAATCGCGAGCGCCGCGAGACCGAGGTTGCGGCTCTCACAGCCATCGAGAAGCGCCTCGCCGGGGATTCAGAACTGAACGCCGAACGCCTGCTGGTGATCGATGGCGAGGGCTGGCATCGCGGCGTCATCGGCATTTTGGCCTCGCGCGTGGTGGAGCGCACCGCGAAGCCCGCCATCGTGGTCAGCGTCGAGGATGGAGTGGCCTACGGTTCCGGCCGCTCGGTGGACGGCTTCCAGTTGCTCAACGCCATCGAGTGCTGCGCCGATCTCTTCACGCGCTTCGGCGGCCACGCCTTCGCCGTGGGTTTTGCCCTGCCCGCAGCGGAGTTGCCGGAACTGAAGCGCCGCCTGCGCCTCTATGCCGAGGAGCATCTGGCCGCCCGCGAGCCGGAGCAACTGCTTCACATTCACGCCGAACTGCCGCTGGACCGCATTACGAGCGTGCTGACCGGATGGCTGCGCAAGTTGGAACCCTTCGGTCACGGCAATCCCGAGCCGGTCTTTGTCGCGCGCCGCGTGCGCCTGCTCGCCCCGCCGCGCATCATGAAGGAGCGACACCTGAGGCTGGAATTGGCGCAGGATTCGGTGCAGCCGCAGCCCTTGTCCGGCTCCAGCGGCGCCCTGCGCGCCGTCGGATGGCACTTGGCCGCCCGCTCCTCTCAGCTAAACCTCAGACAGGGAAGCCTCATCGACCTCGCCTACCGCATCCGCGAAAACGAGCACCCCGAGTTCGGTGGCCTGGAAGTCGAGATTGCTGGAATTGAGCTGGCTTGATCTATTTCTTCAACCTGACGCGCAAAGCGCCCGCGCCGGAGTGCATGAGTGTGCAATTTGCGCTCTGGTCGCACCGGAAATGAATGTTGACAGGGTACTCCTGCCATGCCGGGCTCGCGCTTCCCATGCTTGTCTTGTCCATGTAGAAGGTCTTCCTTCCGCTGGTTTCGATCACTCCGCGGTTGACGTCAAACTCGACGATCTCATCCTCGCCTTCGATGGAGAACGGCAAAAGCCTTTCCGCGGCCCTAGCGCCCGGCTTTTTATGAGCGGCAGATATTTGATCCGCGTTGATCCGCAGATCTGGTCGCTTTTCCAGCCATTCATCCTGTTCTACGAGAGAGGGAAAGTTGGTCGAAAAGTTCCATTGAGTTGTTTTCTCATAGGCTTTCGTTGAGCAGGGAATCTCGCCTTGCGCGATGATGGAGGCAACCTGCCCATTCGGAGCGATCTGATACTGGAAGATGTCCTTGCCTTCTTCTCTCTCAAGCTCCTGAGCCTGTAATCGCGCTAAATCGATCTCCGCCGGCGGCTTGTTCGTGTTATTTGCGGGGATGGCGGCCGCATTTCGGGCATCGTATTTCAAGGCGATCTCCCTGGAGCATAGGACAATGCCCTCGGCGTCCTGCAGTTCTATATCGATAGAGAGAGGACGCGGCGAATTGGCGACAGCGAGTGCAAACTCCGTATGTTTTTCCGGATCGTCGGCTTCGAATGTCAGGCGATAGTGCAGCCTCTTCTCCCATTTGATATACAGATGGCCCTTCAATCCCATACCGCTGGAGATGACTAGCCCCATATCGTTTCGTCCCTCCGGGTTGCTTGTAAGCAGGGTGACGGCTACGATGATGACTACAAACAGTGCTACAAGGCCCGCGCCAATCAAGGCATAATACTTTTTTGGATTTTCCGCGATTTTCAGCTTCCGTTCAGTCAACGGCTCAGGCGATGGCGGCCGGGGAGTGGAAGGTTTACTGGCGGGCTGTTCTGCCTTCGCCTCTGCATTCTCGCCAGGGTAAACGAACAAACCGGCTTCCCTGATCCTGTCGTTGTCGTTCTCCAGTGGCTGTTCAATGATCTTATAAGTTTTAAGATGCAGATGCGTTGCATCATCAATGTTATTTTCCTCGGGATCTTCTATATTCGCGTCCCTCATTCAGTTGTCCCCCTCTTCCCGGTCTTCCGCAATTCCGATCCTTGAAAGCAATAACATTGAACCACAGATCGCATTCGTTTGGAAACTAGAAACTGTTGCGTCGAACAGGCAATTCGCGCAGGCAGCTGTCTTCACCGCTTCATGCAATCGGGAAAGATGATCTAGCTGCGCGCGTCCCCGCTCCGTTTGACGGTTCCCCATCCTTTTCACGTTCCTAGTGAAAAGGGTGGGGAACCTCAACTCGCGATCAGTCATGCCGAAGGCAGTTGGCCTCACCGCAGGTGATCCCAGCTCCGTTTGCGGAAGACCACCTTCAGCTCTCGCCGCCAATGCTCGGTAAGCGCAATCAGCTCCCAGTCTACCTGTGGAGAGAAGTAGCGCAGCACCGGCTCGTTGGCGGGATGGATGCGCAAGGCCGGACCGGCCAGCAGCAGGCGCGGCGCTAGCGGTGAAACCTCTGCCCCTGGAAAGTAGCCCTGGCGCTCGAAGGCTGTCAGCGGTCTTCCGCCCTCGTTGCCTGCCGCGGGCTGCCGGTCGTTGTTGAGCGCGCGCACGCGAATCCAGTAGTCCAGCGCTTGCAAGGGAAGGTGCAGGTCCTCGTCGGCCTTCAGCTCGATCACCGTCAGCCGCCCGTTGCGGTCCAGCGTCAACAGGTCCAGCAGGCCGCGGTCGCCGGCGGAGAGCGCGGGCACCTGCGAGTAGAGCATGTCGCCGCGCAGGCCTGGCAGCAGCTCGATGATTTCAGCGCGCAGCCGCGCCTCCAGCCAGCGCTCCGGTAGCAGGCGGAAGAGCGGGTCGGTATGCGCTCCGTCGACGTGGCGGCTCAAGAACAGCCGGGAAAATAGATCGCGGCAGAGCGGCTCGTTCTCCTCCGTAAGCGGCGTCTCGTTGGCTCCAGCGCCAAAGCTGATCTCGTCTTCGCGGGCGAATGTGTTGGCGGCAAATCCATGGCGCACCCGCGCAAATTCCAAGCCATGCAGCAGCAGGCCTACTTCAGTGGCCGAGCTTGCCCGAATCTCGACCCGCTCTCGGGCCGCAGGCGGGACTAGCGAGAGCAAGCGGGAAATTCCATCGTGTGCTCGTTCGATGGCGGCTTCGGAAGAAAAAGCGTGAACCAGCCGCGAGTCCAGGTTGCCGGTGTCGCGAAACTCCACCGCCGTCAACTCTTCGCTGCGCTCGTCGAGAGTGAAAAGCTGAAAGTCTGCGGCAGCGTGGTTCAGCCACGCCATTCTTTCAGCGGTGGTTCGCCAGGCTCCGGCGGGCAAGATGACCTTGAGCCCGCCAAAATGTCTCCGTCCGTCGCCGTGTTCGCGGCAATGGTCCAGCCAGAGAATTCCCAGGGTCAAAACGCCGTCCACGATGGCTCCCGACTCCGCCTCGCTGACGCCAATCACCGCCTCTGCCGCTGCGCCCTTCAGCAGCCGTCCGCGCACATAGGAGGGACCAAAGCTATGCTCCAGATCCATCGCCGAGCGAAGGCCGTCCACCTTGGAACCGATGAATTGGCGGGTCAGCACCCTCTCCAGCAGCCGCTGATAGTTGCGGCGGGCAGCCTCACGCGCGGTGGGCGTGCGGCGGTCGCTGGTGGGAACCAGCTCCAGAGTCTGCGGCTTGGCCGCGCCCATGCGGCGAGTGGAAAGGCGTAGGCATTGCTCGCGCTCCTGCACTTCTACGATGGTGCGCATCAGGTTGCGCTCCTCGCTCCACAGTTGCAGCAGGCAGCGGCCATGCTGCTCGCTCACCGCGTAGCGGGCACTGCGCATGTCGAAGAGTACGCGGCCATCCTCCAGCACTGCGGCTGCGGGGTGGTCTGCGAGGTAGGCTTCGATGATTTGGGCCAGCCGCTCGGGTGATGCAGCCTCAGCGCCGGGGTCCCCTGCGACAGGTTTACGTCGCTGGGGTGGAGCGCCGGAGGCCATGCGATTCTACCAGCCCATGCGCGCGCGTAGGCCGGTGATGTGCGCGGTGTGATGGCGCGAGTGCCAGGCGTACATGGCCAGCACATTGGCCAGGTTTTGCCGGCCCATCTCGGGGTGGTTGTACCCCTTGCGGAAGTCGCTATCTGACATCGCTTCCAGCAGCGCCACCCAGCGGCCATGCAGTGACTCGACGAGCGCCAGTGAGATGTCAATCGGCAACCGGCTATCCGCCAACTCGGCCCAGGCGGCCTCGTCGTAGGGCTTGATGATGGGCCAATCCTCGGTCAGCGCCAGTTTAGTGCGGACATATGCGTTAGCGTGGCTGTCAGCAATGTGATGCACCACCTGGCGCACCGTCCAGCCGCCTTCGCGGTAGGGCGTGTTGAGCTGAGTGTCATTCAATCCTGCAACGGCGGCTCTCAATTTCGCGGGCAGTTGCCGCAACGTCTGTAAATGCGCCGTGCGGACACCGGGCATGCTGGTGGCCGGAGGAGTGAAGCGGCCAATCGGATAGCGAAGATCGTCTTGTTCTGTCATGGCACTAACTTTATCCCATCTGCTTAGGGGAATGAAGCCGCGCAGAGCAACCCGGTTTCGGCGAACATACAGCTTCCAAGCCGCGAGCCGCTCTAAGCGCGATGCGGATGATGGTGATGATGGTGATGCTGGTGATCAAAATGGTGGTTGGTGTGGTGACGACGATGCGCAGCAAACGCCGGGCTGGCAAGCAACATCAAAAGCAGCACGACGGCAAATATTTTCTTCATGCCAAAAATGTAACACGTGCGCGGCGCTGGCGGTAGAGTCCGGATGGCCCAGGCATCAAGAGAGGAACGGGGCCCTCAGTCGATCTGCCCGGACGATGGCGCGGTAAACTCAGAGATACGATGAGTATTCCGGCTGCTTCCCCATCTCCGTGCCACAAGCAGTATTTTTTTCAGAAATTCGGCATCACCGAGCGGCTTCTCGAGCGCTGCCTGGGCGAAGCCCTCTCTGCCGGCGGCGACTATGCCGACCTCTACTTCGAGTCGGTCTCGGCTACCTCCCTGGGCGTGGATGAGCAGATCGTGAAATCCGCCTCTCAAGGCGTCAGCGCCGGTTGCGGCATTCGCGTCCTTAGCGGCGAGCGCACCGGCTACGCCTACACCGACAACCTGAACCCCGACCGCCTGCTGCACGCCGCGCGCACCGCCGCGCTGATCGCTTCCGGCCCCGCCACCCAGCCCATCCAGGGATTCACCGAGCCGCCCGCCGCCGACCTATACCCGGTTCCGCTGGGCGGCTACGATCTGGACCTTGCCGCGCGCCTGGAGCTGATTCTGAGAGCCGACCGCGCCGCGCGAAGTTTCGATCCGCGTATCGTGCAGGTCCGCGCCAGTTATTCTGAAGAACTGCGCCGCATCCTCATTGCCGCCTCCGATGGCGCTTTTGCCAGCGACACTCAGCCCCTCTGCCGGCTCAACGTCTTCGTCATCGCCAAGGACGGCGAAACCGCCACCAAAGGCACGGCAGGCGGCGGCGGGCGCGCAGGAATCGAGCAGTTCACCGGCTCCAAAAGCCCGGAGACCCTGGCTCGCGAAGCCGCACGCGGGGCGATTCTGCAACTCGGCGCAGTCCCCGCTCCGGCCGGCGAAATGGAAGTCGTCCTCGGTCCCGGCTGGCCGGGAATTCTGCTCCACGAAGCCGTCGGCCACGGCCTGGAAGCCGACTTCAATCGCAAAAAGACCTCGGCCTTCGCCGGGCTGATCGGCCAATCAGTCGCCAGCTCCAAAGTCACCGTGGTGGACAACGGGACCATCGCCGGACGCCGCGGCTCCCTCAACGTGGACGACGAGGGCACGGCGACGCAGGAAACGGTGCTCATCGAGGGCGGCATTCTGCGCGGCTACCTCAGCGACAAGCTCTCCGCACGGCTGATGGGCATGGCCAGCACCGGCTCCGGCCGCCGCGAGAGCTATCAGTCCATCCCCATGCCGCGCATGACCAACACCTACATGCTGGCTGGCGACGACGCGCCCGAGGACATTCTCCGCAGCGTCAAGCGCGGCCTCTACGCGGTCAACTTCGGCGGCGGCCAAGTGGACATCACCAACGGCAAATTTGTCTTCTCCGCCTCCGAGGCGTACCTCATCGAAGACGGCAAAATCACCGCCCCGGTCCGCGACGCCACGCTGATCGGCAACGGCCCCGAGGCGCTGAAGCACGTCTCTATGGTCGGCCACGACCTCAAGCTAGACGAAGGCATCGGCACCTGCGGCAAAGACGGCCAAAACGTCCCTGTCGGCGTCGGCATGCCCACCATCAAGTTGGACAAGATGACCGTGGGCGGCACGGGAAGATAATGGAGGGCATGCCGTCTAGTGGGGATATGGAAATCCGATAGAACCCAGCCGGATTTGTACCTATTTCTTTGACAGAGTCCGACGTAACTTCCGGTTTGCCGATGATACAGGTACGCCGGATGAACGGTGTTCTAGACGACAGCTGACGATAGACATGAAACGAGCCTGCACACCTCACACCTGAAGTCGAAAAGGCTATGCCACTTCTGCTTCAGGAGCCACTGCCGTTCGCAACCTGGGCACTTTCGTGCTGCTTCGACCGATCTGCCGCGACCGTAATATCGGTGAAGATAGTAGTAGGTTGGCTTGCCCGTGCCTAGTTCGAAATGTTTACAAATCTCTCGGCCGCGCAGGGACAAGCTGCTATTCACGCGTGACATTTCCCGGTATCCAAAATGTTCTCCGGTTGAGGAGCCCATGAAGAGTGAGTCGCAAGATTTGTATGCGGATGCCCAAGTGATTACCTCAACGAATTCGCCGCTTATAAAACGCGGAAGACGATAAAGAGGAACTGGCAGGAAGCAATCGCCGCAGCGGACTGGAGACTGAATTTCTAGATATGTTGTAAAGAGGATGAGGGACCCCGGATCGACGCATTGACAGCCGTCAGGCTCGGACGGGTCGTCTCCAATTTCTGCAATCTCTGGCTCCGACAAACCCGTTAACTTCGCTTCTTGCCAACGCTGCAGAATCCATTCGTTGTTGAATTTAGGATTGAATGCGTCATTGGCCGGGACGAATACGTGCGACTCAAGACGATCCCTGAGAGAAACGGCTATCAAGTCCTTTCCTAGAATATGGCCGTCAAGACGATAGGCACCGAGAACCTGGTCGAACGCTTCGAACTGAGGTCCATCGACGGATTCACGCTCCCTGCGAGCAACAAGCTTGTAGACGAGCATGGGGATCTCCTCCTAACGCATCATAGCGAACCTGAGGCCTCCAATGGATCTGCCTCCGTCGAGATTTGAGTACCGGTATTATCGTCGCCAATCCTGACATTACGTGAACTAGATCGCCGGTTGTTCCAGGTCCGGATTTTCGGACCTGGGATGCATCCGGATTAGTCTAGAAACGCAATCTGCTGCGCATGGCGCGCAAAGCGCTCCCGGTTCATATAGACACGATGCCAGCCAACGAGATCGATCGTCTTGTGATCCCGATGGCGGACTTCACCGCGCGCATAGACTTCAGCGTCGCGCGTCATGCGGCGCCACGCATAGCTCGTAGCCCTGTGGTCGGTCGCGATGAGCCGTTCATACTCCGCGTAGCTTACGCCCGTGGGGTACTGGCGGCACACCATGACGGTCACGCCACCGCGCCTCATCATCTCGCTGCAGATGTGAGGCTTGCTGCCCACGCCGCGGCTGAGCGGTTCGTTGCGATGGATCACGGCGCCTTTTTCACTGACGCCGGGCTCCGGAACAAAGAACCATTCACCTTGACGAATTGCTCTCCGGCCTTCGATCTCCTCGGGCCTCAGGCTGGCGATTGCCGTCCGCACATCGCGAACGCTATCGCCGGGCACGGCAGCGGCAAACCAATGGCGCTCATCGTGTCCAAGCAGAAATTTGTTTTTGAGACTGCCATCTCGAACCATCAACACCAGATGACGAATAGAGGGCTGCACATCGAGAATCTCGGGTACAACGCCTTCCTCGGATCGTATGTCGAAGAACTCGCCAGAGCGGTCTCTTTCTACGTTAATTCGAATCTTCTCCTGCTGCCTGGGGCCGGGACCGCGCACCAACACGCGCACGCCCATGCGGGAGAAGTGCCGACGCAAAGACTCCTCGGTCTTCATACCACTCCTTCAATTGTTAATTCGGTTTACAGCTAGGCGGGGCCGAGGAGGCGAGAAAGAGAGTCATCCTGTGCCGCGCCGTTTACTTGGCGATTTGGTCGTTGCAAATGCAATCGAAACTCAAGCATGATGTCTCCTTTCCTTGAATAAAGTAGCATTTTCCCGGTAGCCGGTCAACTGAAACTCGCCTCCGGGTTAGTCGAGAAACGCGATCTGCGGCGCGTGCCGAGCAAAGTGCTTCCCAGAACACTTGGCTAGCCTGTTGCTCCTCAAGCCGCTCGAACCTTCCGCGCCAGCGGCAATTCCAGTTCGATGCGGTCGTGAATGACTTTGGCACTGATGCGTCCGCGTGTGCCGCGCTCCAGTCGCACAAGGCCGTAGTTTGCCATGGTCTTGAGGGTACGGGAGAGATTAGACTTCTTTCGCCCGGTGAGTTGCGCCAGTTCTTCGAGTGAGCCGGGCGCGTCTTCGACAAGGACGCGGAGCAGGTCGCGGTTGCCGGCAGAGAGTATTTTGGCAAAGGACTCGGTCGAAGGAAACCAGACTCGCGGTTCCTGAGGCGAGAGCTTGCGCTGGCCGCGCGCGACGGCCAAGGTCATCTCCTTCATCTCGTCGTAGCTGGCGATTCCGACTTTTAATGTACTCATGGGCGTACTCCTCTTTCTTTCAATACCGTGTCAACTTCCGTCCAGAAATCGGCAAGCAGCGTAGCCGCTTCGCTGTAGTCATAAGGCTTGACCGTCCTTATGCGATGGCGATGATCCTGCGGGTTGCCGTGCTTTTGCTTCCCCACGGGATGTGCATTGTCGAATCCCACCAGCCGTTCGCCGTTCCGTCCTTGCAACGTGAGCGAATAATCCAACCCGTGTGGCTTCTCCGGCGTGGGAGGAACCTGCGTCACCACAAACCGAACCCAGTACCCGCCCTCCGGGTCCACAACAAAAGTGAGTCCGTCCAGATCAAGCAGTGTGTCGAGAGCAGGATCGCGCTTCTGCATGATACGAGAAGGTTATCATATAAAGATAACCATTGCAATACAGATAGTCGCCGAGTCCCTTCGCCTCTTCTTCCCCAAAAACCCGCCAAACAGCTTGTACCCGAATTTGCCAGTTATAGGTGTACTTAGATACATACCTTCATCTGCGTTTCAAAGCCCGAAAAATACCCATTATGTATGCTTCCAACGCGACTAAAAGTAACTCTGCCCGCCCCCGCTCGCGTATCATGTCCGGTATGAAACTTGACGCGATTCAGGCGGCCATCCACGAGGCCGGCTTTGACGGCTGGCTCTTTTACGACCATCATCACCGAGACCCCATTGGCGAGCGCATTCTGGGCATGGACCCCACGTTGCACGTCACGCGGCGCTGGTACTACTTTGTGCCCGCCTTGGGCGAGCCGCGCAAGCTGGTGCATCGCATTGAGCAGGCTCGGCTTGACGCGCTGCCCGGCGCGAAGGCGCTGTATTCAAGCTGGCAGGAGTTGGCCGCGGGCCTGGAAGCGCTGCTCGGTGGCGCGCGCACCGTGGCCATGCAGTACTCGCCCAACAACGCCATCATGTACGTCTCCATGGCCGATGCGGGCACGGTGGAGTTTCTGCGCAGCCTCGGCAAGCAGATCGTCAGCTCCGCCGACATGGTCAGCCAATTTGAGGCGGTGTTGAGCGAGGAGCAAGTCGCCAGCCACGGCGTGGCGCAGCGGGCCATCGACGCCATTCTGGCCGAGGGCTGGCGCGAGATTGGCCGCCGCCTGCGCCCCGGTGCTGGCCGCGCGGGCGCATATTCCGAATTCGATCACGTACAGTGGCTCTCGGAGGCCATGCGCCGCGAGGGGCTGGTCTGGGACGACGGCCCCAACGTCAGCGTCAATGCCAACTGTTCCGACTCGCACTATGAGCCAACCGCCGAGCGCTGCTCGCCCATCCGCGAAGGCGACTTTCTGCTCATCGACATCTGGGCGCGGCTGAACACTCCAGGCAGCGTCTACTACGACATCACCTGGACCGGGGTTGTGGGCCGCGAACCGAAGGAGCATGAGCAAAAGGTCTTCGAGATCGTGCTGGGCGCGCGCGACGCGGCCATCCGCGTGGTTGAGCAGGCCTTTGCTATGGGACGGCCGATCTGCGGCTACGAGGCCGACGACGCGGCCCGTGCGGTGATCCAGGCTGCGGGCTTCGGCGAGTTCTTTACGCATCGCACCGGCCACAATATAGGCCAGGAGGTGCATGGTGTGGGCGCGAATCTGGATAATCTGGAGACCCACGATGTGCGGCTGCTGCTGCCCAACACCTGCTTCTCCGTCGAGCCGGGCATCTACCTGCCGGAGTTCGGCGTGCGCAGCGAGATCGACATGATGACCGCTCCCGGCAAGGCCTGGGTCACGGGAAAGATTCAGCAAGAGTTGGTGAGGATTTAGGGAGGTGCGGCGATGAGCACTACAAGTGTTACTAAGGCAAAGAAGTTTTTTGTAAATCGCATCATGGAGCAGGCGAACCGAGATGGAGTTTTGTTGTCCGATGTTGAAATCCAAATGCTCGTGTTCGCTGAGACTACTGCCAGCGCGAAAGAAATGGAAGCAGCGGCCGTTTTTGAGCGCGATTTCAACGATGAGGAGTACGAAGCCAAGGTTGCCATGCTTCTAAAGCGCGCCTATCAACAGGACATGGAAAGCGGCGAGGAGGCAGCTTGGGATAGCGCCCTGACCGAGTTAGCTGATGAGGATTTGTACCTCTTAGTGATGATCGAACGCGCCGGTATTTGCGGTTCCTATCCGCTCTCGTATTTGTTCGATTGGCGCTTCATCCTGGGCATACCGCCTGCTTGCATCGCCGTTTCAGCGGAAATTGTGATCGTTTTTACTCCATTTGGAGCAAGACTCATTCCAAATGAATTGCTCCGCCTGGCACTGCTCATTCTTCTGCTTGTATCCCCATTTATGATCGGCAAAGTGGGCCGAAAGACAATCAGATAATATATTTGTTGGGTGACCCATCTTTTCGCCATCCCTTTCGCGCTAAGGTGATAATGCATGAATAACCACCCACCTCGACAATCTGACCCCTGATCTCTGACCCCTGACCCCTGTTCGGTGCGTTATAGTCAAAAGTGCATGGCAACTGAAGAAATCAAGCAGACTTCGACGAAATCTGGCTCGCAGGAAGGGTTTGTCTACCTTCCCCTGATCGCCGGCTGGCTGGTGCCGGGCGGCGGGCATTTTCTGCTGCGTAAATGGGGCCGCGGGGCGCTGTTGGCAGCGGCTATCCTGGGTATGTTTGCGCTGGGGCTCCTGATGCAGGGCAAGGTCTACGCAGGCGCGCACGACATTCTGGACCTTCTGGGGCTGGCCGGCGACCTGGGCAACGGTCTGCCTTACGTCCTCAGCAGGATGCTGGGCCTGGGCGATGTCCAGGTGATGGTGACCACCGCCGACTGGGGCACGCGCTTCATCGTGGTGGCCGGCTTGCTGAACATCATTGCCGCCGTGGACGCGCACAATCTGCGCACCGGGAGGAAATACTGATGGGCAATGCGATTTTTCAGCCCTCTCACTTCGCGGCGGTTCTGCTCTTTGCTCTCTTCGCCTCCACGGTCTTCGGCATCACCCAGCGCGAGACGCCGCGGGGCATGATCCGCTACGGAATTTATTGCTTTGTACTCTTTGTGGCCTCGGCTATTGCGCTCAGTTGGCTGATGTATTTTATTGCGCGATAAACGCCTTTTGATGGAATAGTCCAATGAACAAGCTCTGGCACTCAGAGAACAAGATGCCTCCCAAAGCAACGCTGGAGCAGCGCATCCAATGGCATCGCGAACACCAGTTGCACTGCGCCTGCCGGGAACTTCCAAAGAGCTTGCGACATTCCATAAAAATTACGAAATAGAGACTGGATCCGGCGTTCAAGCTCGGTGGTATTATCTTCCTGTTCACGCTTTAAACTCTCCCAAATTTCAGAAGTAAACACAGGACGATTTCGCGAAGGATCTGCCATGAACTCATCCGATTGCGAAGACAGCTTTGCCCGGTTCTACGGGAACACTTTGTCTCCCAAAGCCGCTGCCCTCGCCGGCTTCCGGCGGCTTTATCCGGAAAAAGTTATCTGGGTCGGGGCGGCTGAATGGCGGTATCGCATTATTGGCTCGGCGGGGCCGGCGCTGTTGGCGCTTCCCGGCGGCGAACTGGTCAACGATCTGGGCTTCGAGTTTGCACTGGCCGTGAGCGGCTGCCGCCGCGTCGTCTATCCGGCCTACCCGCGCGTCGATTCGATTGAAGAGCTGGCCAGCGGCCTCGCTGTGATTCTCGATGCGGAAAAAATCGATCAGGCCGCGATCCTCGGCGCGTCCTTCGGCGGAGCGCTTGCCCAGGTTTTGGTGCGCAAGTATCCAGAACGAATCAGCCATCTTATGCTCTCGAATTGCGGTGTTCCTTTGCGCTATCTTGTGCCGTCCATGCGCCTCTCCACATGGATCGCGCAGGCGCTGCCGTGGTCGGTTGCCACCGCGCTCTTGCGCCATTCGATGCCCAAGGTGATCGACCCGGCAAGCAAGGATCGCGAGTTCTGGAGCGCCTATTTCAACGAGATGTTTTCAACCCTGATTACCAAAGCGGATATGCTGGCCAATTTCCGCATCCAGTTGGATTACCACCAGCGGTTTCACTTTACGCCGCGGGATCTGGAGCATTGGAAGGGGAAGGTGCTCATCGCCGAATCTGACACGGACGTCATCGGCCCACGCCGCCGCCAGGCTCTGCGCCATACCTACCCCAACGCCGAGGTACACACCTTCCACAACGGCGGCCACGCGATGATGTTTTTGTGCTTCGACGAATACCTGACGATGGTGAAGCGGTTTCTCGATTGCGGAAATGAGGCGGAGGCAGGTTCCTCGGTTTCTTGATTCCCCTTCACGCCATGCGGTTGCGCTGCCAGACGGTGGCGTCGAAGCGGTGCGAGCAGTCGTAGCCTTCAACGCGGTAGAGTTCGATGGCCTCGGTATTGGCTTCGGTGACGGTGAGGGAGATTTCGCTGACGCCCTGGCGCAGAAAGCAGGAGGCGGCCAGGGTGAGCAGTATGCGGGCCAGTCCGCGGCGGCGGAACTGCGGATGAACGCAGAGCTGGGTGATGTGGCCGCACTGCGGGCTGACGCGCGAACCCAACACCAGGGCCGCCATCTCCCGGCTGGCGCGATCCATAATCACATGCGAAACCGGTGCGGAAAAAGTGCCGCAGCCGGAGAAGCGGACAATGTTGTTGAGAAAGCGCATCGATCCGTGGATCGAGCGGTACTGGTCGTTGACCACGCTGTCGGGATGGCCGTGGTAAGCCGCGGTAATGAGCCGCCCGGCGGAGTTCAGATCCTCTTCGCGCCAGGGTCGCAGCTCCAGCCCGTCAGGCAGGCTCACGCGGGGCGATGGATAGCAGCCCGCGAGCTGACGCACCATGAAGAGCCGCCGGTGAACCTGGAAACCCGCATCGTGAAAGACTCCGGCGAAAGAGTCCGAGGGGTGCAGCAGAAGTTGCGATTCCACGCGGTCCACCTGGGGCGAGTTCACCAGCAGTTCAATGATGTGCAGAAGCAGCGTTTCCTCGATTTCGCGCGCTGACCTGGCCTCGGCGTGGGGGCCGGGCAACGCAAAGACATCGCCGATGACCGCCTTGGTCTCTTCATAGATGCAGAAGACGTAGCCGATAATCCGGCTTGATTCCAGGGCCGCGTAGCCGGGCAGCATGTGGTTGTCGAGATACTGCATCAGCAGATTGGTTGAGACGCGATAATCCCAATGCAGGCGTTGCTTCCACAGTTCGCCCTCCACCTCCAGCACGGGGCGCAATACCTGCGCCGCAAAATGCCGCAGGTCGAGGATCTCGAAGGAAGAGCCTGATGCCATGCTTCTCCTGTGACTACAGTGATCACTGATCACTGGCCACTGCCAGTTTACTGGCTGTCCACTTTGTAGACCATCAGGCCCTGCTCCGGCCAACTGAAGAGCTGCTCATAGTGCCTGTCTCCCAGCAACTCTTCGAGCGCGGCTGTGGTGTGCAGATCCGCGCCGCCCTTTCCGGTTACCTGCGCCACCAAAAGGTGCTGTTGATCCGGCACTCCTTTCACGGCGTAGTTGACCACCTCGCGATTGCGATAGAAGGAGAGTCCATATTCGACATCGCGCCGGACTCGGAAGACGGCCACCGTTTCGCCGCCGGGGTCATATGCAGCCAGCCGGTCGGCCAGCGGACGCGCGGAGTAGGTGCGATCCAGCAGGTGAGCCACCTGTTTGGTTGCGCCGATGGCTGGAATGCCGAAGAACGGACCGACGCCATAGAGATAAAAGACCAGCACGATCAGCACGGCGGAGGTGACCAGGCGCAACCGGATCGCGCCGAAGCCTTTGACCACGACGATAATCAGCAGCGCAGCGCCAACGGAGGCCAGCAGAGCAACGGTTAACGCCTGCCACGGGGGCATGACCCGCATACATTCGCCGCCACACTCTCGGATATAGGCAAGTATCTGGCCGCTCTCCAGCGCAGGCCGGTGCGGCATTTGCGGACTGTGAATCACAAACCAGGGCAGCAGCAGCGCAACCAGGGTCATCAAGCCGCAGAGCGCAGCGTGGCTTACAAGTATCCAAAGTTGGATTCCGTGCTGCCGGCGCCGGGCAATATAGTCTCCGGTAAGGATGGTAATGGGCGGAATGGAGGGCAGAATGTAGCCGGGCAGCTTGGACTGCGAAAAGGAGAAAAATAAGATGGGAATCAGCGCCCACAGGACGAGAAACTCCGGAAAGGCATCGCCGGGCTGGCCGGGGCACTTCTTGCACGGGCCGAAGTGGCGCGCCCGCCATTCGCAGACCGATGTGCGGATGCCGTCGATCAACGCCCGTACCGCGATCACTGTCCATGGCATCAGCGCAAGCAGCGCCACCACCAGGTAGTACCAAAAGGGCTGTTGATGCTCATAGCGATCCGTGGCAAAGCGCTCCAGGTTATGTTCCAGGAAAAATACGCGGAAAAAGTCGGGATTCTGATGCTGCACGGCGATGAACCAGGGCAGCACAATGGCAAAGTACAGCAGCACGCCCGGCCACCAGAACGACCGCCGCAGAAGCGACCACTCGCGGCGCAGGAAGGCAAAGGCGGCCACTATCGTCAGGGCAAGAAACGGTGCCACCGGCCCCTTGGCCAGCGTGGCCACGCCGGTGAAGAAGTAAATGTCGAAGAGCCAGAACTTGGAGTCTGTCTCGTACCAGGCGTACCAGCCCAGCAGGCCTATGGCCAGCGGCGCAGCCATCTGCATATCGGTGGATGCGCCGCGGGCAAAGCCGATAATGCCGGCGCAGGCCACCGTGATCAACGCGGCATCCAGATGGCCGCCAGGGCGGAATCGCCGCATATGCAGGTAAATGAGGGCCACCATGAGAAAGGCAAATGTGGCCGAGGGTAGGCGCGCCACCCAGTCATGCACGCCGAAGTCCTGAAAGACGAACATCGCCCGCCAGTAGTAAAGCGCCGGCTTCTCCAGCCAGGGCCTTCCATACAGATAGGGGGTGACGCAGGCGCTCAGCTTGCTCTTCAGCGCTGGCCCAAGGCTGTCCAGATACCGATGGCATCCGCTCCAGGTGACAATATTGCTCAGTTTGCCCTTCCAGGAGATACAGTCGCTCAGTTTGTCTAAAGCCGGAACCGCGTCGAACCGGTCGAGCATCTCGTGCGCGATCTGTGCATAGCGAGGTTCATCGGCCCCCACCAGGCCCAGGTTGTCGCCGCCCACCAGGGGGGTCTGCCCATAGAGAAGAAAAAATAGGACAAAACCGAGAAAGACGGACGCCTCCCGGACAGTGGCCCAATTGGGCAACCGTATGCGCCAAACTGGGGGCGAATCCGGTGCGGATGGTTCCTGATTAGTTTTCACTATCAGTGTTTCTCCAATGGGGCTTTGCTTGCCTCACGAATACAGGCGATGCCGGCTTTGGTCAGGACGGTCGGGTGGAGCTGGCCAGTCCCGGCTAGGGTCCAAATTTCCTTGAAGCATGGAAATAGTGCAGTGTTTCGACAGGGACAAGGCTAACAGATTCGGGCCTGCCGGCGGTATCTCAATAAGATGCCGGCGCTCATCGGATGAAAAGCTGAATTAGGGTTGGAATGCTCCAAGCGGGGCTACTCAATCAGGCCTTGATCGTCCGCCGCGGCACTCTGTCCGGCGGGCGGTAGCGGCGCGACCGCCTTCTGCCGCTTGCGCTGCCTGTCCATCAACTCTTCGATGCGCGCCTGGAAGCGCCCCGAGCGGTCGGCCAGGAAGCTGAGTTCCGGCACATGACGCACTCCCATCCGCTCCTTCAACTCATAGCGTATATAGCCTTTTGCCGCCTCCAGGCCGGCCACCGTCTCCTCTTCGGCTTTGGCAATGTCCTGGACGGCGCTGTCCACGGCCACATACACCCGCGCCGATTTGCCCCCTGGATTCAACGCCACCTCGGTGACATAGCAAAGATTGATGCGCGGATCCACCAGTTCTCCCTCGATCAGCACGCCGATCTCCTCGCGCAGCGTCTCCGCCACACGGTCCTGATGGTGCTTCCGTCCCCTGTGCTCCGGCATGATCCCTCCTGATACGGGCAAACAATCAGCATAGCAGAGACGCGCTCGCTACTCGCGGAAACGTGGGTGTAGGTGTCGAGTTGTCTCCGAATAGCCCTAGCAGGCTGCGGTTTAATTCAATCTGGGCTGCAAGAAGTGTCAGGGCACGATTTCAGTCGTGCTGCAAATGCAACAAAACAAATGCCGGGCTTTAGCCCCTGAGGGATGTTTTTCATCAATTTCACGGCTGCCCCGCTCCCTTGTATCTCTACATCAGCAGCATTTTGAGTGAAACTGCTGTGGTGGGGGAAGTAGATCTCTCAACTCCCCCGCGGGCGAGCGGCTCCCGTGGTCCCTCCGGTCGAATGACCGTATCCTGTTCATCGTGGCCAGCGTGGTGGGTCGCTACGAGCCCGACTTCATCGCCTTCCGCGAGCGACTGCGCGCGGCCGGTAAACCACCCAAGGTTGTGCGTATCGCCTTGGCCCACAAACTCCTGGTGCGGCTCAATGCTAAGGCGCGCCAGGTCCGGCAAGCGATGGCCGCCCTTGAGTACGGCACTGTTGCTGTGCAGATCGAGTGTGCATGAGCCATACTGGCACCATCCGGTGAAGCGGAGACGGGCTCTGGTGGAGACCAACCCGCCAAGGAATAACCGGATGCGACTCATCCGAATCGATGAGCACGGGGAGCGGGCGTTCAAACCAGATCCCCAAGCCAATCGACATCGGGTGGAAAGATCGCCATGCCTTAAAAACTCATCACAAAAACCATCAGCCCTCCCAAAAACACTTGACACGAATAGACAGTCGCTCGCATTTCGTGACCGGGAAGACACCCAGCGAATATCACTGGCTGCTGGCGCTCGCGTGAATATGTCGTAAACTGAGGGAGTTAGCGGCGCCTGGAGCAACAGAAATTGCCCTGCCCTCTTTCGACAAGAACGAAGGCCAGGCGGTAAGACTGCTGAATCCATCGCTCAATCTCACTGAGGTCTGAATGCCTGAACCCAACACATGCATTCGCCGCGCAAACCCGTGCGATGCGGAAGCCCTTTCACGATTGTCGGCTTCGGTTTTTCCGCTGGGCTGCCCGGCGAACACCACGCCGGAGGATTTGGCCGAATACATCAACCAACAACTTACGCCCGAGCGATTTCGCGTCCTGCTTGAAGATGATCGCATGGTGATTTTGACCGTGACGATAGCGGACGAACTGGCCGGTTACGCTCTGATCGCGCGGGGCGCATCGCATCCGCAAGGACGATTGTCCGCTCGGTGCGAGTTGCGGAAGTTCTACATCGACGCCGCATACCATGGGCGAGGTGTCGCCAACGCTCTCATGAGAGAAGTGATCTCTGCCGCCGCGGATGGATGCGAAGGGGCGCTTTGGCTGAGCGTCTTCTCCGGTAACCAGCGCGCCATTTCGTTCTACCAGAGATGGGGCTTCCGTATCCGCGGAAGTCAGGATTTCTATGTTGGCGCTGATTGCCAGAAGGACTACCTTATGCAGCGTGAAGAGACCGTCACCCGGAACGAAAGGCCGCAATGCAAATAAACAGCATGGAAATTCTTCCACTGATCCTAATCATCGGTGGCGGCGTCCTGTATCACGTGTGCCAGAAGGCTACACCGCCGGCACTCAATCCTTATCTGGGGCTGAGCATCTCATTCGGGCTGGCGGCGCTCGCCTGCCTCGGACTGTTAGCCACCCACGAGGGATTTTCCGCCGCGCAATTACACCGCGTGAACTGGACCTCGATCACTTTAGCTTTGGCTTTGGTGACGATCGAATCAGGCTACTTGATCGGCTACCGCGCTGGGCTCAAGCTCAACATCACATCCTTTGTCTGCAATAACGTGATTGCGATCGTACTGCTGGTTGTTGGAACGTTTTTCTATCATGAAAGCTTTACGCTTCGGACTGGATCAGGTTTGGTATTGTGCCTGGTTGGCTTGCTGTTGCTGCTACGGTGAGTATCCAGACACCTCAGCGAACAGGCGTGAATAGTTTTGGCGCCAAGCGGTTATCCTGAGTGTTAAGGCTGTACGGAACGGGGCCGTTTGTTACACGAATGCTCCGTGCCCAATCCTTTCGCGTTACCGGGGTCCCAGTCGACTGGTCTTCGTCGCTGGGGTGGGCGGGCGAAAGGGTGGGAAGTCTCGAATCAAATTTACGTCGTTTATTAGGAAGTGGCCATGACATTCTCCAAACAACCTCTTCGCCGCGTGGCGGTTTTCTGCGGATCGGCAAACGGAAGCAATCCCGCATTTATTGCGGAGGCTCGTGCGCTGGGCGCGGCGATTGCCGCAGCCGGGCTGGGGATGGTCTATGGCGGGGCAAGCGCCGGGCTCATGGGTGCGATAGCTGATGCGGCGCTGGCCGCTGGCGCGAAGGTGATTGGCGTGTTGCCCGCAGTGCTGATGCAAAAGGAAATTGCGCACCCCAGCTTGACCAAGTTGGAACTGGTGGAAACCATGCATCAGCGCAAGGCGCGTCAGGTGGAGCTGGCCGATGCGTTTCTGGTGTTGCCGGGCGGCTATGGCACCATGGACGAGATGGTCGAGGTGGTGACCTGGGCGCAACTTGGCATACACACCAAACCCTGCATCCTCATCAATACCGCCGGGTACTGGGATGGGCTGCTGGCTTTTCTCGACACGGCGGTGGCGGCGGGCTTCGTGAAGGCGAAAAACCGCGAACTGGTGCAAGTGGCAGCGAATGCGGAAGAGGCGGTGAGGATGGCGGTTGGAAGTTAGCTCCATTGCATCGCTAGTGTCCTGAATCAGAATTACTCAGCTCAAAAGTTGCTGTCATCCTGAGCGAACGGGGCCCAAGGCGTACTCTTCAGCCTTTCCGGGGTCCCCACGAACAGGTCTTCGTTCGTGGGGTGGAGGTTGGGGGTGGTGAATCGAAGGATCTGCTGTTGTTCTTCAATGAACTTCTTACTCACCACATTAGTGTTTTCCCTCAAAACGCAGGATTAGGGCAGTTCCGCAATTGCCGTATTGGAAGCCCTAGCCGACAATGACTTGATCCCATCCGCAACGGAATTCGCACCCCCGTTTGCAGATAATTACCCTCCCTCGGCGCACAATCTGAATTGGTAGTCTGAGCGGGAAAAGAGGTCGAACTATGGCAAAGCGCCAAACGATGTCGAGCGGGTACGAGCAAACTTTGCTTCTGACCCGTTCCGTTCCACAGGAAGGCACCCCCACCCCCTACCCCCCCGGTGTTATAGTTCCTTTTTTCTTCCCCTATTTACGCCGTAAAGCTATGAAATTAAACACATTTTCTGGTTAATATCGTTGTCGATCCGGTTACAGCTATCCTGGAAATACCGTAGACAAGGCCGTTTAGCTCCTGACGCTCAGGGGCCGCTTTCTCCGCTGCCATTTTCGTATACTCAATCTAGACTATGTCGACTCACCTGGAAAAAATTCTGGCGAAGACGCGAGCCACGGTGACCATAGCTAATGAGCGCGTTCCCATAGCGGAGCTAGAGCGGCTGGCCGCTACTCACCAGCCACGCGGATGGGCGGCGGCTCTGCGCCAGAAGGCTGCCAGCGGCCCAGCGGTGATTGCCGAGATCAAGAAAGCATCGCCCTCGAAGGGGTTGATTCGCGCCGAATTCGACGTAGCATGGCTGGCTGGGCGCTACTATGCGGGTGGAGCGGCGGCGCTTTCGGTGTTGACCGACGAACCGTTTTTTCAAGGCAGCCTGCACAATCTGGAGCTGGCTTCGGCTGCGGTCCCGTTGCCTTGCCTGCGCAAGGACTTCACGGTAGATGAGTACCAGATTGTTGAGGCGCGCGCGCACCACGGGGACGCAATCCTGTTGATTGCGGCCGCGCTCAGCGACGGCGAGCTTCAGCGCTTTTCCCAGGCGGCGCACACGCTTGCTCTCGACGTGCTGGTTGAAGTACATACAGCGGAGGAGCTGGACCGCGTATTAAACGCGCTAAGTGAAAGCGGTGCGGATGCAATCGGCGTGAATAACCGCGACCTGAGAACATTTGAAGTCCGCTTGGAAACCTCGCTCGAACTGGTGCAGCGGATTCCGCCCGGTGTGGTGCGCGTGGCCGAGAGCGGCATAGCGACTCCGGAAGACATGGCCCGGCTACTCTCTGCGGGCTTCGACGCATTTCTGATCGGCGAGAGCCTGATGCGCCAGCCCGACCCTGGCGCGGCGCTCAATGCGCTGCTGGCCGGAGTCATCGGGAAAGGTACAGCCTGATGAGCATCTGGATCAAAATCTGCGGCAACACATCGCTGGAAGACGCGCAGCTGGCTGCTGTGGCCGGAGCTGACGCGGTGGGCTTTGTCTTTGCGCCCAGCCCGCGCCGGGTGACGGCAGCCGAAGTGGCTGCAATCACGCCGCACCTGCCGGCAACGGTGGAGAAGATTGGCGTGTTCGTTGATGCAGCACTGGAAGAGATTGTCTCCACGGTTCAAGCCTGCGGGCTGACCGGCGTGCAATTGCATTTCGATGCGGACCTGGAGATGCCGGCAAGACTGCGCGAGCGATTTGGGGCGGAGGTGCGCATCTTGCGCGTGATCCACTTCGATATGGAAATCGCCGGACTATGCGTAGCTCAGATGGACGAGCATACCCGGAACCCGCATGTGGACGCGGTGCTTGTGGACTCGAGGACGACTGTAGCCGCTGGAGGCACCGGCGTAACCTATGACTGGGTTGAGGCGCGCAAAACGATCTTTGAAAATACGGAGTCGCGGATGCGCCTGGTAGCCGCGGGCGGGCTGAACTCAGCCAACGTGGCCGAAGCCATTGCCGCGCTGCGTCCTTGGGGTGTGGATGCGGCCTCCGGCGTGGAAGCCTCGCCGGGACGCAAGGACGCTGCCAAGGTACGGGAGTTTATTCGCCGCGCAAGGGCTGGAATCATTTCATCGTGAACTTGCCTGGCGCCACACAAAAAGCAGTCCGCAACACGGACTGGCATCAGTTGCATTCTTTACTTCAATCTCACACATCTCTTCTTGAAGGCGGAAATTCTTCAGCGAAATGGCCTCGGCAAGTTCAAGTAGATATTCGTAGTCAATGAAGATAACATCATTTCTCCTCATAGCAGCGAAATCGATTGATGACGCTCACCATAAACGTGGCAAAGCGCCAAGGTTGCCAAAAGGGAGACGGCCACATACATAGCGACTTAAACATGTAGCTAAGTTCACCTTTGAGTCTATTATCCCGCGCAATCAAACCAGCGCTGCACAACTGCCATGCGCTGATTCGACGCTTCCAGGCCCAGCGCTTGAGGCCACGCAGATCTGCTGTGAGTGTCGCATCGATGATGAAATTGGCAGTATGGAGCATATTTTCTGGATTTGTGCTGAGGCTATTGGGATAAACATAGTAGTCGGTCAGAGGATCAGGCACCGCTTCAAACTGCCCCTGCGACTGCATACGGAACCACAACTCCCAGTCCTCGCAAGTGTCAAGGCCTTTGCGGAATCCTCCGATCTTAACGAACGCCTCTCGCTTCAAAATAGCAGAGGATGTCAGAATCGGATTGCACAGCCGCAGCATCTTTCTTGCCGCAGTCGGGTCGACTGCGAGTTGTTCGCTGTGAATTCCGTGATCGTCGAAGATTCTGACGCCGGTGTATACGAGGATGGTCTCGGGGCGAATGCATGCAGCTTGGCGCTCCAGCTTTTCCGGCGCCCATAAATCATCCGCGTCCAGCAGGGCTATCCAGTCGCCTGACGCATTCTGGATCCCATAATTTCTGGCGGCCGCTACTCCGCTGTTTGTCTGGATAAATACAGTTGCCCCCAGCGACGCCGCAATTGTCGCCGTTTGGTCGGATGAACCGTCATCGACGACGATGACCTCCACCGGCTTCAGCGTTTGCGCAAAGACCGATTTAAGGCAGCGCGGCAGAAAATGCTCTGCATTGTAAGCGGGAATAATCACGCTGATTCTAATGTCAGAGTTTCCCGTCGCCATTTATGCTCTCCAATCTTGATCAATGCTATTGCGTAATTAAACTGGAATAAGTGTCCTAAAATGTTGTATCACGATGGTCAGTGGTGATCCGATACAGAGTTGAGATGATTGCTCTAAATAAATAGCCGCGGCAGCATACATTCATTGCGGCCGGATCAGCAGAAAAAGGTACTTTTCCGCGGGATGAGCGATTGGCTGCGGCAGCATTGCGGCCAGGACATGAAGCCGGTCGTGGTCTTCCGGCTCCAGCACGCGCATCCAGTAGAAGAGCGCAAAGAGAACAATGAGGGAAGCGCATCCGCCGTACAGAATGGCCAGTATCGGTTGACGCGAAAACTGCACGGCAATGAAATGCGCGGTCAACGAGGCCAGCGCGCTGACAAAAACGATCTTAGCCACCTGCAACCAGGGGAGTTTCACTTTGAAGAGGTGGATAGCCACAGCCCACATGATAAGTACGGCCGTTGCTTGCGCTGCCCCATTGCCGATGCATGCGCCGACTGCGCCGTGTGCCGGAATAAGCCACCAAGCCACTCCCCAATCGACAACACCTGCCAGTATCGTAGCCGCGATGACGAAACTCTGGCGCTCGCAACACTGCAGGAGGGTCTGTGCGGGCGAGATGAAAGCCTTGAAAATGCAAAGCAGCGGAGCCAGCATCACAACCATGGCGGCATCCTGGAATTGGCTGCCGTAGAGAAGCAGCAACGCCGAAACCGCAAGCGATGCCGCTATGAAATGCAGCGGAATCGAGATTAAAGCAAGATAGCGGAGAGTGGAGGCTGTTATGGAGGGAAGCCTGGACTTGTCGCGTCCGTATTGAACGAAAATCGTGACGCCGGCGGCCCCTCCGAAGATGGCTGCGGGCATCAGCAACATGTCAGCCATGGTAAATGCCAGCGAATAGAAAGACACTTGGCGATTATCCGCGCAGAGATTCTCGAGCAGAATGATCTCCGACCTACCCCATACGATCATCGTTACGGCCATAGTAATAACGCTCGGCCACGCGAAAGCCATCATGCGGTTGCGCAATCCCGGCGGATGAACATGAGTGATCTCCCAGGCGAGCACGCGCTTCAGCGTTGGAAAGAATCGCACAAGAAAATCAACGGTTCGCTGGGCGAGTTGTGATGCGCCGACGCCGACTACGCCCCAATGAAGCACGACAGTTGCCATAATGAAGATCAAGTAGGTCAAGGCGCCGGCGAGGGAGCCTGGCAGATTGGTCGATAGATCTTCCGAGGAGTTATTGGCCATCGCCGGGATGGCGTTGATCATGGAAGGCCACATACTGAGCACCAGCAGGGCCGCTGCCAATTTGTAATCGGAATTGGCGTGGCCAAACACCCAGTAGAGCAACCCGCAGGTGGCCAGAGTGGCCAGTCCGGTCTGCAGATACAAGGTTTGCAGAAAGATGTACCGCGCGGTGCCACGGTCGCCCATGCCGAGAAACTCGGACATGTACTTTCGCGTGGTTGCTGGAATGCCGAATCCGCCCAGACTGCTGACCAGTCCGGCGATATACGAGACATAAATGATATAGGCGTTCTTTGACGGTCCGAGATAGCGGTTAATGGCGATTGATGTAATGATCGCGATCACCGCAGCGACGATTTGGTCAATGCCATACCAGCCGGAGTTCTTCGCGATTGTTTTTGTGTTGGTCATTAGCACCCAAGGAGCTATTGTGCGCCATCGTTGTGATTTGACTCATTGCCCACAGACGGCTGCCGGCAGCGCGCTGCCGGCAGCCGTCGATATGAGTACGCAGCTTAACTCAGTCCTTGTAGAGCAGTCTTCGCGTCCTTAGCCGCCTGCGTATCCGGCGCCAGTGAGATAGTCTTCTTCAGATGAATCGCCGCGTTGCTTTTATCTCCAAGTTTGGCGTACACCATTCCCAGGTGATATTGGGTAACGGCGCTGTTTGGAGCAGCCTTGATGGCTTCTTCCAAAAGGTCACGTGCGAATCCGTAGGTTCCCTTGGAATAGTAGGCCCATGCCAAGGTATCCGCAGAGCTGGGTGAATTCGGCATACCACGGCGCGCCGTTTGCGCCAGTGATAAAGCCACATCGACGTTGCCGCCATTCATCAACATTCTGTATGCAAGATTGTTGGCGGCTATTGGCTGCGTGGGCTGGATGGCAAGTGCTTTTTTGTAGTAGTCCTCGGCTTTGCTTCCATTACCACGCGCCTCCTCCAGGGAGCCAAGAATGGCAAGGGCGCCGGCATTGTTGGGATGAGCCTGCGACCATTTCGCCCAGGCGCCGATGGCGTTTGCAGCCTGGCCGCGCTGCCCCTGAAGCTGCGCGTAGATGGCAACTGCCTCGCCGTCGTCGGGATTCAAATCCATAGCCTTCTGAGCCGAGGCGGCAGCCTGGTCAAAGTTTTTGTTCCCAGCCTGAATCTGAGCCAGCATGTCGTAGAAGCCGCTGTTCTTCGGACTCTTTGCGATTTGCGCGTTAATGCGCGCCAGAGCCTGTGCAGGCTGCTTTTTAATAAAGTCACAGCTGACCAGCCCATGCAAGGCGCTAGTCGAATTGGGGTCGTTCTCTAGCGCATGCTCAAACATAGATACGCTTTCCTCATAGCGTTTTTGAGAGAAGCGAAGATCGCCGAGCATGAGATAAGCCTGCGCGCTTTGCGGGGCATCCTTGATGGCAGTCTTCAAGTCGTCCTCGGCCTTGTCAGGGGCGTTATGGGATATTTCCGCAATCGCTCGCCACATATAGCCGCCGGGGAAACCAGGGGCGACGGCAATTGTTTTCTCCGCGACATCTGTCAACAAGCTCATGTCGCCGCGCTGAGTTGCAATACGCGCAAGCTCCTCCTGTGCCTCCAAAAGACGTGGATTCAGTTGAGCCGCCTGACGGAAGCTGCTCTCGGCCAAACCGCTATCGCCTTTGGCCTGCGCCGCCCTGCCCAGCCAGTACTGAATAAAGGCGTCTTTGGGGGCATTATTGACTGCACCCTGGAGGGCGTTGACTGCGTCCGCCTGCTTGCCATTGTTGAGCAGGACAATTCCATTCAGCACAGCAACCTGGGGGTCCTTGCCGTTCTTCTTCATCAACTCATTTACGACGGTTTGAGCGGTCGCAAAGTCTTTGACCTGAATAAGAACACGTACGTAACCCTCCTGCACAGACAGGTTCTTGGGGTACTTTTTCGCAAGGCTGGCGAATTCCGCTCTAGCCTTGTCAATCTGTCCAGAGCCGACGTAGTAGTCTGCCAGCATTCTGACACCCTGCGGGCTGTCGGGCAGGTCGTTCGAGGCCTGGCGGAGCACATCTTCGGCTTTCGATTGATTTCCCTGTTTGAGGTAGATCTGCGCGAGGCTTTCCCGGGCAGTCAAGTTTTTTGGATCTGTGGCTATGGCATCCTGACATGTTTGCTCAGCCTCCGGCCAGCGGCTGTTCTTAGCATAGAATGCGGCGAGCAAGAGTTTGGCATTTACAGACTTCGGGTCGAGCGCGACCGCCTTCTTCAATTCGTCTTCGATGGAAGCGCCCTGTGTTACATCGCCCACTTCGAGCAAGGCGAGGGTTTCATGAAGTATAGCTTCGCTTGGGGCGAGTTCCAGCGCACGGCGGATCTCTGTAAAAGCCAGATCCTTCTGCCCTCGGCGGGCGGCAATGCGGGCAAGCAAAGCGTGGGCATCGGCGTTATCGGGCTGCGCTGCAATGACCGCATCAGCCTGTGCCTGAGCGTCGTCGGTCCTGCGTCCGGCAAGGAGCATGTTTCCCAGGTCGATCCTCGCCTTGTAGTTCGCCGGCTGAAGGTTGACGGTCCTCTGGAGTTCGCCGTAAGCAGCGCTCAAGGCGCCCATATGCATATAAGACTGCGCCAAGGCATAGTGCGCCTCGGCGAAGTTCTTGTCGATCTTCAAGGCGTTGGAATACTGAATGGCGGCTTCCCTGTCCTTGCCTTGGGCGCTATACTTCTGTCCGCTCTCCAGATACTTATGTTTGCGCACGTTTGGATCGCGGAAGCATCCGGACAATAGAGTGAGCGATAGAAAGAGCGCAACTATACCAGGAGCCGCGCACCGAATCCGCGGGATTCGCCCGCCACCGCAGCCGTATTGTATTACTTTGACTCTGCTTTCCACTTTTTTCATCCTTTCATTCTGTCCGCCGAACGGCTTCAACTTGAATCCATTGGGCGAAAAGTGATGTCAATCTCTGCTTCATCAATGCGCTTAGTTGGGGATAAATCGCGGCAGCAAGGGAGTAAGTTGCCGGGTAAACATTTCGGCGCGCATTTTTGCGTCTGAAATGTTTTCGCCGGACGAGATTGGCGTGATGACCCGAACCAGCGACCCATCCGTGCGATTCATCCGAATTGCATCAAGAACCATGTAAATCTTCGCCTTATACTCACTAGCCACGCTGCGGCCATGTGCCTGGTACCAGTAGACGACGAACTGTTTTGTTGTGCTGTTGGTGATAACATACTCGCCGACTTGATGCGGTATACCGTTTCCATCGACCAAATTGATGGTTGACGAAGACTCGAAGACCCAACCGGCCCCCGGCAGGCAATTTTTTGGAGAATGAATGGTCTGGCCAGTTCTCTGAGAAGGGAAATAGCCGATAAATAGACCGATATGCTCCGGCTTCCCTTTCTGAGTATAGGCACGCGCCAAAACATCTCCTGCTCCCAGGACATCAAGCGTCTCCGGGTCAATCTGCTGGTCGATTCCATCCCATCCTGCAATGTTGGCCGGCAACATCGACAAGAGCTCACGCGGGGGATTTTGATCGGCAGCGGGGCGCGAATACAGTACCAGCGCAGTTGCGGCCAGCAGCAGGACAACAGTCCAGAAACGAAGGTTCTTCATATATGCCGCCTTTGGGCCGGGAATAGACTCATCAAACGATGGACGGCATATAGGCACACAAGCGACACCAAAAAGATGACCCAGCCGGAAAACTCATGAAAAAAGCCCAGAGCCTTATCCGGATCCCAGTACTGTACGCACAACCCAGTACCGAGGATGCGCACCGCATTGGCCGCAATCGCGATGGGAATACTAACCAGCACCAGCGCCATGCGCCGCCAGAAGGTCTTCTCCAGGAAGTAACCATAAAAAACAGCGAGGGTAAACAGGCTCATCAGAGAGCGAATGCCGCTGCACGCCTCAGCCACCTCCAGCTTCATCGCGGGAAGCTCGATAACATTTCCCTCACGCAGAACCGGCACACCAAATAAAGGAAGCAGGGCACTGGCCAGTTTTGAGGCCAGGATCTGGAGAGGGAAGGTTATCTCATTGAAAATAATAGCTGGAATCGGAATGGCCAGCAATAGAACCAGCAGGGCAAAGCTAAGTTCCTTCAAGAACTGCCGTCCACCAAAGCAAAGCACCAGTCCTGCCAGCACAATGACCAGCGAAACCCGCGACAGAAAGAGTTCGGAACCGTATACCCCCAGAAGCAGAATGAACAGACCCATGACAATCACTGCAATTCCACCCCAGCACGGAGCAATGATTGTGCTTCGCAGGGTCTCTCTCTTTTCCCACACCAGATAGACCGAGAACAGGGGCACCAAAAAGCCGTGTGAAAAATCGGGAATTTGCCACCAATCGGTAACCAGTTTCACTAGCACTTGGTAGTAAACCACCGCGGTCAGGAGGCAGATCACCACCAACCCCCATGCAAAACGGGCGTAGTGAACTCTCCAGTTCCCGGGTGGTGTGGTTTGTGTCAGTGCGCTTTGAGCCATTATCCCTTTCCTTGAGCTTATTGACCCGTTCTACTCTATACTAGCTATTCTGGAACCGGAAGAGAAACAGTATAAAAATAAGGTAATTATTCCAAAGTAATCTCCATTGATAGTGAACCTTCCTTCCGGCCCCGCTGGAAATTGATTTCCACTTTCCAGAACAATTAATGGTACACTGTTTCTCAGTGGTAGGGAACAAATCTGCCTTATCTTTAGGCATCCCCTGAGGAATCGCGCCCGATAGTCGATAGACCGCATGGGAGACCTATTCCTTATTTTGCTCCCCCCTCCCCGCGGGTCTGGAACCTGTATTTTAAAGATGAATTGAATGTTGGTCCCCTTATGGCGACAATTGCAATGATTCACAATGGGAAGCGGCAAGCGAAACCATCCCCTCCTACGGAGGCGCGGCTCCAACGCGCGATTGAGCGGATAGCCGAAAGCGATTGCCCTCTCCTGATACTGGGCGAGCACGGCACCGGGAAGCGCTCCATTGCCGCGCAAATCCACGCACGATCTAATCTGTCCCGCAGCGCGTTCCAGGAGATCCGCTGCTTGGATGCCACCGCCATGTCGCTGCGATCTGCCCTGTCCACCGAGGGGACAATTTATCTAATTGAAATTGCAGAACTTAGCCTTCCGCTACAGGAGCTGATCGTCAACACATATTTTCGTTCCGATGAGGCGCAAGGCTGCCGGCTGCTGTTTGGCTCAAGCCGTGACCTTACGGAAGAGGTCAAGTCATGGCGCATGAGAGAGGATTTTTACTACCATATCTCGTCAGTTACTCTTCGGATTCCCCCTCTACGCTGCAGGAAAGCCGAGATTCTCTCCATCGCCGATATGCTTATGACGCAGTACTCCAAACAGTTTGACCGCCCCAAGCCGGTCCTCTGCAAGGAGATAATCGGACATCTTATGGAACACAGCTGGCCCGGCAATCTGGCGGAACTTCAGACCGCAATCAAGACGATTGTGGCCATCGGGGACCAGGCAATATCCCTGGCGGCCATCAAAGCAGCAGCGCCCTGGGGAAGGCCGAATGAGAACCGCAGACCTCAGTTGCTGAAGCAGGCCACGCGAGCCTCATCGATCCAGGTAGAAAGACAGTTGATCACCGAGGTTCTGGTTTCAACCGGCGGCAACCGAAAACGCGCCGCGGTCGATTTAGGGATCAGCTACAAGGCCCTACTCTACAAACTCAAGCAGATCGAAACGGATAATCAATCCGTGTGCTGCAAGAATGGAGTCGCACCATGAAAACGGGAAGCCTTCTGTTTACGGCATTTTTTGCAGCGGCGATTTCTAGCCCGGCTCAAGACAAGATACCGGCGGCGCAGGACACGGCCAAGCCGGTTATGCAAG
>CAWDQS010000048.1:0-14214 GCA_963804295.1 uncultured Acidobacteriaceae bacterium
AATGTTCTTTACTGGCCACGCTTTGGTGGTATTGCTGACTGGATCAACCAGCGGCTCGCCGAAATATCCAAATCAACTTCCCAGGGAAAGTGAGTTACGGCGAAAGTGCCAGGCGTCGCCTTAATTAAGGAACTGTCGGCCATAAGTGGTTCTTGGTTGGTAGCCGATAGGATTGTCCTTGCTCTCCTGAGCGTAAAAACAGATGGAAGCAAAATCCGAGGCCGGCCAGAAATACGCACAAGTTCCTCCCGCAATTGCTACCCCGGAAGGGTAGCACGGCACGGCAGGATTGCACGCTTCAGCAAATGAGGAGTCGCCATTTCAGAAATAACTATTTTTTAATAGTGTGCATTATTGCACAGATATGTCATGGGAAAGTGCCTACACTCGACAATAAGCGGATTTCTGTACTTTTATAAGTAAGCGAACGTACAGGAATTGTAAGGCAGGAGGATCCGCCATGCCGCGTAATGGTACATCCTAACTCTCCTCGCCAGGGTCCACGCGATCTATGCGATGGATGTTCCCGGTGAGCTAGCTGAGCCACATTAAGCTAGTCCCCAGTCAGTTGTTGTTTGTTTCTCGCCGCAATTCCTGCGGCTCTCATCGAGGGCCGCAGGAATTGCTTTTTGAGGCCGTGTGAAATCATCTGTTGGTAAATGAGGCAAGGAAGGCTGTTCAGTCGTGGAGGACCACATTCAAGAGTGATTTGTGTACTTTTATGCCGCCGTTGTAATCGATAAAACCCAGCTTCCGGAAGCGATTCATAAAGAAGCTGACGCGCGACCGCGTGGTTCCGATCATCTCCGCCAGCGTCTCCTGGCTAATTTTAGGAATCAGGGACTCCGGTTCGCCGGGCTGCCCGAAATCCGCCATCAACAGCAGAATCCGCGCCAACCGCTTTTCGCTGGAGTTGAAGAGCTGATCAACCAGATCCGCCTGGGTTCTCATGCTGCGCTCCAGCAGAAACTTCAGAAACATATCGCTGAAGGCATGCTCCTCGCGCATTGCGCGGATCATCTCCGCCCGCTCAATCTTGAGCGCGGAACACGGTGAAATAGCGGTTGCCGTGGCCATGCGCAACCCCGGCGTTCCAGCCATCGAATCCTCACCCACAAAGTTGCCCGCCGTGAGCAGCGCGATGGTCGCCTCTTTGCCCTCTTTGGAGATCACCGTCAGTTTCGCGCGACCGCTCTGGAGATAGAAGACGCACTCGGCCGTATCGCCCTGAGAAAAGAATGCTTCCTTGGGATTCAAACGCACAATCCTACGCCCTAGTCCTGCTTGCGCTAGAAAAACTTCAGGATCAAACTGTACTTGATTCTGCCCTGCCATTCGATATGTATGTCCCCTTCTGTGATTTGTCCAGGGGCCTTTCCGTAGAGTAGCCGAAACACCCCCCCCCTTCTGACCCATGGCTCAAGCGCGTGCGTACTCGAACACACCTCAAGTTCGCCTGCATGAACGCATAAGTCTGTTCACTTTTGCTCAGTTTTTAACTAATAGTATTCAATAAGTCGAAATCGCTTTCGATTTTATGAAAAATCTATGCAAATTCAAGGATCGACGCAACTTCGCCTTCGTCCCCCTTCAGCTTACAACAGCTCCCTGATTCTTCTTCTTCAACACTTGGTCTCCCATAAGTTGTTGCAAAAAATGCAACAATAATAGGAGCGCCGGTGGCCGATTCCATGTTTCCAGCGCGGGGGAGATTCTGTGTCCAAGCTGCGCGTACTATCGACGCACCTGTTCCTGAACCAGCGCCTGCACGCAGGGTTGCTGGAGCAGGCCGTCCAGTGGGGCGCCGATGCGGTGGAGATCTTTGCCGCGCGCCAGCACTTTGACTACACCAGCCACGAGCAGGTAATCGAGCTGGCATCCTGGTTCCGGTCGAACGCGCTCACGGCATGGTCAATGCACGCGCCCATCTACGCTGGCCGGGATATGGGCCGCTCCGGCTTGCCTGCGCTTAACCTGCTGCACACAGAAAAAAACCGCCGCATCGAGGCCATGGACGAGATCAAGAGGGCTCTGGAAACCGCCGAGCATATACACTTACGCAACCTGGTCGTTCACCTGGGTGATAGGGACGATGAGTGGTCGCCGCGCGCCGTCGAGTGCGCCTTGACGGCTCTGGAACACCTGGGCGCATTTGCGCGTCCGCTGGGCGTGCGTCCGCTGGTGGAGAATCTGCTCAGCGAGCCAACAACTCCCGAGCATCTGGTCGAGATTTTGGAGACCGGCCATCTGAACCAAATTGGCGTCTGCCTCGACCTCGGCCACGCTCACATGACGGTCGGAGTGCCTGCGGCCATCGCCACTCTGGGCGCGCGCATCGTTCAGGTTCACGCGCACGACAACCACGGCATCAAGGATGAGCATCTGTGGCCGGGCGACGGCGCCATCGACTGGCCTGCCGCGGCCGCAGGCCTCAACGCACTCGCCGCGCCGCCGGCAATAGTGTTGGAACTCAGTTCCAAACTTCCCGCCGAGCCGGCGAAGTTGCCGGAGCGGATTCAGCGGGCCTTCGAGATGGTTGACTGAGCAAGCAATAGGCCCGCGCCTGCCGATTGTCTTATCCTTGGTCGTCTAACGCTACAGGGTCTCGTTGTCGAGACCCTGAAAAAGCATGAGCCTGGCAATGTGCCGCGTTCTATCGGAAAAACCCCAGCAGGTAGAGTATTAGCAAGATCACCAGAATGGTGCCGAGTCCGATGCCTCCGCCTCCTCTATAGCCCCATCGGTTGTAGCCGTAGTATCCTCCGCCTCCTCCGAAAATCAGTACCAGAACAACAACCAGAATAATCAATCCCATCTCACTTCTCCTTTTTCCTGCATCTGGAGTTTTTCACTCCGCAACGAATGAAGCTGAGCAATCGGACACACTTCCGGTCGCGGAAGCACCGGGCGTGTGGCGACATTCCGATCGAGGGATTTCAAATATTTCAGCAAATGCGCGGCAACTGCTCGCCGATCTGGATGGGGATGACACGATTTGCGCCCATGGCCGTGCGCGCGACCAGCATACGTTTGTGCTCGGCGGTCACCGTGCCGATGCGGGCGGCGTCCTTGCCCAAGGGATGCGCGCATAGAATTTTGAGAATATTCTCGGCGGCTTCAGGCGCGACGAAGAATACCACTTTCCCTTCGTTAGCCACGTAAACCGGATCGAGGCCCAGCAGCTCGCAGGCAGATTGCACCTCCGCGCGTACCGGTAAACTCGGCTCGTCGATCTCCACGCCGACGCCGGAGGCCGCGGCAATCTCGTTAAGTGTGGAGGCGAGTCCGCCGCGCGTTGGGTCGCGCATGGTGTGAACCGCAGCGCCCGCCGCAGCCAGCACCTCGGCGATCAGCCCGTTCAGCGCGGCGCAATCGGAGCGAATCTGGCTCTCGAACTCCAGGCCCTCGCGCACGCTCATGATCGCCATGCCGTGGTCGCCGATGGTTCCGGAGACGAGAATCGCATCGTCCGGCTGGGCGCGATTAGGGCCGACCGTGATTCCCGGCCGCACGAGGCCAATGCCCGCCGTGTTGATGTAGCAGCCGTCGCCGTGCCCGCGCTCCACAACCTTGGTGTCGCCGGTGACAATCTTCACACCCGCCGCAGCCGCAGCCTTCGCCATCGCCTCCACAATGGCCGCCAACTGCGCCAGCGGAAAGCCTTCTTCCAGAATGAAGCTGGCGCTCAAAAACTTCGGCTCGGCGCCGGAGACGGCCAGATCGTTCACCGTGCCGTTGACCGCCAACTCGCCAATCGATCCGCCGGGAAAAAACAACGGCTGTACGACATACGAATCGGTACTCATCGCCAGCCTGCTGCCGCCAAGTTCAAGCACCGCCGCGTCGCCCAGATTTTCCAACTCCGGATTGCGGAAGGCGGGCAGAAACAGGTGCTCCACCAGCTCGTTGCCCAGCTTGCCTCCGCCGCCGTGGCCCATCACAATGGTGGGATAATCGGCCAGCGGCAGCGGACAGCTCCAGCCAGAAAAATCCGGTGCGTCTTTCTCTTTCTCAGACTCAGGCATTTGTTGCTCCAGAATGTTCAGCCTTGAAAGGGCACGACTTCAGTCGTGCCGAAAATGCAGCAAAAAGGAAGCAGGGCTTTAGCCCCAGAGTAAAACATCTGGAAATTTTCAGAACTTACCCTTTCCAGCGCCGGCCAACTCTTCCGCCGACAAAAACCGCCCATAGTTGTAATAAGCAGCGCAGGCGCCTTCGCTGGAGACCATGGTGGCGCCCAGCGGGTGGCGCGGCGTGCACTGCTTGCCGAAGGCCGAGCACTCAGCCGGCTTGATGGCACCGCGCAGTACATCTCCCGAACGGCAGAGAGGCGATTCGGCGGTATGAATCCCCGCAATCTGAAAGCGCTCCTCAGCATCAAACTCCTGATAAGCCTCGCTCAGCCGCCAGCCGCTTTTCGGAATCACGCCAATCCCCCGCCACGCCCGGTCGGTGACCTGAAAAACTTCGGCCAGCAGCTTCTGCGCGGCCCGGTTGCCGTCGAAGGTGACGATGCGCTCGTAGGCGTTTTCAACCTCGTGGCGGCCAGCCTCAAGCTGAATCACGCAGCGGCGAATCCCATCCAGCAAATCGAGCGGCTCAAAGCCTGTGACCACCATCGGGACCTTGTATTTATCAGCCAGTGGCGGATACTCCCAATAGCCCATCACGCTGCAAACGTGGCCGGCGAGAAGAAATCCCTCAATCCTGCGGTCCGGCGCGCTCAGGATAGCTTCAATCGCAGGCGGCACTAAAACATGAGAGACGAGCAGCGAAAAATTCTTCAACCCGCGCCGCTTGGCGACATGCACGCTCATGGCGTTGGCCGGGGCCGTCGTTTCAAAGCCCACGCCGAAAAAAACTACCTGCTTGTCTGGATTATTGACGGCCAGCTCGATGGCATCCAGCGGCGAATAGACCACGCGCACATCGCCGCCCGCGCCCTTCACCTGAAATAAATCGCCCTCAGTCCCCGGCACGCGCAACATATCTCCAAAAGAACAGAAGATCACTCCCGGCTGGGCGGCAATCGCCAGCGCCTTGTCGATCAGTTCCAGAGGCGTTACGCACACCGGGCAGCCGGGCCCGTGAATCATCTCGATCCCGGCGGGCAGCATCTGGTCAATTCCATTTTTGATGATCGAGTGCGTCTGCCCGCCGCAGACCTCCATGATCTTCCATGGCTGCGTGGCGACAGCGTGAATCTCCCGCGCCATGCGCTGAGCGATCTCGCCGTTGCGGAACTCGGTCAGGTACTTCATGTGCCGCTGCTACTCCTGGTGTGGGTGTGCTGAACTCTCTGATACTGCTGTCATCATGAGCGAAGTTTGGCGCGTTCTTTGCGCCAAATGCATTCGAAGGACCTGCGTTTCCGGTGCTAGATAGGTCAGAAGAATTTCGTACCCCATCCATTTAGCGTTCTTTACGAAATGGGTGGGAAACCACAAAACTCAATCTTCAGTTCTTTTCTACGGCGCAGCTTCCATCCGGGCAGGGCGACGACGGCGCAACAGCAGCCCGCGCAAAGGCCTCATCCTCACTGGCCAGCTCCTCGTCCAGCATACCCATCGCGCGGAAGTCATCGAGTGTCTGCAGCGCCGTCTCCTCGTCAATCTTGGAAAGCGCAAAGCCCACGTGGACAATGGTATAGTCGCCCACTTGGACCTCCGGCACATAGTCCAGGCAGACCCGCTTGACAATGCCGCCAAAGTTCACCCGCCCTATGCGGAGATCGCCCTCAGTGGTGATTTCCTCGACTTTTCCGGGAATCGCTAGACACATGGTTCCTCTATTATGCCGTGTTAGGGGTTCGAATGGGGTGATTTAAATCACGTAAAATCCCCCGCGGGGCCGAAAAGCTCAAAAACAAATTTTCTTACGATGATGTTCAATATTGCTCAGATTTGATTCGAGTCGAGTGACTATGGTCACAGCAACGGCAAGTAATAGCGGCTCCCCCTTGGATTCCCCAGTCTTTGCCTCCCAAGGACTGGGGAACCACAAACTCAGCATCCCCGCCCCCCCCGAGCCTCCGCCAAATACGCCAGCCATTCCTCCATCCCCGCCCCGGTTTTGGCGGAGGTCTCAAAAATCCGTATCCCTGGCCGGATCTCGTTGATATTCTTAAGCGCCAATTCCCGGTCAAAGCTGCACGCCTCGGCGATGTCCATTTTAGTGATGACGGCGGCGTCGGCAGAGTTAAAAAGCGTGGGATACTTCAGCGGCTTGTCCTCGCCCTCTGTGACGCTGAGCAGGGCTACACGAATCTTCTCGCCCAGATCGTAGCTCGATGGGCAAACCAGATTGCCGACATTCTCAATAAATAGATAGTCCAACCCGCCCAGCGTCACACCCTCCCAGCCGTCGAGGTGCCTATGGATCATCTCCGCATCCAGGTGGCAGATGCCGTGTGTATTGATCTGGCGAACCTGTGCGCCGCTTGCTGCGAGGCGACGGGCATCGTTATCCGTTTCTAAATCTCCCACAAGCGCTGCGGCTCGAAAGCCGTGCGCAAGCACCTCGCGCAGCGTCCGCTCCAGAAAAGCGGTTTTGCCCGTCCCAGGGCTGGAGACCAGGTTCAGCACCAGCACGCCGGCCGACGCATAGCTGGCCCGCAGCTCAGCAGCCAGCTCGTCGTTCTTCTTCAGAATTCCCCGCCGCAGCTCCACAATTCGTGTCGTCATAGCGACACCTTAATCTGTAAGGTCATTGCTTCACCTCGCCATCATCAATCTCAATCGAGTCAATTTCCAGTTCGCGCCCCTGCCGCAGATCGCTCGACGGCTCGCCGCAACGTGGGCAGCGGAAGCTCTGCACGCCATCGAGTTCCGAGTCCTTATCGCACGACGCGCAGTGCACCACCACCGGCAGCACGTTGACTACCAGCCGCGAGCCCTCTAGCGGCGTTCCCTCGCTGACAATGCCCCAGCAGAACTCCAGCGACTCGGGAATCACCGAGGCTAAAGCGCCCACGCGCAGCCTTACTTCGAGCACACGCGCGCCCTTCGACGAATCCGGCAAAGCTGCCAGCGTCTCGGTTACCGTCTCCACAATGCTGGTCACAAGGGAAAGTTCATGCATCCAAGATAAATTTTACGCGCATACCACGTGCTTCGACTGAATTGCTCCCCTCTGTAAGATAAAAGCACAAGGAAAAATTCCATGCCCAATCCAGCCGTCAAGTCTCGTCTCTCCCACAGCCAGCTAGCTCCTGCCACCATCCAGTCGGAGATTCGCGCCATGACGCTGGAGTGCGACCGCGTCGGCGGCATCAACCTGGCTCAGGGCATTTGTGACACGCCGGTCCCCGCGCCGGTTCAGGAGGCGGCCATTCAGGCCATCCATGACGGCTACAATATCTACACCCGCCTGGACGGCATCAGCCGTCTGCGTAACGCGATCTCCGCCAAGCAGAAGCGCGACTATGGCCTGGACTACGACCCGGAGAGCGAAGTGCTAGTCTCCTCCGGCGCCAGCGGAGGCCTCCACGCCGCCGCCATGGCTCTGCTCAACCCCGGCGACGAGGTTCTGATCTTCGAGCCGTTCTACGGCTACCATGTTGCCATTCTTAAATCCATGCGCCTCGTGCCGGTCCTGGTCCCTCTGGCCGAGCCGGATTGGGTGCTTGATCCTGCCGCCCTCAGCGCCGCCATCACTCCCCGCACCCGTGCCCTGCTGCTCAACACGCCCGCCAACCCCACCGGCAAAGTCTTCTCCCGCGCCGAGACGGAAGCGATTGCAGCCCTCTGCCAGGAGCACGACCTTTTCCTCATCACCGACGAAATCTACGAATACTACGTCTACGACGGCGCGCAACACATCGCTCCCGCCGCGCTGCCCGGAATGAAGGAGCGGACCATTGTCATCTCCGGCTTCAGCAAAACTTTTTCTGTTACCGGATGGCGGCTCGGCTACGTCTGCGGCAGCGCCAAATGGATCGGTGCGATGAGCTACTTCCACAACCTGACGTACATCTGCGCACCCTCGGCCCTGCAGCACGGCGCCGCCGCCGGCCTGGAGCAGCTTCCGTCCAGCTTTTACGCGCAGTTAGCCAGCGACCACCAATCCAAGCGCGCCCGCATCTTGAGTGCCCTGCGCGATGCGGGCTTTGCGGCGAACGCCCCTTCCGGCGCGTACTACGTGCTGGCTGGCGCTGGGCATATCCCCGGCAAAACCGCCGCCGAAAAAGCCCGCCGACTGATGGCCGCAACCGGAGTAGCCGCCGTAGCCGGTTCAGCCTTTTTCCGCCCCGGACACGGAGAAAACCTGCTGCGCTTCTGCTTCGCCAAAAAAGACCACGAGCTGGACGACGCCTGCGCGCGGCTGCGAAAGCTGTAGAGATGCCGCTCTATTAACTGGAAATATAATCAAGTGCCTCCCGCGCCATAACCTGACGCGGGAGGCTTGATCTCCTTAGTTTGTAGTCTTGGTTGTCTGTGTTGTTGAAGGTCCTTTGAATACGCTGCTGAATAGATCGATTAGATTCAGGCCAACCCCGATGCGATAGAAGTCGCGATTGGGCTGTGCCGTTGGCAATACAAGAACCGTTGGATCAGGAAGCGTAGGAGCTCCGGTTGCCGGCGCCAGCGTGATGGTTGTTAGATTCTGATTCTCGCGAAGTCTCACCGAACTGGAGCCGAAAAAATAGATTGACGAGAGACTTCCGTATGGCAGGGCATATTGCCCGTCCAACCGGAAGACCATGCCGGCAGTCTTGCCTCCAGTGATGCTCTGATCCTGTCCAAGAGTGATATCAAGCAAATCCGCATACGGCGATCCTCCAGATCCTCTCGCCGGAAATACTCGGGAAAGTCGAACACCAGCGCCATACTTGAAGAAGAAATCCGTTCGCTTCTGCTGCGTATAGGCAATGTATTTATACGCGGCGCCGGCGGCGGTATTTTCAATGCATCCGGGCGTGGACAGGCTGCTGCCGGAAGTAAGCGTTAGATTCTCATGAAGAAAATTCGCGCATTCCGCGGTAGTGGCGGCAGGCGCATTGAAGATTGATGGCGTTGCCGTGTTCAATGGTGTGGTTTCACCGATCCCTGCGATAAGGCTGATTCGAGAGGTTGTCTGGTTAAGCGAATCCTCTTGCCATAATCTGTATTCGCCGCCGAGCGAATAGTCGGTGACCGCGCCCACTGAACTCAAGCTGCTCTGCGTAATCTGCCCCGACGCATTCGTGAAAGTTGAGATAATATTTGGAGCCGATTGCTGCGGAGCGCTGAGCAGGCGGATTCTTCCCCAGATAGCAATTGCCCGTTCTTTTTCTGGATGAAAATAACCACTCCTGAAGAACGCGCTGACAAATGCATTGGTGTTGATGTTGTCCGAACTGTATCCCGATTGCTCCGCGCCCCCGATGAATGACCCAAAGAAACCGCTGTACAGGTGACCCGAGGCATTGCCCGGATCGCTTGGCAGACCATACTTAGCAGGAGAGCCAGAAGCGACCGGGGTGAATTCCTGAATTGTCACGTGCTGCCCGGCTCTAATGGGGGTATCCAGCGAGGCGGAATAATTGCCACTGTGATCAATATCCGCTATCACGGGCTGCCTGTCATCAATGCAGACACGTAACTGGCTATCCTTCGGCAACAATGGAATGTTTATTTTGACGGTCTGGCTTCCAGGGGGTGGAGCGTTCACTGCCGGGGGTTTGACCAAGACATCGCTGGAACCTACAGCACTGCAAGCGCCAACTACAATTGTGCTTGAGCGCTGACCATACTCCGGCGCTGGTGTCGAGGACTCCGAGGTCGACGTCGAGGATGTTCTGACCACTTGCGCAAATATTGCATCGCCGTTATTCAGTGTAGCGATCGTGATGCCTGTGAATTTACTGCTATCTACTTTGACCGGATCCCCATATTGCGCTCCGTTGACGCAAACACGAACCTCGTCTGGTGTATTCGCGCCAGCCGTTGATGAGCTCGCCGCCGGCGCGGGAATTGTACCCGTAATAGCTACCTTATTCCCAGCGTCAAGTGTCGTTTTATCGAAGGCAGGCGCGGCGATCTGCTGGTTGATCGCAACATTGGTGCAATCAACAGGAGGCGCAGGCGCGGCGTTGTTCGCAGTCGCCTGAGGATTCACAACCGCGGGAGCTCCACCTTTATCGCCCGCTCCGGGTTTATTCTCCACAGGTTTATCTGTCACAGGATTGCTATTTGTGGGTGTTGTGGGAGCCGGTGGAGTCGCAGGAGGCTTAGCGACAGCCGCCTGCGCTGCGGGAGGAGTTGGAGGCGGTGATGCCGGTTGCGGCTGTACCGCTGGCAGCGAAGGTTGTGCGGCTGCCGGTTGTGGTTGCGCTGCCGCCGGAGGCGGCTCTGGAGCGACCGTCGTTTTTCCATCGGTAACATGGACAACATAACGCTGCTGAGTTTGGTTCCCATGAAGGTCCGTCTCGACCACCATGAAGGAATACGTACCCCGGCAGGCGTTGCTCGGTGTTCCGCTGAGGATATTTGTCTCCGGATCGAGTTTCAGGCAGGATGGCAGCGCGCCGCTGCCGCTGACAATCGAGAAAGTAAATGGTGGATATATAGGATTCGCATTCGACGCCGGAAATGATAGTTGCACTCGGTATGGCTTTGCGTAAACCGCATCACTCAGAGTAATTGACTGCGTGGCAGGAGCCGGGGGAGCAGCCTCGGACGCACCGGCAAGAAGAGTGGATGCGAACAAGACAACCCCAAGCAGGTTCAACGAGCGAGCAGACATAGACTTCCTCCCTGGTGAAAAGCGTGCAACGCCGCAAGGCGTTTGAGTACACGCCGATTAAGGCCTGTGAAGGCATATAACTGTTGTAGGCCGCGGCGGCGCTGGAGTTGAAGAGGTGGCGCGGAGCGGCGATTTTGATGGTGTAATTCGCCCGCTATCCTTGTGATTGGTAACAAGGCCTGGTCTTTGAAACAGGATGCTTGCTCACTTGAAGGGGGAAAGACACAAGCAGTGATACCCTGTTGTCCGTTACCATACGGGCATATTATCTACCCCCAAAATTCCCATAAACTGAATATGAGTGTCAAGCAAATTATTTTGATGATCAAGAAGTAAAAAGAATGTTTCTCCATCGTGAGCGGCAGTAACTACTCTTGGCAACTACTTTATAAATAGATCCGATTCTGTTTTATCGCCTATGTGTCAGCCTCTCTTGACGGTAATCAGTCCAGCCATTTGCCCAAAACGCGCTCACTTCCTCCCCGCTCAGGTAGACTGGATAGCGATGAGTACGAACAGCAGAATGCAAAACTCCGCGTTATCGAAAACGTGTGCAGCCGGGCTGGCTGTCGCCGCGCTGGCCGCCGCACTGATGATGGCCGGCTGCGGAACCCCGGCCGCGCCGCAACCGCCCTCGCTGAAGCTGCCGGTCCCGGTGGCGGACCTGGCCGCCAGCCGTACGGGCAACCACGTGACGCTTACATGGACCACGCCCAAAAAGAGTACGGACAAGCTGCTGCTGAAGGGTGACGTGGATGGATTTGTCTGCCGTAAGGAAGCGGCTGTCAGCGCTTGCGCCGCGGCTGGCGGCGAACTGGAGTTAGCTCCCGGAGCGGAGGGCTCGTTTACCGAGACGCTGCCCGCGGAGTTGGCCGCCGGTGCGCAGCGCCCGCTCAGCTATTTTGTTGAACTGAGAAACCACAACGGCCGCTCGGCAGGGCTGTCGAATCCCGCAGTGGTGCTGGCTGGCGAAGCGCCCGCGCCGGTGGCCAACCTGAGCGCCGAACTGCGCAAAACAGGCGTGGTGCTGCGCTGGGCCTCCGCACAGGATTCCTCCACCATCCGGCTGCATCGCAAGCTGCTGAACCCACAGCCGGCCAAACCGAAACAAGATCAACAAGGACTGCTGACGCCCCAGCCGGAGCCGGTGGAGCAAAACCTCCTGGTGGACTCCTGCGCGCCGGACGGAGGCAAGGGAGGCTGCCGCGCCCTGGACAGCAGCATCCGCTTTGGCCAGGTCTATGAGTACCGCGCCCAGCGCGTGGCCCGGGTCACAGTCGAGGGCAAAACGCTGGAACTGGCTGGCCAGCTTTCCGCCCCGGTGCGCGTCGAGGCACGGGACATCTTTCCGCCCGCCGTCCCTACCGGCCTCGCCGCCGTCGCCACCACGGGCGATAACGGAACGGGGAACGCAATTGATTTAAGTTGGCAGCCAGTCACGGATGCCGATCTGGCAGGCTACTTTGTTTATCGCCGGGAGGGCGACGCCGTCTGGCAGCGCATCTCGCCCGCCGCCCCTCTGGTTCCTCCGGCCTTTCACGATGCGCAGATCCAGCCCGGCCACAGCTACCGCTACGCCGTCAGCTCCATCAACCAGGGCGGAAATGAAAGCGCCCGCTCGACGGAGACTGAAGAGTCCGTGCCCAACCCCTGACGGCCTTTGCCGAGCCTGGAGGATTCCCCATGAAATATTGCCGCTTTTTCTTCGAGGATCTAACCCACTACGGCGCCGTGGAAGATCGCGAGGGCGAGCCGTGGATTGTGCGCCTCATCACCGCTCCAGAAGAGGACCGCAACTTCCGCTTGGAACACCATCGCTCCACTTCATTGAGCTTCGGCTTCGAGCCGATGCCGCTCAGTGCCGCCGATCTACGAGCGCCAGTCACGCCGTCGAAGATTGTCTGCGTGGGGCGCAATTATCGCGACCACGTCAAAGAGATGGGCAGCGAACTGCCCACCGAGCCGTTGCTGTTTTTCAAGCCGGTGTCGGCGCTGAACTCACCCGGTGGCATCGTGCGCATGCCCGCCGTTTCGGATCGCGTGGACTATGAGGGCGAACTGGCGGTTGTGATGGGCCGCCGCACGCGCAATCTCAAAGAAGAAGAATGGCGCGCGGCTGTGCGCGGCTACACGCTGGCCAACGACGTGACCGCCCGCGACCTGCAAAACAAGGACGGCCAGTGGACCCGCGCCAAAGGCTTCGACACGTTTTGCCCCATCGGCCCAGTGGTGAGCGACGAACTGGACCTCGAGGCTGGACTCACGCTGGAAACGCGCGTCAACGGCGAACTGCGCCAGCATGGCTCGACACTAGACTTTATTTTTCCGATTCCCAAACTGCTGGCCTACATCACCACTATTTTCACTCTGGAAGCCGGCGACCTTGTCCTGACCGGAACGCCTGCCGGGGTGGGTCCGCTCAAGGCTGGAGATAACGTGGAGATCAGCATCCCCGGCCTCGGCGTGCTGGCCAACACCTTCCAGCCGGACGAAGACTGAGAAACCTCTGATTTAGTAAATGTTTTGAAAGGGCACGGATTTACAGCCTGCGGAAAAATGTAAACGGTGGAGCAAGAAGTGTCAGGGCACGACTTCACAGCTTGCGGAAAAATGCTGAGGAACCAGGTCCGGCACGATGGTTTCCACAGGTCGATAGGGTATGTATTAATCATGCGTGGAGATGACCAACAACAGGAAGCGGTATTCAGCTACATCGGCCTTGAACAGCGAGTGCCGAAGGATCATCCATTACGCGCCATTCGACAGATGGCCGATGCGGCATTGCGGGAGTTGGACTCCGAGTTCCAACAGTTGTACGCGCGGCGCGGGCGGCCGTCGATTGCGCCGGAGAAGCTTGTGCGGGCACAGCTTTTGCAGGTGCTTTACTCGGTGCGCAGCGAGCGGCAGTTGATGGAGCAGTTGGACTATAACCTGCTCTTCCGCTGGTTTGTGGGACTCAACATCGACGACCCGGTGTGGGACGTGACGGTATTTACCAAGAACCGCGAGCGGCTGATTGAGGGCGAGGTCGCCGAGCAGTTGCTGCTGGCGGTGGTGGAGCAAGCGCGCGCGCATCAGCTATTAAGCGAGGAGCATTTCACCGTGGATGGCACATTGATTCAGGCTTGGGCCAGCCGTCGCAGTTTCCACGAGAAGCTGGAGCCGCCCCAACGGGGCACGGGCGCGCGGGGCCGCAAGCTGCTGCGCGACACGCATGAATCGGCCCCGATCCGGAGGCGCGTTTGTACAAGAAGAGCGGCGCGGCGGCAGCGGTGCCCAGCTACCTGGGCCATGTGTTGACGGAGAATCGCAACGGGCTGGTGGTGGCAGCGATGGTGACGCAGTCCAGCAAGACGGCTGAGCAGGAGGCCGCGCTGGTGATGGTGGATAAGTTAAAACGCGCCGTGGAGTGCACCTTGGGCGCCGACAAGAGTTATCAGCAGGAGCGGTTCGTTGGCCAGTTGCGCGCCCTCGGCATTCAGGGCTGGA
>CAWDQS010000049.1:0-11410 GCA_963804295.1 uncultured Acidobacteriaceae bacterium
ATACGACGTTTCGCGACGATCGCCACCTGCTGCAGATCATCGACCGGATCGTGTCGCGCGTGGGCCGCAGGGTGGATGAGTCCTCGCCGATGGTCGATGCGCGATTGCCCGACGGCTCTCGCGTGAATGCCATCATTCCACCCCTGGCGCTGGACGGACCGTCCATGTCCATTCGCCGCTTCGGTACAGGCCCCCTGGCAGCCAATCAACTGGTTCAACTCAAGAGCGTCTCCCCGGAAATGATGGAGGTGCTTAGCTCGGCGGTAAAAGCCCGCATCAGCATCCTCATCTCAGGCGGCACCGGCACCGGCAAAACCACCTTTCTGAACATTCTGTCGCAGTATATTCCGCGCAATGAACGCCTCGTCACCATCGAGGACGCGGCGGAACTTCGCCTGGCGCAGGAAAACATCGTGCGGCTTGAAACCCGGCCGCCCAATATTGAAGGGCAGGGCGCTATCAAGCAGCGGCAACTTTTAATCAACTGCCTGCGTATGCGCCCCGACCGCATTATCATGGGCGAAATCCGCGGCGAGGAAGCCTTTGATATGCTTCAGGCCATGAATACCGGCCATGAGGGTTCGATGACCACCATTCACTCCAATACACCCCGCGATGCCATCTCCAGGCTGGAATCGATGGTGGCGATGGGCATGAGTATTCCCGAGAAATCCGTTCGCCAGCAGATTGCCGCGGCCATCACCATTATTGTTCAGGCCACGCGCTTGAGCGATGGCACGCGCAAAGTAACCAGCGTCACCGAGATTACCGGCATGGAAGAGAACGTCATCAGCATGCAGGAGATTTTTACTTTCACCAAGAAAGGGATCGGGCCCGACGGCAAGGTTATCGGCGTGTTTCAGCCGACCCATATTCGTCCCCGATTCCTCGAACGGCTTCGCCTTTCGGGTATCGTTCTGCCGCCGGCTTTGTTCGAGCGCGAAACCGAGGTCAATTAAGGGAAAGGAGAGCAACTGATATGAGCTTTGTCGTTATTTTGATTTTTGCGGGCGTGTTCTCGGTTGTTGCTCTGCTGATTTATGCCTTCAGTTCCGGAGCCTCGAGCGAATCCAAACAGGTCTACGCCGCGCTGGACTCGGCACTGGCCACCGAAAGTGTCTCGGATACGCGAGACAAGGATCTCAGTCTTCGCAAGAACGAGAGGATCAGCAGCATTCCCTGGCTCAATCAAAAGCTGCAGGAATACGAACTGGCGCCGCTTCTCCATACCCTGCTCTATCAGGCTGATCTCAAGTGGAACGCTGGAACCCTGGTGTCCGGTTGCGTGTTCAGCTTTGCGCTCGGGGCTTATTTGACTTACCTGCGTTTCGATTCCATTCTGATAGCTTTGCCGGTTGGATTGCTGCTGGGCTCCGCGCCATTTGCCTATGTTCTTCATAAACGCAGCAAGCGCCTTGACAAGTTTCAGCAGGGTTTGCCGGAAGGCATGGATCTGATGGTAAGCGCCTTGCGCGCCGGACACAGCCTTATCGCCGCAATGGGTTCGGTGGCTCGCGAATGCGCCGATCCGGTGGGCTGCGAATTCAAGGCTTGTTTCGAGGAGCAGAATTACGGCCTGGAACTGAAGGCCGCAATGGACAACCTGATCAAACGCGTTCCCCTTCAGGATCTCCGCATCTTCGCAACCGCGATTATGATCCAGAAGGAGAGCGGGGGAAATCTTGCCGAGGTTCTCGACAAGACCTCACATGTTATCCGGGAGAGGTTTCGCCTCAAGCGGCAGGTCGGGGTGCACACGGCTCAGGGACGCATGACAGGGTGGGTTCTTACCATGCTTCCGATTGTGCTGGGAGTTGCTCTGTATTTCGTTGACCCGCAGATGATGAGTGTCTTGTGGACGAATCCGACGGGCGTCAAGATGCTATGGGCGGCTGGGGGCATGATTGTGATTGGCGGCTTTATCATTAACCGAATTGTCAACATGGATGTTTGAAGGAACTTATGGGATTTGAAATTTTTACATTTTTCGTCGTTTTTCTGCTGGTTGTCAGCGGCGGGCTGCTGTTGTTCTATCGCGAAGAAATGATTCAGCGAATCACCGAAGTGATCAACCCGCATCCCAAGCAGAAAACCCTTTTGAGCACCATCCAGCAGACGGGCCTTTCGATCGGCGGCGTGGTCGAGCACTTCGAGAATATACTGCCCAGAAGCCAGGCGGAGGTTTCGATAGTTTTGCAACGGCTCCAGCGCGCCGGATTTCGCGACGAGTCGGCGGTCAAAATTTTCTACGGCTCGAAAGTATTGATACCTCTGCTGCTTTGCATTCTTGTCGTGGTAACCGGGCTGGGGAGTTATGGCGGCGCTTTCATCTACATCGTAGCCCTTGGCATCGGTTTTCTGGCGCCGGATTTCTGGCTGGGAAAGCGCATCACCAACCGGCAAGCCAAAATTCGGCGAGGCCTTCCGGATGTGCTCGATCTACTGGTGATTTGCATCGAGGCTGGACTTAGCCTGGACCAGGGAACGGCGCGTACCTCGGAGGAGTTGAAATTAGCACAGCCGGAAATGTGCGATGAATTAAGCATTGTCGTGCTGGAGCAGCGCGCCGGCCGTCCACGCGGAGATGCATGGAAGCATCTGGCGGAGCGCACCAATGTTGATTGCGTGCGCAATCTTGTGTCCATGCTGATTCAGGCGGATCAGTTTGGAACCAGCATTGCCAAGACGTTGCGCGTTCACAGCGATACACTCAGGACGCAGCGCGTGCAGGCAGTGGAGGCGGCGGCGGCAAAAACCACCATCAAGCTGCTTTTCCCCCTTGTGCTGTTCATTTTCCCCTCGCTTTTTGTAGTCACCTTGGGGCCGGCATTTATTGCCATCATGGATTCATTTTCGAGTCTTAATCATTGAAGGAAGGAGAATTGGACATGGATAGTACCACCATCATTCAGATCGTATGCGCTGCGCTCGTTGTAATCGTGTTGATCGTTTTGGTCCAGCGTCGCCGCACGAAGGTCAAGTAGCACTGCGTATCGTTCCGGCAGAGCGCTGACAGTGCGCTTTGCCGGCTGGCCCGCGGTTTTGCGGGATGGAGAGTTCGTCGAATTTGGCGCCCGGCGTTGCTCGTGCTTGCTCAGGCCGGGGAGCTCAACCAGCATTTTGCTGAAAGAAACAGGAGCTGTCATGACTTCGCCTACAATCATTCAGATTTCCGCTGCTGTGCTGGCTGTCATTTTTTTGACCGTTTTGGTTGTGCGCCGCCGCGCGCGGAATAAGTAACACGGGTTTTAGGGGTGGGCCGGCGGCGCGGTGCAGTTGCGCGGATTAGCTGGCCACCTTGATCATCCCGCTGGACGGGGACATTGCCGTTACGGCAATGGGTGTCTTCGCTTATCACCCTGTTAGCGGGTGCGGGAAGGTGTGTCTCTGTACAGCATTCGGGCCGATGCAAATGTAACCTTCGCGCCTGGTGAAGCAGAGCTGGCGGCTGCACTGGTGGCGTGCAAAATCAGGAATTAACGAGCAGTTCTGACACCAGAGGCCGAGTAGACGGCTGGAACACCGAGTTAGCTTCCGCTTGCCGGGTCCTCATTGAGGACCGGAGGGTCGATGGAATCGCGAAGACTTTGCGCATATAACCAAACTCGCGAATGCTTTCTCGGCTTGGAGGTCGCCGCGGTTGACCTTGCCAGCTCAGAGCTCAAGACTCTGCTTAGGAAGCTGGCGCTGAAGTCTGGCGAAGGCCTTTGGATGTCACCCTTCCGAGGACTTCCCGATACAGATATGCGCGCTCCTCTCGATTTGATTTATCTGGATGAGGCTTGCCGGGTAATTGAAGTAGTCGAGTCATTCCCCACATTCCATGCCACTCCGCTGGGTCCGCGGGCGGCTAGCGTCCTGGCTCTACCAATCCACTCGATCTATTCGTCGCAGACCCAATCGGGCGATCAGCTGGTGCTGTGCGTGGCCGAGGAGATGCAGGGACGCCTGGAGCGGATTAGTAGCCCCGGCGTTATTGCCGGCGGTGTGCAAGGCGCCGTGCTTTTACGGGGAAAGCCGCTTTGGAGCGGCGGCCCCGGCGTGGCGGAGTTGGAGGATCGCTCCATCCAAGAGCGCCCCAGAACCGAAAAGCCGTATGAAATGGACCTTATTGATCCGGGGATGGAGTACGTCAAGCCGCCGAAAAATTGGTTGAAGCGCTGGTGGTTTCCTGATCCAAGAACCGCCCCGGACATGAGAAGCGCCCCACGGGAGACACCACAGGGTTTGGCTGCCTATTACTGGACGGGCGCAGCCCCTAGCGCGCACAGCATCAAGGACATCAGTTCCACCGGGTTGTATGTGGTGACAGAGGAGCGCTGGTATCCAGGCACCTTGATTCTGATGACGCTAAAAGCTGCTGGTGACGGGGAAGATGGCATGGAACATGCAATCGCCGTGCACTCCAGGGCCGTCCGCTGGGGCAACGATGGTGTTGGCCTTCAGTTTATCCCGCAAGATGGTCCGGCGGCGCGCAATGGATTGAACCCGCTGGTGAACGGCGTAAACAGGAGGGAACTGGAGCAATTTTTGGAGCGGCTCCGAAGTGGTAACGGCTAGGTGCAGATGGCGCGCGCCTTTAAGTAACCTAAGTAACCCATGTTGCCCGGTACCATAAATAAAGTTGTGATACTGGACAAATTTGGAGGACAATGGAATGAGGATACCAATGAAAAGGCTGAGCAATCTACGTGGGCAGTCCAGGCCCCTGTTGCACGGTTGTTTCCGTGGTACGGCGGCTTGCGAAGTAAATAAGAAATCCCTGTCAATCGCAAGCCGGCTTCGCGCTTTCCTATGTTCCGGCGGCGCGGGGCAATCCCTGGTTGAGTTCGCTTTTATCGCTCCGATCTTAATGGGACTCATGATGGGCGTCTATGCCGTCGGAATTATCACATTCAACGATGTGGCCCTGAATAACGCAGTGGATACAGGAGCAAATTCTCTGACGTCCGTGGGCAGCGCGCCCAGCTCTAACATGGGCACCGGATCCGATTACTCGAGCGGCGTTGCCCCCATCTCGGATCCATGTCAATTCGCTTTCGCGCAAATGACAAGCGCGACGTCGAATCTCATTGCGAATGATATCACCGTCACCTATTATTTGACGTACTTAGACCTCTCGAATAACACCATGGTGAACGTCACAATCGGCCCGTATAAAGGCACGGCCGCGAACACTTGCACAAGCAATTCATCGGACTTCGCAACGGGAGGCACTTTTACGATCGTGGCCACCTATCCCTGCTCTCTGGGCCTCTACGGATTCAATGTTCCAGGATGTACGATTACCGCGAAAGCAAGTGAGTTCATTTATACCAGCTGAGTTCAAGCATGAAGGTTATCGGCGGAACGGTTGTTTTAGACGAAGATGAGGACGGAAGGAGGTAAGCGATGAAACGCATGAGCGAATTGCACGGTGGGGCTTTGAAATTCTCGCGCGGTTTTTGCCGCGCCACAGCGCCGGGAAGAGCACGGAATGCCGGAAGCCGGTTTCGCGCCTGCCTGCGCTCCGGCGGCGAGGGGCAATCCCTTGTTGAGTTTGCTTTTGTGTTGCCTTTGATGGCGTTGATCCTGACAGGCCTCTTTTGGGCCGGGATCAATATGTGCAACTATCTGGCGCTGAATAACGCCGTGGAATCAGCATCGCGGTACGTGAAGATTTTAGGGAATACTACAGGCCTTTCTTCGAGCGGTTTGTCGGATCCCTGTCAAGCTGTTTTCACGCAAATCATGGGTTCGGCGACGAGTAGTTCGACATCGACTCTCAATCCGGATAAAATCACCGTCGCATACACGTTGAATGGCAGCGTAATCAAAACGCTTACCGGCAGGACCGCAAACACATGCACTGATTATTCCGGTTCCTTTGTGGATGGAGACACATTTACGATCGTTGCCACCTATCCCTGCTCCGCCGGAGCATACGGACTTAATCTCTCCAGCTGTCAGCTGATTGTGTCATCTCCTCCCAATCAGCTGATTACCTCCTCTTACGGATCTTAAGCATGAACGTCAAACAGAATTTTCGAGGTGAATTCCATGAAAATGATCGGTTGTTCGTTAATTCGCAGGCTGCTATCCGACAAAAGTGGGCAGTCGATGGTGTGGGTGGGCGTCTCCTTAACAGCTTTGCTGGGGATGTCTGGTTTGACGCTTGATGTGGGCCACGCATACGTTGTGCGCAGTCAGGTCCAGAGCGTAGTCAATGCGTGCGCGTTAGCGGGTGTGAGCGGGTTACCCAGCAGCACTACCGCGCAGAGCAACGTCTCCACTTGCGAGACGAACAGCAACAAACCCAGTTGGGGAACAGTGACTGTTCCGAGTCCTGTCGCAACTGTGAAATGCGTGACTGCCGTGATGCCCTCGGGACAGTCCTGCACTGGCAGCAACATTCTCAATGCCGTCCAGGTCAGTGAGACGGTCAAAGTGCCGACTTATTTCATGCGAATCTTCGGCTACTCAACGCTTCCTGTGAGCGCAACCGCGACCGCGACCCCAGCCGAGGCGAGGCCATGGATTGTGGAGTTTGTTTTGGACACGACGCCGTCTATGGCCAGTTCAGACAGTAACTGCACCGGCGCATCAACGGCGGAGGAGTGCGCATTGAATGGCATTCAGGGGATGATTGCAAAATTGAATCCCTGCCCTCCGGGTACCAAGAACTGCGGTCCCTCAAACGCGAATATTCGCTTTGGCCTGATGTCGTTTCCGAACTTATCAACATCGGATGCCCAGTACAACTATAACTCCGACGCCGGCGCCGGCAGCAGTTGCGCCAGCGGCACAGTGTACTTCCAACTGTACAGTTCCCCCGCCATACCCGCATCGACCGCAACCGAGCCCTATACGTATATCACGTATGGTACCGGCAGTTCGGCGGTCAATACGACCTATATGTCCACCTACGGCGCCACCGATATGGATGCCAATGGTTTCTATACCAACTGGTACTCGGCCACCGACAACAGCGGATTAAACCCCTCGTCCACGCTTGTACAGGCGATCGGGCGTAATGCCGATTCCGTCAAACCTTGCTTGCAAGAACCGAATACGAGCAAGACCAGCGGAACCAGCGGAATTACCTCCTTTGCTGGAGCACTCTATGCGGCGCAGACGAATCTCCAGGCTGAGTTGGCAGCGTATCCGAAGGTGAATAACCTTGCTCCGAAGACCATGATCATCTTCCTCAGCGACGGCCAGGCCAATGCTCTTGCAGATTATTACTTTCCGGCAGGCACGGCGGTTACATCGCCTACGGTGAATGGCGTGCAATCGGCGGATGGCGCGAACTCGGGCGGAAAGAGCATTATGAATACGAATGGGTTGTACCCATCCGGCGTTGACGCTTGCCAGCAGGCGATTATGGCGTCCCAGTATGCAACAAATTGGGGAACCAGGGTGTACACGATTGCCTATGGCACGGAGACTGGCGGATGCCTCTACAACTCGAATGGGAGTGGCACGGTCAATTCTACGATTCTGGCAGGCAAGACAAATGGAAGTGGCAGTGGATCGGATGTTGCTATCACGAGTGGCAATCCACTCATTCTTACTGCTGGATCCACTGACCCCGCAATCAGTGCGATGACCGATGTCACACCGTGCAATACGATCATGAACATGGCCTCCAGTTTGTCGTATTTCTACTCCGATTACATGCAGGAGAAAGCAGGAGGCAGCGGAGTCAACACAATCGACCTGAATTGCAAGAATCCCGATTCCGATACTGCGGCACTCACGAGCCTGAATGATATCTTCCAGGCTATCTACGGCTCCATAACCTCAGCGCGGTTGATTCCCAACAACAGCATATAGCCGCCAGAAGAAGAACAGGTTTGCATCCCGGCCGGTCCGTTCATCGGACCTGTCGGGATGCAGGCCTTATTCCTGCTCGTCCGGGATAATCAGCAGCACTTCCACAGCGACATCTTGACCATTTTGCGTCGCCGGGCGGAACTGCCATTTGGCGAGCGAGTCCAGCACAAACTGCGTCTCCGTGAACTGCGGCGGAAAGAGGACGGCGAGCGTCTCAAAGCGGCCGTCCTGATTGATATTTCCGTGAACCATGAGGGCATCGGCATCGATCGCGCCGGGCGAGATGTTGGGGCGCACGATGTTATACGGCCAGGGCGCCTCAATGTGCGCAATGTTGCCCGCGGCAGCCGCGCTGTCGGTGCGCGATAGCGAGTACTGTAAGATCCAGCTCTTCGACAGGCCAACGTGCAGAAATACGGTGTATGAGAGCCTGTCGCCCCAGATATGGGCCGTCTCAGGATATTTTTCATCCAGCGAAGAGCCAACTACCACGGCTCCGAATTGGCCGTCCTTGGGCAGCGAGATTTGGGTCGTCGAAAGCTGGTTGCCGTGCCCGGAACCGGTTAGACCGGAAGCGCCTTCCGCTCCCTGGGTGGTCAAGGCAGAGTCCTGTGGGGTACCGGCTTCTCTTGGACCCTGTACGGCTCCCATATCGCCCGGCTTGGCGGCCGGATTGGCCTGCCCTGCCAGCGCGGAATCCTGCGGCTGCCCCGCCGACAGCGCGCCGGGAGCATACGAGGAAGCCGATTCATTGACGGGTGGCAGCGTGAGGTCTCCGGCTTTCATGCCGAGATCAGAGAGCGACATTACAGAGGCGGTAGTTGGCTGCGCAGAGCCTTCAGCGGTGGTTACCGGAGTGGGCGGCGCAGGCTCAGGCCCATGAACTACGACAGGAGTGGTGGTGCTGGAAACAAAGGGCTGGAGCGCGGTAGACAAATCTGTGGATGCCAAAGCTATGTTATCCAGATTAGGCTCATCGTTTGGCAACTGGGTCGAAGGCTGTACGTCGGCAACCGCCGGCTTTTCAGGCAGGGGCGGCGCCAGATCTTTGGAGGCTGACTTTTTACCGTTCCAGATCACGACTGTCGGCACAGGGATTTCCTGAGCGAGAACCACGGGCTTGGGGATATCCGGCTGGAGCAGCGTCTGGGGTCCCCGCGGAGCCAGCGCAACTTGCCGCATTACGGGAGGCCGCGCGGTGGAACTTTCTCGCGGCGGAAGCTGGTGCTGGACGGCATGTTGGCGGAGTTTCTCGATGCCGCTATTCACATCGCGCTGCAATTTAGGCTCAAGTGTGTGCAGGTCAATATGCCGCACTTCATAGTGCTGGGCGAGGGACGGGCTCTTGACAACGGGTTTGGAGGCAACCCCCCAAAATATCAGTCCAACCGTAGCGCCATGCGCCAGAATCGAAAACAAAAAATTATAGGGATTCCGTGCCGGCTCCGGTCGATCTGAAAAGAGCGTAATCATAGGAGAAGACCTCATAACCGGATGAATCTCCTCCCTTGCGCCCTTGATCACTCTTGCCGGGAAGGCAGCGTTTCAGGCATTCTCAGGCTGGTTAAACGCTGAGATAGGCCTTGCCGCCCCTACAAGAGTTCAATTATAATCTCTTCTAGAATCGCTGATAGCGAAGCTTTTACCTATAACTCTTTTGATACCTCCTCTATCTGCAACATTGCCCCAGACGTTATGCAGAGGCTGGAAGGGAATACACTAAACCACAGTTAAACTTGCCTGGCAGTCTGCCTGGCCGACTTCTGTTTCGGCAAGATACGAGACAGGCTGTTGGCGCGGCATGTGCCACAAGGACCAGAAAGGCGAAGCTGGCTGGGTAGCCAGTTCAAACAGGCCTCCAAATGAACCGAAGAGTAGTCACAATCCTTGCTGTCGCTTTCGCCATTGCCTTAGTATGCACTCTTCTGGTAATTCGCCTAATGCGCAACCAGACGACAGCGTCGCGGCCGCCGGCCACTACGCTGGTGGTGGCGACTAAATCGAACATCAAACTCGGCGCCATACTCACTGCGGACAATCTGACGACCATGGAGATTGCGGGAACAATTCCCAAGGGCGCAATTCTCGCCAAAGACAAGAGCTCTGTCGTTAATAGGGGCGTCCTCTCCGATCTTTATGAGGGTGAGCCGATTATTGAGAATCGGCTGGCCGCAATCGGCTCCGGCGGCGGACTAGCGGCCACCATCCCTCCGGGCATGAGAGCCTGCGCCGTCAAAGTTGATGAGGTGGTGAACGTATCGGGGTTTGTTACACCGGGCATGCGCGTCGATGTGCTCATCTCCGGAAGGCCACCCGGCCAGCAAAACAACACGCGAGGCACGGAGTCGCGCACGCTTCTGCAAAACATTCAGGTTTTGTCCGCGGGAACTGATTTTCAGAAAGATTCTGAAGGCAAAGCGAAGGCGGTGCAAGTGGTCAACCTGCTGGTTACCCCGGAACAGGCCGAGCTTCTCAGCCTGGCTACCAATCAGGTGAAAATCCAGCTGGTGCTGCGTAATCCGCTGGATACAAAGGTATATACGGTTCCCGGCACAGCGACGAGCAACCTCTTTTCAGGTCCGGCGGGGGATCAGCCCAAGTCACTGCTTACAAAGAAAAGCGCACCCACCAGGTTCATTACTGTTGTGGTGTTAAACGGCTCTAAACAGACTGTAGAAAAATTTGCTGCTCCCGGGGGACACCAGTGAGAGCGAAAACCGTAACATCCATCGTTAGTTGCAGCGCATTGTCATTTCTTCTTTGCGCATGGTCGGGCTTGCAGGCTCAAATGGCGCCGCCGCCTGTTCAATCCGCCAGCATCTCTTCACAGGACTCGGCCAATGAACTCTCCGTCGGCTTGGGCAAGACCGTGCTGGTTGACTGCACATGGCCAATAGTGCGAGTTGCCGTCGGTCAGGGAGACCTCGCTGAAGTCCATGCGACAAGCCCAACCGAGGTCATGGTGCAGGGTAAAACTGTTGGAGAAACCAGTTTGATCATCTGGGACACCCACGGCGGCCGTCAGTTCTTCAACGTGACGGTGCGCGCCAGCGCCACCGCTTTGCACGATAACCTAGACGCGATACGCCGCGAACTCAAGTCAGAGCTTCCCGGCGATTCACTCAGGGTCAGTTCCGAGAACGGCGCAATCTTTCTGCGCGGCACGGTCAAGGATCTCACCAGCTCTGATCGCGCTGTCAAGATCGCCTCCACTGGCGGCAAAGTCGTCAACCTGCTTAGTGTCTCTGTGCCGGCGTCCGACCCGCAGATTCTCCTCAAGGTTCGCTTTATCAGCGTTGACCGCACCAAGTCGGCACAGTTTGGCCTCAACATTTACAGTACCGGCTTTGGAAACACAATCGGTGGAATTTCAACCGGTTCGTTAACCTCTAATTTTTCTAGCAGCAGCACTGGCTCCACGGTGACCGGAGGAACGAATCCGACGAATATCTCCGCCTTCTACCCCGGTCTGAATATCGGCGCAACGATTCAGGCCCTTAAGACCACCCTCGGAGCGCAGGTTCTGGCCGAACCCAACCTGCTGGCTAGCAACGGAAAATCGGCCAGCTTCCTGGCAGGCGGTGAATATCCATTT
>CAWDQS010000050.1:0-10278 GCA_963804295.1 uncultured Acidobacteriaceae bacterium
TGTCCGTTGACCGGATCCCAATACATCGGCTTATGCGTTGAAGGCTCGATGAATACCTTATAAAAGAAGTCCAGGCCAAATTGGGTCCAGGCCAGCTTCGACCGCACCACCAGCTCGGTGGCGATCAGCACCACGATGCCGAAGATGCTCAGTGCGCACAGCACCATCAGCCAGCGGAATCCGCGATCGGCATTGGCCGAGTTGCCGCGCGACAACAGGTACGCGCGAATTCGCGCAGCCTCGGCGGAAACGGCTTTCAGATGGTTCTCGCCGTTCTGCAGCGCCGGTTCAGTCTGAAACTTGAGTTTGGAGAGGCGTATCTCTGGCACGCTAACATTCACCAAGATCAGACTACAGAGAATATATGAATAGAATGTTACAAACTGGCAATATCAGACATGTCCCTCGAAAATAACACGATCTGTTATTAAATTAAGCAGATGGCAGGTACGCCCGACTTGGTTTGTTTCACGTAATACTAGCCTCATGCTTCAGGTACAGCGAAACGCGTACTCCACTTGGCCAGGGAGACGAATGGTCTGAAAGCGAAACCGGCAACGAGATTGGGAATTCGGCGAACGTCGTCAGCCAGCGATCGGCCGCAACCCGTGAGAAGAACTCCATTCCGCATAAAATGCAAGTGAAAAAGCGCTGAAATTACAGTGTAGAGACAGACCATCAATATAGCTCGCCCTGGAGCCACCGCGTGCATAACGCGATGCGCGGTCCAGTCCATGATCTGCGCCAGGCCTGGCACTCCCACAACCACGATCAAATCGCCCAAAAACCGCGGGCGAATCCCAAGCGACCGTTGCTGCAGAGCGGCAAAAACTCCCGCTGTAAGAGTGACGTATACCATCTCGACCAGAACAACCGCGCCCATATCCGCGCAACGGGCATGGATCATGGCCGCCAAGTAGACAAGCGAGCGGGCAGTTGCGCCGAGAAGGGCGCACTTCCAATTCCAACAGGAAAACAACTGCGTGAGAAGAGTTGTACGGCGCTTCAAAGCCATACTTCGATGATTGCGCATACACCAGCAATGAAAGATTAAGCAACTGTTACAGCAGCATTGAGATTTGTCTTGTGCCGTAATAAGTAAAATTCTCGAAAGGCGAAGGCGTTACGCGGTCAGGCTGTGATTAAGCAATCAATTCTCCATCAATGCAGAATTGTCCTCAGCAAATGTATGTGCCACCGGAAGCGGCACAGCTGACGGCCGGCCAACACTGTAGTAATAGAAACCCGCGGCACTCATTTTTGCCAGGCTGTATAGATTACGGCCGTCAATCATGATCGGATATCGCATTGATTGATGAAGGCGCGCGAGATCGAGATTGGAGAACTGCGGCCATTCGGTCAGAATCACAAGCGCATGAGCGCCCATTGCCGCGTCATACTCGTCCGATGCATAGCGGAGCTGCGCTATTTCAGGAAGTATTGCCCGGCAATTTTGCATGGCGGCGGGATCGAAGATAGAAACGCGACTGCCTTCCGCCAGTATCTTGCGGATCATCGTTATTGCGGGAGACTCGCGAATATCGTCCGTACCATGCTTAAAGGCAAGACCAAGGACAGCGATGTGTTTGTCCTTCAGAGACCAGAGCGCAGTACGGAGCTTTTTAAGAAAACCAGTTTGCTGGTCTTCATTAATCTGCTCAATGCACTTGAGCAAGTCGAAATTATACCCCACGGCTTCCGCCACCTTGCCGAAGGCGCGAATATCCTTGGGGAAGCAGGAGCCTCCATAACCAATCCCGGCGCGCAAGAAACGCGAACCAATGCGCCTGTCCGCGCCGATTCCGCGAGCAACTTCTTCAACGTCAGTGTTAACGCGTTCACAGAGGTTGCTGACAGCGTTGATGAACGAAACCTTCAGGGCAAGGAATGCATTGGAGGCCTGCTTGATCAACTCGGCGCTGTTTGTGGTTGTCTCGATGTAATAGACGCCGCCTGAAAGATCGGCCGGACCGTCAACCCGGTCCGCGCGCCGGTAGTAACTGCCATCGATGAGCGGCTGATAGAGGTCACGAAGCAACTGGCGTGAACGTTCGGTATCGGCGCCAACCACAATTCGATCAGGATAGAGAAAGTCGGTTATGGCAGAGCCTTCGCGCAGGAATTCCGGATTGGAAACAACGTCGAAGCTCTTTGCCGAGGCGCCATTCAGGCGCAAGGTGCGTGCAATCCATTGACTCGTAAGCACGGGCACTGTCGATTTTTCAATCAGGACCTTATAAGAGTCGAGACCGGGACAAATACTGATTACAGCGCTCTCCACCTGAGATAGATCGGCCTCGCCCGTCGGTGACTGGGGTGTGCCAACGGCGATGAGTATTACCTCCGCAAGCCGGACAGCTTCGGCCAAATTACAGGTAAAGCGCAAGCGCTGGCCGCGATGACGGGCCAGCAATGCCTCCAGACCTTCTTCAAAGATAGGCACACCGCCAGACTGAAGCAGCTCAATGCGCACTTGATCCAAGTCAACGCAAACAACCTCATGACCAATTTCGGCAAGACATGCGGCGGCTACGAGACCGACATAACCGGATCCAATTACAGCGACCGAAACCACTCGGGTTTCTTGAGCACACGGCATATTCATACGACCTCCATCCCTACACATTCTGCGTGAGGCGGGCAGACGCAAGCGCATTTTTGTCGAATGCGCCTTCCGTTGCCCGCAACTCGCATTCGTAGGCTTGATATACGGCATCGAAAACTGCATTCCATGAAGCGAGTTCAGCTCGCTTGCGAGCGGCCAGAGACATTGACCGGCGCAGGCTTTGGTCTTCAATCAGAAGCATTGTGACCCGCAAAAACTCTTCATCACTCGCACACACAAATCCGCAATCATCATTGACAATGAACTTGGGGCCGCCTTTATCGCTCACAACCGCCGGTACACCCGAAGCTAAAGCTTCCAACACCGCGTTGCCGAAGGTGTCGGTTTCCGAGAAGAAGACGAACAGATCCAGATCGGCATAAGCGCGGCTCAGCGCTTCGCCTTTCAGCACGCCTGTGAGCCTGACTCCGGAAATGTTTTCTTCCAGCCACTTTTCTTCTCCTCCGTGCCCCACAAAAACGAAGCGTATATGACGATGCCCAGCCCGGCTCAGCGCCTGGGCCAGAGGCGCAAAGTTGCGAATCTTTTTTTCTGTTGAGAGCCTGCCCACATATCCGATGACAAACTCGCCATCCTCTATTCGCGTGCGTTTTTGCGGCCCGAAGAGATCCAAGTCAATGCCGCGCTCCATCAGCCAGCATGGCTTCTTTGTCACAGTTTGCAGCAGCTCAACCAGATCAGGATTCGGTGCAAAGTAAAAACGCGCCATCTTGAAGTGAAGCATCAAGAGCTGAAAAGCTGTATCTTCGAGCCTCTTCAGCAGCCAGGTGCGCGTCCCGCCCCGTATCAGCCACTTGGGCAGAATTCGATCCGCTCGCCGTGCCGTGTATTCATGGATATTCGTGTGCCACGAGGCAGCCAGCGGAATACTAAGTCTATGCGCCGCAATCGCGCCGAGTAAACCCATATCGCTTGGACCCGTGATATGTACGACATCCGGCCGGAATCGCCGAAATTCTTCCTGCACACGTCCGAGGTGTCGCGCAAACGCCACGTCGAAGCGCAGATCCTTCTCCACTGGAATGGAGATAAGCCGCGCTTTAGACCGAAATATCTTACAGAGCGCTCTTCGCGAATTCCGTCTGGCGCGCTACCATGGACAACTAGCAAGGGCAAGTCGCGTATTCGCGCGTAATCGGCAAAATGACGAAACGTATTTGCTACGCCGTTCACCTCGTACAACAAGTCCGGGAACAGCGCAACGCGAACTGGATTCTCCTTCACATCGCGCTCCCTTCGATTTTTCTGAGCCGGTTCTGTTGCGCCATGGTTCGCCCGCCAAGGACGCGCATTGCATCAAGCAGGTTGGCGCTGGCGTCGCGATCGAGCACCACGGTACTTCGCTAGAAGCAGTATCTACGGCTAACGTGAATCGGGAGTAACGATAAGATGACAGGACGATGAATGTGGAGAGGACTCAAAGCAGTAATTGTGGTCCGCAACTTTATTAGTTCCCCGCCCATTCCGCAGTAAAGCGCGGAATGGATGGGGAGCGTAGGTCTATGGTAAAAACTAAAATGCTCTAGGAAAGAATCCCCTTGATCGACACTTTCTTTCGTCCGTCCGCGGGCGGAGGCACGATATTACCCTTGATTGGCGCGCCGTCCACGGTGAGGGAGAGGCTGTTGCCATCGCCTTTTCGCTCGATGGAGATTGAGTAAACCACTCCGCGGAAGGTACGGGAGGCGGTAAATCCCGGCCAGCTCTTGGGGATCATCGGGGCGATCTCCAAGCCGTCGAGCGAGGGACGAACACCCAGAATCCACTGCACGATGGCGTAGTAGTTCCAGGCCGCCGTGCCGGTGAGCCAGGAGTTCTTGGCCTCGCCGTGGGTGGGCGCGTCTTTGCCGGCGATCATCTGGGCATACACATAGGGTTCGCAGCGATGCAGGTCGCTGATATCCTCGCGCGCCGAGGGGTTGATGCGGCTGTAGTAATCATGTGCCTCATCGCCGTGGCCCAGGCGCGTCTCCGCGATGATGACCCAGGGGTTGTTGTGGCAGAAGATGCCCGCGTTCTCCTTGTATCCCGGCGGGTAAGAGGAGATTTCGCCCAGGTTCAGGTAGTACCTGGAGTAAGCCGGCTGCTGCAGGACGATGCCGTGCTTGGTAGCCAGATGCTTGCGGGTAGACTCCAGCGCCTTGGCGGCCAGACCATCTTCGAGGCCGATGCCGGCCAGCACACAGTAGCCGTTCGTCTCGATGAAAATCTTGCCTTCTTCGCACTCCTTGGAGCCGATCTTGGCGCCGAAGTCGTCGTAGGCTCTCAAGAACCATTCGCCGTCCCAGCCGTGCTTGCGGACGACCTGATCCATCTTCTTGACCTCGGCCAAATACTTCGCGGCCTCGGCATCCAGCCCGCGGTGCGTTGCGATTGCGGCCAACTCCTGGCCGGAATGGACAAACAAGCCGGCAATGAAGACCGATTCGGCCACCTTGCCGTCCTTGTTGGTGGTGGTCTGGAAGCTCTGGCCGGGAGTGTCGGAGAAGCAGTTCAGGTTGAGGCAGTCGTTCCAATCGGCGCGCCCGATCAGCGGCAGGCCATGCGGCCCAAGACGCTCCAGCGTGTAGTGGAAGCTGCGCTGCAAGTGCTCGTAGAGCGGCTCTTCGGAGCCGAGCTGGTTGTCGTACTGGACGGGTTCGTCCAAAATGCTCCAGTCACCGGTCTCTTTGAGATAAGCCGCGACGCCGATGATGAGCCAGTGCGGATCGTCATTGAAGCCGCTGCCCACGTCGTTGTTGCCGCGCTTGGTGAGCGGTTGGTACTGATGGTAAGCGCCGCCGGTGGGCAGTTGGGTAGCGGCCAGGTCGATGATGCGCTCGCGGGCGCGCGCCGGCGCCATGTGTACAAAGCCGAGCAGATCCTGGTTGGAGTCGCGGAAGCCCAGTCCGCGGCCGATGCCGGATTCAAAAAACGACGCCGAGCGCGACATATTGAAGGTTGCCATGCACTGGTAGGCGTTCCAGATATTCACCATGCGGTTGGTATGAATGTCGGGCGTATTCACCTGGAAGATATCGAGCAAGCCAGCCCAATACTGGCGCAGTTGCTCGAAGGCCGCATCGGCTTTCTTAGGGTCCAGGTACTTAGCAATGACCGGCTTGACGGTCTTTTTGTTGATGGTCTGCGAGCCGGGAGGATCGAACTTCTCGGCGACGGGATTTTCGTGGTAGCCGAGCACGAATACGATCTGTTTCGTTTCGCCAGGTGCCAGGTCGAGCTTCACTTGATGCGCGCCGATGGGCGACCAGCCATGGGCGATGGAATTGGTGAGCTGGCCGGCTTCCACGGTGGCGGGCGAGTCCCAGCCGTGGTTGCGCCCCAGGAAGGCTTCGCGCTGGGTATCAAAACCAGCGCCCTTCTCGGAGCAGGCAAAGTAGGCAAAGTGATCGCGGCGCTCGCGGTACTCGGTCTTGTGATAGATGACGCCATCTTCCACTTCTACTTGTCCAATCGAGAAGTTACGTTGGAAGTTGGTGGTGTCGTCCTGGGCGTCCCAGAGGCAGAACTCGATAGAGGAGAAAGCCGAAATAGAAGCCTTAGTCGCGCGCTTGTTGGTCACCGTGAGCTGCCAGATTTCGAGATTCTCATCGAGGGGAACGAAGTAGCGCGTGTGGGCCTCGATGCCGGCGTATTCCGAGCCGATGGTGGTGTAGCCCATGCCGTGACGGCAGGAGTAGTCCTTGAGGTCGTGGCGCGTGGGCTGCCACGAAGGCGACCAGAACTTTTTGGATTCATCGTCCCGCAGATAGATGTAGCGTCCGCCGAAATCCAGCGGCACGTTGTTGTAGCGGTAGCGTGTAAGGCGGCGCAGACGGGCATCGCGATAGAACGAGTAGCCTCCGGCGGTGTTGGAAATGATGCCGAAGTATGCCTGACAGCCCAGGTAGTTGATCCACGGAAGGGGCGTATCCGGCTGCGTAATCACATACTCGCGCTTCACATCGTCGAAAAATCCGAACTTCATAATGAGTACTCCCTCAGAGATAGCGTGCCGCCAGTATAGCTCCTGGTTTATGCACTAATCAATCATTTATACAGAACGATACGCAGTTACCTGAAGAAGGAAGAGCGGGCTTGCACGAAGCGGCGTGAATGTGAAAAAGTATTTATGCGAGCGGAATAAACAATGGGAAAAGTCTATCCGAGATCGTTGCCGGATTCAAATATATTTGTCAATTCGATCTTTTACCACTCTTTACCTTTCCTAAAAATCCGCCATATATGAGGTAAAAGCTCTTTACCTTCGGTGAGATACCTGATCAACCCTATACAACATGAAAATCTGTTGTCTAGTATGCGGGATGAGCTTGAAATCGGCCTCTGGGCGTTGCCTATCGGACGTGGAAGGCCTATCTATCATCCAAATGAAAGGTATTTATTTTGCGCTTATCCTGGGGCTTCCGCGAGGCAAGACTGCAAATATGGCAAATTCTTTGTTTCTGACCTTCATGAGTTCACGATCTATCCGGGAATTGCTGCCGTCTTTTCTCCTTGCCGGTCTTTTTCTTTGCTCCACGGCGCTGGTTCGTGGAAGTGAAAGACCAAGCCTGGCCATCAAAGTGGACCAGGTGGGCTATCCACTGAGTGGCCCCAAGGTCGCGCTGGTCAGCAGTACAACATTTACCCAGACCATACCGATGTCTTTTCAGCTCCATCGCTCCAGTGATGGAGCAGAAGTCTTTCGCGGAAAGTTGATGCTGCCTAAGCCTGACCCGGACACCGGCGATCAGGTGCAGGCAGCGGATTTTTCCGGAATGCACCAGACAGGGAGCTTTTATCTGGAAGTCCCCGGCGTGGGGCGAAGCTGGGATTTCACAGTGGGCAAAGATGTCTTTGCGCACACCTACTACGTAGCCATGCGCGCCTTCTACGGGCAACGCTGCGGGACAGCAGTGGATCTGGGCACCGAGTTTCCGGGGTACTCGCATGCCATCTGCCATCAACATGGCGAGTTTCACCCTAGTTCAGGAGCCAGTGGACCGCGGGATAACATTGGGGGCTGGCACGATGCGGGCGATTATGGCCGCTATATGGTCAACTCCGGAATCTCCACCGGCACATTGCTGTGGGCGTGGGAGATTTACGGACAGAAGCTTAAAAACATATCGCTCAGGATTCCCGAGTCGGGCAACGGGACGCCGGACATCCTGAACGAGGCGCGGTGGAACCTGGAGTGGATGCTGAAGATGCAGGACGGCGACGGCGGCGCATGGCACAAGCAGACCAGCGAGCACTTTCCGGGCTTTGTCGCTCCGGAGGACGACCTGCTGCCCAGCGAGGTGATTGGAACCGGAGCGGTTCCTTACAAGAGCACCTGCGCCACCGCGGACCTGGCGGCAGTGGGTGCGATCGCCGCGCGGCTCTACCAGCCTTACGACGCGATGTATGCGGCGCGGGCGCTGGAGGCGGCACGGCGAGCATGGGCATGGGCTGAAAAGAATCCCAATGTCACCTTCAATAATCCGCCCGGCGTGACGACCGGCAAGTATGACGATACAAGCTGCAAGGACGAACGCCTGTGGGCCGCGGCAGAGTTGTGGCGCACCACCGGCGAGGCGGCGTATAACGATTATTTTCTGAAAAACTACGCTGAGTTTCTTCCCAGCCTGGACTCGCCCCCGGCAGAGAACTGGGCTTCTGTGGGATCGATGGGTCTGTGGACGTATGCGCTAACCACGCGCAAGGGCGCGGATGTATCAGCGGTTGCCGCGATCCGCATTCGAACCCTGGAAGCTGCACGCGCGATCGTCGAGCGCACACGCGCTAATCCCTATCTGACCAGCATGCAAGCCAAGGATTATGTATGGGGTTCAAACGGCGTTGCGGCCGGATATGGCATGAATCTGCTGATTGCCAACTTGTTTGAACCAGACAACAGCTTTGTGGATGCGGCGCGGGACAATCTGCACTATCTGCTGGGGCGGAATACGTTTTCACTCTCCTGGGTGACGCAGGTGGGCGAACATTCGTTCCAGCATCCGCATCATCGGCCCAGCGGCGACGGCAAGCAGCCTGGACCCTGGCCAGGATTATTGTCTGGCGGGCCGAACGCGAGCCGGCAGGACGCGGTGCTGGCGGCGCTGCCCAAGGATTTGCCGCCTGCGAAAGTTTATTCCGATCAGTTAGCCTCATACGCCAGCAACGAGATCGCCATCAATTGGCAGGCGTCGCTGGTGTTCCTGCTGGCTGGAGAACTTTAGTTGTGAGTCCCTCAACCGGCAATCCGTCAGCGGATTGCCAATAGGAGGTTTGTGTGTGCCGGTAATCATGCACTCGCCTCGGAAGGCCGTAATAAAGCCGGTTCAGACCGGCGGAAAAATCCGTTTTACATCTCCCGCGGAATGCGGAGAGAAGATGCCTCCGGGCATTGAGGAGTCGAATGCTGCACCTTCACATTGTTGATATCGTTATCATTCTGGTCTACCTGGTAGGCATGGTGCTGGTAGGCTACTGGGTTTCAAAACGCGCGTCGCTGAACATACAAAACTATTTCCTCGGCGGCAACAAGATTCCCTGGTATGTGCTGGGCATCTCCAACGCGTCGGGGATGTTCGATGTCAGCGGCACCATGCTGCTGGTCTCCTGGATGTTCGTCTACGGACTGAAGAGCATATGGATCCCCTGGCTCTGGCCCACCTTCAACCAGATCTTCCAGATGGTCTACCTCTCATCGTGGCTTCGCCGCTCGAATGTGATGACCGGCGCGGCGTGGATGAAGACCCGCTTCGGCGTGGGGCGCGGCGCGCAGATGGCGCACCTGATCGTGGTAATCTATGCCTTCGTCAGCATCATCGGATTCTTCACTTACGGCTTCAAGGGCATCGGAAAATTCGCCGCCGAGTTTCTGCCCTGGGATCTCTCCTGCACGGTTCATCTCTGGGGCCTTTCGGGCGGGCATATCGTGCCCTGGCTGGTGCATCTGGATTCGCCCAACGTCTACGCGGTGATCCTGATCTTCCTCACGTCGATTTATGTAATCAAGGGCGGCATGATCAGCGTGGTCTTCACCGCCGTGGTGCAATTCTGCATACTGGCCATCGCATCGTTTGCTGTAGGTATCATCGCCATGATGAAAGTGGCTCCAGAGGCGCTGCATAAAGTGGTTCCCGCAGGCTGGGACAATGTCTTCTTCGGCTGGCATATCGGCCTGGACTGGTCAGCGCTGCTGCCGGCCGCCAATGCCCAGATCGCCCACGACGGCTATGGCCTCTTCGGCTTCTTCGTCATGATGCTGCTCTTCAAGGGCATCCTGATCTCCGCCGCCGGCCCGGCCCCGAACTATGATATGCAGGCCGTGCTCTCCTCGAAAAATCCCCGCGAGGCCTCGTTGCTGAGCGGCTGGGTCAACATCGTGCTCACCCCTCCCCGCTACTTTCTGGTCATCGGGCTCACCGTGCTGGCGGCGGTGTATTTCAACAGCAGCCTGCGCGCCATGCCCCACCTGGACTTCGAAATGGTGCTGCCCATGGCGCTGGGCCAGTTCGTTCCTGCCGGACTGCTGGGCTTTTTGATCGCTCGGCCTGGCCGCGGCCTTCATGTCGAACTTCGCGGGCACGGTGAACGCGGCTCCTCCATACTTCGTCAACGACATCTACAAGCGCTAACATCAATCCCAACGCGGCGCCCAAAACCTATGTCCGCCTGAGCTA
>CAWDQS010000051.1:0-11879 GCA_963804295.1 uncultured Acidobacteriaceae bacterium
GTCTATGCGCTCTCGCCTTATGATGACTGGCACCGGCTGGCGTGGGCGGGTTCTCTGGTGTTGATTCTTCTGATTGTTCTGTCCGTATCGCTGGTGCGTTTTGTAACCAGCCGCGGCGTTTTGAAAGGGGCAAGCTAAGTGGGCGTCGGCATTGAGGTAACAAACCTGAATGCGTGGTACGGAGCAAATCACGCGCTGCAGGACATCAACCTGAATATTCCGGCCAACCATGCCACGGCGCTGATTGGGCCGTCTGGCTGCGGAAAGAGCACCTTTGTGCGCTGCCTGAACCGCATGCATGAGACCGTTCCCCTTGCACGGGCAACGGGCACGGTGCGTATAGGCGACCTGGATATCTATAAGGACTGCAAACCCGTCGAGATCAGGCGGCGAGTGGGCATGGTTTTCCAGCGGCCTAATCCTTTTCCCACCATGTCGATCTACGACAATGTGGCCGCGGGGCTGAAGTTGAACGGCTACAGAAACCGCCGTGTTCTGGATGAGATCGTCGAGCGTTCGCTGAAAAACTCCGCGCTGTGGGACGAAGTAAAGGACAATCTGAAAAAGGAATCCGGCGCCAGCCTCAGCGGCGGCCAACAGCAGCGCTTGTGTATTGCCCGCGCCCTGGCCGTGGACCCGGAGGTGCTGTTGATGGATGAGCCGGCCTCCGCGCTGGACCCGGTTTCCACCTCCAAGATCGAGGATTTGATCTTCCAGTTGAAAGCACAGTACACTATTGTGATTGTGACTCACAATATGCAGCAAGCCGCACGCGTGGCAGAGAAGACGGGCTTCTTCCTGAATGGCCGGATGGTGGAGTTCGACTCGACTGACAGAATCTTTACCAATCCCAGCGACAAACGCACGGAAGATTACATCACAGGCAGGTTCGGATGACGCGCATACGCTTTCAACAGAGTCTTGAGAACTTGAAGGAAAAGTTGCTGGTGATGGCCGGGCTGGCCGAGCAGGCGGTACAGCGCGCCATCGAGGCTTATCGCAAACGCGACCTGTCGATTTGCGAGCAGGTTAGCCGCGGCGAGATCGACATCAACCTTCTGGAACGCGAGATCGACCAGGCCGCGCTGGACTTGCTGGCGATGGAACAGCCCATGGCTGGTGATCTGCGCTTCATCCTGAGCGTCATCAAGATTAACGCCGAACTGGAGCGGGTGGGCAACGCTGCGAAAACCATCAGCGACCGCACGCGCAACATGGAAAAAATGGCCGCGGCTGAGCTGCCGGTCAATATTCCCAGGATGGCGGAGCTGGCCTCGGAAATGGTGCGCAAGAGTCTGCAAGCGTTCATCGAGGCGGATGCCGATGCGGCGCGTGCCATTCTGACCATGGACGATGCCGTGGATGCCATGAACAAAGCAGCCTTCAAGGCGCTGATCAAGGTCATGGAAGAGCAGAGCCACCTGGCTCCGCAGGCGCTGAATGCGCTGATGATCAGCCGCGCCTTGGAGCGCGTAGCGGATCATGCCACCAATATCGCAGAAGATGTGATCTTCTGGGTGCTGGGCGACGATGTGCGCCACCACAAGAGCCTGAATATTCTTCAGGAACAGCAGGGCAAAGGCGAAACCAGCGCGCAGTAGTTTTGCGGTATGTAGCGCCAGCCTCCTGACCGGGGTACTCAACGAGCGGTCTATGCTCGTTGGGGTGGTTGGCCGGCTGATGCGTGGACCTTCTGGTCCACGCCGCACTCAACATCATCTGAAAAATGCACTAACAGACCATGATGAAAGTCTGGATTTGAAAGTGCGCGAATTTACAGATTGCGAAAAATGCAAAATGTGGGGCTATAGCGAAACCAGAGTAGCTGTACCCTAAAAGCAACGCTGCCACCCTGAACACTATCAGTTAGGGCACATTTACTCTGGCTTCGCTCTAGAAGTGTCAGGGCACGACTGGTAGGTCATGGCTTTAGCCATGACTGCCGCAAATGACTCATAATCAAGCAGGGCTTTTGCACCTGACGGATGTTTTTCAGCAATTTGCACCATTGCCACAGGCTGCTGTGCCGCATTGCCGGCAGATTCATCGCTGGCAATGCGACATAGCAAAAGGGGCAGCCATGTTGGCTGCCCCTTTTGCTGTAGCCTAAGCCGCTGGTTGGCGGATTAGGGCAGGTAGTAACGGAAGGAGGTGTAGAACTGATTCTCCGTGGCATCCACCTGCGGGTTCGTAGTGCCGGTGCCGCCCCAAAGAGCGCGGCTGATGTTGGCATATTGGGCGCCGAGGCGGACGCGGCCAGCCGCTCCCTTGTAGAAGTCATACCAGAAGCCTCCGGTGAATTCCTGTACGAACTTGTTGACGCCGGTGCAGTTTGCGGGAGAGCTTGAAGGAGCCGAGCCGCTGGTGGGTAGTGCGGACTGGACGTTGCAACCGCTGGTGAGAAGGCTTGTCAGACCGTAACCGGCGGTTCCGCCATTGGTGCTGATCAAGCGACCGGCAAAGTCTTCGCCGAAGTTTCCGTAGATAACAAGGCGTGGCGTGGGTTTAAGTTCGATGGACGAGAGCGCGGAGGTGTTCTGTATAGCCATCATTTGGCCGGTGGCGTCAAAGGTGACATCGGCGAGGGTGGTGTCGCCGTAGCGGCCTACGCCCCACCCATATAGAGCGGTGAGTCCGAAGTCGCCATACTTGCCGAAAACCGGAGCGCGAGCGCTGCCGCCGAAGCCGCCCGTTGCGAGCGAATTGGTGGTGTTGCCAGCCACGCCTGCTGTACCGCCGAGCAAGTAGTTCGGATAGAACGCATAGTGCGGGAAGCGGCCGATGGCGAAGGCTTCATAGTGTCCCCAGCCGGGATCGACAGCAACCTTGCCGATGATGTCCGGGCCAAGGTTCAAGCTGTAGGTGCCGTTGACAGCGTTATAAGAGCTGGACTGCGCGGAGGCGGTGCCCCACAGGCAAGAGCCAGCCGGGCAGTTACTGCCACCCTGCAGGGTCTGTGCATTCTCCAGCGAGATGCCGAAGGCTACATTCTTCATGGTCTGCACCACACGGAAGCCGTACTGACGAGTCCACACAAAGCCCGGAACGTAGTTCGGGTCGATGGTGAGCGGCGTCTTGACATCGCCGGAGAGATTGGAGAGTCCTTTGGCGCGCTCCGACGCGAGGGACCACATCTGCCCGCCCTGGAAGGAAAGGCCGGACTTGAGCGTCGCGTCCGCCCAAACAACGCGTTGGCGCATTACGTAGCTGTTGGATTGGTTGTTGTTGGAACTGGTTCCAACGCCGAGGAAGTCGGCCTCCACGTATCCGCGATAGGTGGCGGAATTGGTCTTTCCCTCAGCCATCATCGATACCCGGGACTGACGGCCGGAACCAAAAAACTCGCTCACCTGAGCGGTGTTGGCGCCGTTGAAAGGAATCGAGCTGAGAGCCGTCGGAATGTCGGCGCCGGTGGCCTTCTGACGCCACACAGTTTCAGCCGCCATGAAGCCGCCTGGCGTGATGTTGATGCCCTTGTAGTGCAGCGCGGCGGGATTGGCGATCTCTTTCTTGACCTTTTCCGTCTCTTCGGTGACCTTGGTGGCCAGCGCTGCCTGGCTGCCCTTGAGATTGGTGACGGAGGTTTGCAGCTTGTCCACGGCGGCATTGTTGTCGGTTACCACCTGCTGCTGGGACGCTGCCGCTGCTTCCGCCCTCGATGCCGCGGCGCGCGCATCGGCTGCCGCCTGCTGGGCCTGTCTTAACTGCTCGTCCTTGCTGGCAAGGTCGGTCTTCAGGCTGTTGATCTGGTTTTCAAGATCGTGGCGCAATGCCTGAATCTGCTCTTCCACCGTCGGCTTTGCGGGCTCCTTGGTCTTCGCGGTTACAACATGCTTCTTCGCTGGTGGATTGGATGCGCTTGTCTGTCCATAGCATGCGACAACGCTGACTGCCAGAATTGCCGTAGCAGCGATACTGAGTTTGAAATTCATTGGGCCTCTCTTTGCTTTTTGAATTGGCTTGCTTCATAGCGGCGTCCGCGTTCATGGCGAGCGCCCCTATCTTCCCGCATCATCGAAATATTGAAAACAATGCCGATGTGCGTCTCAATCGGAATGCGGGATATTCATCAAAAGCCGGACTAAGGAAAGCAGCGTGAAAAGAACTATCCTTAGACGCTTTCACTCTAGGCTCGCAGAACTTTGTAAACATTTGATAAACTTACATACTTTTAACAAACACCCTGCTTCCGTTTTGGGTCGTGCTTTATATTGGCACATTAGTAAATATGTTTATGGTCCGGCAACACTGCCGGACCATAACTTTTTGCAACATTGTGAGCCGGCATTATTGCAAGGAATAAATTGTCTTGAGCACCTTTGCGGCCACATTCTTGGGCAGCGGAGCATAGGAGAGACCCGCGGCTTCGCTCTCGCCGGAGTTGACGATCCAGCTCAGCAGATCCCTGAGCACCTTGCCTTTGGCCGCATCGGGAGACTGGAGCGGCACCAGCAGCCAGGTAAAGCTGGAGATGGGATAGGCATGCTTGCCCGGCGCGTTGGTGATCGAGACACGGTAATCATCCGGCATCTGCTTGGAGCTGGCCGCCGCTTCGGTGACACCCGCGATCGATGCCTTCTCCCAGTTGCCGGCGGCGTTCTTCACTTCGCCAAAAGCGATCTTGTTTTGCAGAGCATAAATCAGCTCAACGTATCCAACAGCGCCCGGCAACTGGCGAACCTGGCCGGCCACATTTTCATTGCCTTTGCCGCCCACACCTACCGGCCAGCTGATCGAAGCGCCCTTGCTGGGGCCGCTGGCCCAATCCTTGCTGACCTTGCTCAGATAGTCGGTAAAGATAAAAGTAGTGCCGCTGCCGTCGGAGCGGTGGACCACGGTGATCTTCTGGTCGGGCAGCTTTACACCGGGGTTATCTTTGGCAATACGCACATTGTTCCAGTTGTCGATCTTGCCTAGAAAGATGTCGGCCAGAACGTCGGGACTGAACTTGATGTCGTCGACGCCGGGGACGTTGAATATGGGCACAACCGCGCCCAGCACGGTGGGAATGTGAGTTAGCTTCGTCTTGGCTGGAGCCAGTTGCTCATCGGTTGCCGGCATATCCGTAGCGCCAAAATCCACCAGACCGGCAACCATCTGGCGGATTCCGCCGCCGGAACCGATAGACTGGTAGTTGATCTCAACTCCGGGATGCGCTGCGCTATACTCGCTAAACCATTTGGAATAAATCGGATAAGGGAAGGTCGCGCCTGCCCCGGTTAATTTCTGCGCCTGTGCGCCGCTCAAAGCAAATGCCAACAACCCAACCGCAATTAAAGTCTTCTTCACTGAAATCCTCCTTGCAGACTACTTTCTACATTCGATTGTTTACTGAGAATGTTGCAGGCATATAAATTTGCAGAATTTTATATGAAGGGAGGTTCGAGGAGATGCCGCGTGTCTAAAACGCGTCACTCAAATCTGCTTTGTATCAGTCTCCTCCGGTTTCGCTGACCCGCAAAGCATGAAATTGCAGCGCCTGCCTCCCGGCCGCTGTAGCGTAGGACTCAAGACACACGCTTTTCGCCCATGCACGGTGCATACTCTTCAACGGCTTGCGAATTTGTCTTTTTAGGGAACGACTGGTAAGTCATGGATAAAGCTATGTCCTGCCAGTCGTACCCTGACACAGTGACGAAAACTATAGATAGTTGGAACTATCCGACCCCAGGCGCAAGAAAACGCGCCGAAGGTGGGACACCCAATTTCTTGGGGCAACTATGTTTCGTTGGCGGTGGAGGCGACTTCGCGCTGCCAATCGGGGGATTTGAGGAGTTCGCGGGGGCGGGGGCCGTCAGCGGCGCCGACTAGGCCGTCGTTTTCCATCATGTCGATGAGGTGAGCGGCGCGGCCGTAGCCGATTCTGAGGCGGCGCTGCAATAACGACGTTGAGGCTTTGCGGAATTCGAAGACCAGGCGAACGGCGTCGTCGTAAAGAGCATCATCTCCGCTGGAGTCGGGGTTGGAGCCGTCGGCAGCGTGATCGTCCTTGGGAGATTCGAGGAAGCCCTGGACATATTCTGCTTCTCCCTGCTCTTTCCAGAAATCGACGACGGCTGCAACTTCTCTTTCGGTGACGAAGGGCGCGTGGAGGCGGAGGAGGCGGCTGGTTCTGGGAGGCAGGAAGAGCATGTCGCCGCGGCCCAGCAGGGCCTCTGCGCCGTTGGCGTCGAGGATGGTGCGCGAATCAGTTTTGGAGGCCAGGCGGAAGCTGATGCGGGTGGAGATGTTGGCCTTGATGAGTCCGGTGATGACGTCGACCGAGGGGCGCTGCGTGGCCAGGATGAGATGAATGCCGGCGGCGCGGGCCATCTGCGCGAGGCGCTTGACTGAGTCCTCGACGTTGGCGCGGTCGAGCATCATCAGGTCGGCGAGCTCGTCGATGATGATGACGATGTAGGGGAGCGGCCCCTCGTCTTCAGCGTCGGAGAAGAGCGAGGGCGTGGCGCCTTCGAAGAGCTTGTTGTACTGGTCGATGTGGCGCACGCGGCGCGCGGCGAGCAGCTTGAGGCGGCGATCCATTTCGCGGACGGCATTGCGGAGGGCGTTGGCGGCCAGCTTGGCCTCGGTGATGATGGGCGTGAAGAGATGGGGAATGCCTTCGTAGATGCCCAGCTCGACGCGCTTGGGATCGACGAGGATGAGGCGGACCTGCGCGGGCGTGGTGCGATAGAGCAGGCTCATAATCATGGCGTTGATGGCCACAGATTTGCCGCTGCCCGTGGAGCCGGCGATGAGTACGTGCGGCATCTCGGCAAGATCGGCGGTGCGGATGAGGCCGTTGATGTCTTTGCCCATGGCGATGGTGAGACGCGATTTGGCGTTGCGGAAGTCTTCCGACTCAATGCAGTCGCGCAGGTGGATGGTCTCGCGGCGATGGTTGGGAACCTGAATGCCGACGGTGTTCTTGCCGGCCATGCGCTCGATAAGAATGGATTCGGCGCGCATGGCGAGGCAAAGATCGTCGTCGAGGCCGGTTACGCGGGAGTACTTGACGCCGGCCTCGGGGCGGAACTCGTAGGTGGTGACCATGGGGCCGGGATTGATTTGGACGACCTGGCCGCGCACGTCGAACTCGTCGCATTTTTCGACCAGCACGCGGGCTTCATCGCGCAGTTCGTCCTCGCGGACGGCCTGTGGGCCTTCGCCGGGGTTGAGCAGAGTGCTGGACGGCAGCTTGAATCCACTGATGGTTTTAGGCGCAACGGCAGCCAGGTTCATCTCGGCGTCGGCGCGTTCGTTGATGGCGATTTCTTCGGCGAGCGGCGCGGCGGGCACAAAAACGGGGCGGACTGCGGGAGGCTCAAATCGGACAGCCTCGGGGCGCGGAGTGATCGTCAGTGGCTGAACGGCGACGGGCTGCATGATTTCAGCCGGCTCAGCGACCGGGATGGGCAGCTCAGGCGCGATCGTGGGCTGCTCGCCGGCTCGCTCCCAAATGCTGGACCGGCGTGGCGTACGAGAATCGGCGTCTTCGTCTTCGTCCAATTGGAGGGCGACGCGCTGATAGGCGGGAATATCCTCGGGATCAATCTCGGCGGGATGGCGGCGGAAGAGGCGGGCAAAAAAGCCGGGACGCGCATTCAGCGACGAGAACTCGGAATGAGGAGCCGGCGCGGGAACATTCATTGGAGAGACATGATGCGGACCCATTTCCCGGCTGCTCTCCCGCTCACGCTGGAACTCACGCTCGGCGATGCGCGCTTCCTTCATTTCAGCGCGCTCCTCACGCCAGTTGCGCCAGCGTTCGTGGAGGGAGACAAGGTCGCGCCAGCGAGCCTGGATGGTTTCGGCGAGTGCGGAGACAAAGACGGCCGAAGCAAAATAGATTCCCGCGGCGGCCAGCACTCCGGCCACCAGCGCAGCCCCCTGGAAATTCAAGTAGTGCACCAGCCTCTCGGAGAGGAGCAAGCCCGCCACGCCCTCAACGGGCCTTCCCTGCCAAAATAAGCGCCAGGGCAAGAGAGCTAGGACTGCGGGAGTAAAGGTCAGCGCCAGCAAAGCGCCCATCCAGCGCAGCCAGGCCGAGCCGCCGGGACGCGAACGCATCCAGGTCCAGCCGAGACCGCAGATCCACAGAGGCAGGAAGAAGACGGTGATTCCGAGAGATTGCAGCAGCAGGTCGCTGAGCGATGCGCCGAAGAGGCCTACCCAGTTGCGCACGGCACCAGGCCCGGCAGCGCCGGAGGAGGTATTCCACGAGGGGTCGGTCGCATGATAGGAGGCTAGCGCGAGCAGGACGAGCAGCGCGGCCAGCACCAGCACCAAGCCCAGAAAAATATTCAGAGGGCGGTTGCGCGTCGGCGCTAAAACAATGCGAAGTGGTGACATGGCAAAGGCGCTCCGTCTCCGTGGAACCTCTGGAAAGCTGCCGCGAGCGAGATGATGGAGCGGCGCAGACTCCCCAAGCAGTCTCTATTATCGGCGCTGGCGGAGTGAATTTTTGGCTAAAGTGGGTGGGGGGAACCATGGGTATCATCATGAAGAAAGTTCCCTTTTACCTATGTAAATAGCGTAGGAGATCGCAAAACGGCTTCCGTTGCAGTTGAGTTAAAGATAGGACAAAATGTTTGCACGTAATTTGCATCCCATTGACCATCCGTTGACAGCTACGGGCGGATACTGCTCAGGATGCAACAAATTCAGCCGCACGTTCCGTTGAAGTTAGCCGTAGCTTCCTCTGCTCTGGTGGAGCTAGCATTTCCCACACACCTTCAGCCTCCGCCTCAGTTGAGGCATGAGGTGGGCCGATACAGGCTGCGCTTGGCGGAGAGCGCCGCGGATCGCGATGCCGCCTGCCGCCTGCGCTTCAAAGTATTCAACATCGAGTTGAACGAGGGGTTGGCGGACTCCTACCACACCGGGTTGGATACCGACCAGTTCGATTTGTTCTGCGAGCACCTGCTGGTGGAGGACAAGCAGGAAACCAATCCGGCGCGGCGCGTGGTGGGTACCTACAGGATGCAGTCCGGCGCAACGGCCGCGCGCAATCTGGGCTACTACTCCGAGCAGGAGTTCAGTTTTGCGCCCTACGAACCGCTTCGGGCAGACATTCTGGAACTGGGCCGCGCCTGCATCGATCGCGAACATCGCACGCCCGAGGTGTTGACCTTGCTCTGGCGGGGGATTGCGCAGTATGCTTCCCAAACGGGGCTGCGTTACATGGTCGGATGCTCATCGTTGACTTCAAAAGACCCGGCGGAGGGCTGGCAGGTGTATCGTCAGCTTGAACGCTACCGGGTTTCGCCGGAGTTTGAAACTGAGCCGACCGCCGATTACGCATGTCCCCGCGAGCAGGGGGAGAGATGCGCACAGCCATCGCCCCAGTCAGATGACCAAACTCCGCCTCCCGAACAAGCCAAGGTTCCCAAGCTACTGAAGACTTATATGGCCCTTGGCGCGCGCGTCTGCGGACCGCCGGCATGGGACCGGGAGTTCGGCACCATCGATTTTCTCACTCTGCTCGATCTGAAGATGCTCTCGACATCGGCGCGCAATCGCTTCCTGGCTCCGCTGACAACGTGAAATTGCGCACCATCCGGCGCGCTGTGGCGCTGGGTTTAGCTCTGGCATTGGCAATTCTTCGTTTCTGGCTGATGAGGCTGCGCGGCCAGCTCACCATGGAACAAAAGGCGCAATGGTCCCAGTCAAGTTCCCGCCTGGTTCTGGACGCCCTCGGTATCCATTACCGGATCGATGGCCAGCCGCCCACACATGGGCTGGTCGTCTGCAATCATCTCAGTTATCTCGATATCCTCATCCTCAGCGCGGCTATGCTCTGCTTCTTTGTCTCCAAGATGGAGATTGGCGGCTGGCCCATTTTCGGCTGGGCAGCACGCAGCAACGGAACCATCTTTCTAGACCGCTCCAGCATGAGCAGCGCAACCAGCGTGGCTGAACAGATGACGAAGAGGTTCAAACTGCCGATTCCAGTGCTGCTGTTTCCTGAGGGCACCAGCAGCGACGGAAGCCAGGTGCTGCGTTTCCACTCCCGGCTTATTGATCCGGCCACCTCTACCGGAACGCCGATTACCGCCGCCGCCATTCGTTACGTAATCGAGGATGGCACGCCTGAAAAGGAGCTGTGCTGGTATGGCGGTGAGTCGTTTGCGCCTCATCTGCTGAAAGCGCTGGGCGTGGCCGGCTTCTCCGCCATGGTACGCTTTGGCCAGCCGCGGATTTACACGGATCGCCGCATTGCTGCCGATACTACGAATGCGGAGGTTACCGCAATACGCGCGGAGTTACGGCTTACCTGACGCACTTCGAATTCGCAATCCGATTCGACCTTTCTGCCGAACCGCGATTTGGATGGTCCGTTTCCAGGCGGACTCAGCCGCCGATGTACTTTGTTCCCCACAGCAGCAGCGCCGTGCCTAAAATGATGCGATAAATCGCAAACATGGTGAAGCCGTGCTTGCGCACCCAGTGAAGGAACCATTCGACGACGAACCATGCAACGATGAAGGAAACCACGAAGCCGATAAAAAGCACGATCCAGTTTTCGGTGCTCATGACTACATGAGCGGCGACGCCGTGGCTGGGAAAGACTTCCTTTTTCAGGTCCCAAATTGTGGCGGCGATCATGGTAGGGATGGAGAGCAGGAAGCTGAACTCAAGGGCTGATGGGCGGTCGAGTCCTGCGAGCTGGCCTGAGGCGATGGTGGACATGGAGCGCGAAGTTCCGGGAAAGACGGCCGAAAGCGTCTGGCAGAGGCCGATCCAGATGGCCTGGAGGAGCGACATTTCTTCTACGTGGGCAGTTGTGGCCACACGGCGGGCTGCCCAGGCATCGATGATCCACATGGCAACGCCGCCAATGAGCAACGCCCAAGCAATCACGTTGAGGCTGCCGAGGTTTTTCTCGCTCCACTTGTGCAACAGCAGCGCCGGGGCCGAGGTGCAGGCAAAAGCGATCAGCGTAAACGAGATGGGATGGGTTACCCAGTTGCGGTCGCCTTTTTCGCCCTTGGGAAAGGTGCGGATGAAGCCATTGATGCGGCCCGCGAAGAGCAGAGCGAGCGCGAGAATTGCGCCCAACTGAATGACGATGGTGTACATCTTCCAATAGGAATCGTCGAGGGGAATTTTCATCAGCGCTTCGGTGATGCGCAGGTGCGCCGTTGAGCTGACCGGCAGAAACTCGGTCAAGCCTTCCACAATGCCCAGGATGATGGACTGAATGTATGCGTTCACTTGGCCTCCGGTGCGCGGTTGGTACAGTTTCCAATGCAGCCTGCAATTACAAAAAAGGGTTAAGCCAGTTTGGATCTACAAGAAAGCATCCCTCAGAGGTAGTTTCTCAGATTCGGCTTGAGTTTCATACTTCAGTGAGGATTTCCGCCAGCATCTCCGGCGCGACGTTGCCGCCGCTGACGATAGCTACAGCTTTGGTGTAACTCGGCAGCTCGGCGGCGTGGAAGAGTAGGGCTGCGGTGGCCACAGCTCCGCTGGGCTCTGGAACAAGGCGAGTGGCGGCAACGATGGCGCGCATGGCGGCGCGAATCTCCGCCTCGGTGACGGTGATGATGCCGTCCACAAAGGCGCGGATGTGGGCGAAGTTGCGCACGCCGACGCTCTGGGTGCGCAGGCCGTCGGCAATCGTCCGGCTGACAAGCTCGGCTCCCCAGGTGACGATGGAGCCGGTGCGGAAGCTCTCGGCGGTGTCGCCGGCCAGCTCCGGCTCCACGCCAAAGACCTTGGCCTGGGGACGCAACTGCTTGACCGCCGCAGCCACGCCGCTCAGCAAGCCGCCGCCGGAGACGGGCGAGAGAACCAGGTCCACATCGGGGAGGGCTTCGACTATCTCCAGGCCGCAGGTGGCCTGACCGGTAATGATCTGCTCATCGTCGTAAGGCGGCACGACCACGTAGCCGTGT
>CAWDQS010000052.1:0-15948 GCA_963804295.1 uncultured Acidobacteriaceae bacterium
TTTTCCAGAGCCTTCTGAACCAGCGCGCGCGGCTCTCCATTTTGAACTACCGTCAGTTGCGGCCATTGCGCGTCTTGAGAATCGGACGCAATGCGATGGTCCCTCCGCGCATCTTCAGCCTTCGCCGGAACCGGACGGAAGCTGTGCTCGCTGAGCCATACCGCCGCGCCCGTGGCAGTCGCAGCTGCGCCGCCGAGTCGCAGCAGTTGCAGCATCGCCTCGCGCCGCGTCATGCCTTGCGTGCCGCCCGTTGTCTCTTCAGGCTTCCGTTCGGTTTCGCTGGCCATGTCTTTCTCCCGCTCAAACTTCCATGAGGTGAATGCGCTGTGGATCGTTGGTTCCCAGGTTGTGTTTTGCATCAGCGGCGGTAACCAGGAATGTGGTCGGGCGTCCCGTGGACTCCAGCGTCGGCATTCCCATCTCCGCGCGCTTGCGTTCCACCATCTTCCACCCGGTGTAATCGATTGCCACCGGATCATGTCCGACAATGAGCGCGTTGGGATACCAGAGATGCTCGGGACGGAACACGGGACCGCCCTGATAGATGGACGACATTGCATCGCCGATGGTGAAGCGAAACTTGTCGCGCAGCGCCGGAATGCAATTCAAATCGGCGATTCCAGGGTTGCAAGCGCTGCCGTGAAGTTCCGCAGGCCGCTGAATCGCGCCATAAAAATTCTTCAGCGAAAAAGTAACTCCCGCCAAATCATGATCCTTGAGGACGGGAAGATTGATCACAAAGTCGCACTCGCGGGTAAGTATCTTTGTAAAATTCACGCGCACCGAGCCGAAAGCGGCGGGCTGCTCCTCATAGCCATAACCCGTCATATTCGTGCTGATGCAGCGGATGCGGCTGCGGTCGGTATTGATGGTGTAGCCCGCGCGTTCCAGATCGCTCGAGTTACTTTCCCACACCACAATCTCTCCGGGCTTGACGCCGGCTTGTTGCAACCGTTCACAAACGGCCAGCGTCAGCGCCAGATGTGTGGCGATGGGCTTGCCGCCCAGACCGTTGATCTTGAGGCCGATCACCTTGCCCACAGGAACGATGCGCTTCCAAGCCTCGACCGGATTGTCGCGGCCTGTATAAGTGGCGATGGCGCGGTCCAGCAGATCAGCCACATGTTTTTCGTCCAGGTGTCCTTCGGCTGAGCGCAGCGCCGCATCGCGCGCAACAACTACCTTGGATTTGTGCTGGTCGAGCAGCTCGGCCAGTCCCAGCTTGCTCTGCGCGCCAAGCAACACGGCTCCCGTCGCTGCGGCCTTCAAAAATTCTCTGCGGTTCTTCATGGCAATCCTCGCCTTTCGGCACGGCCAGCTCTCTGGCCGGGTACTTTACAGTTTCGCTTCCACGCCGCGCGCCAAAGCAAGCAATGCTTGCTGAGTGTCGGGCGTGGACTCGTAAGCAACGATGCGCACCAGTAAAACGCCTTTGCGGAAGATGATGCTTTGCGCATAGGCAACGCCCGCATCGCCCAGTTGAATAGGCTTCGCGTCTTTGGTCCCGGTCTCCAGAATCTTGCGCGCGCCATCAGTGCTGCCCATCGTATGCACATCCACGGTCGCCTCCAGCTGCCCCTGATATTTGTAGTCGGAGGTAGAGGTAGAGACAACGCCTGCGGAAATGTACTGCTCTGCGTCTCCGTCAATGTACTGGTAGAGGTCTTTAGCGGCATAGACTCGCGTCTCGCTGGTCTTTTCCCAGCCAGCAACCACGCCCGACTTGGGGAACGGGTCAGCAACTTTCTTCTTGCATCCTGTACCGGATGCTGTGACGGAAAGAATAATTGCCGCAAAGGCCAACAACGATTTCATTGAACTAGTTTTCACTGCAACAATCTCCTTATTTTCTGTTAAGCAAAATCTGGCTGCTCGGCGAGCGGCTTTCGCCGATGCTGGTGACGTAGACGGCGGGGTGCTCCTGCAGCGGACACGCATACTCGCACGCGCCGCAGCCCACGCAGCGGCTGGGATCGACGCGCGGCTGCTTCACCGTCTTAGTGTTGCCCGCCGAGTCAATCACCTGCGCCTCTTGCACATAAATCGCCTTGGGCGAAACCGGGCACCATTCTTCGCAGACGATGCAGTCGATGGCCATGGCCCACGGCAAACAGCGTCCGCGATCATAAAACGCAGTCCCCAGGCGAATCGGCTGACTCTGCTGGCCCACGCCAACCACCCAGCCTTTTTCCTTTGGCGTAATCTGCCAGATCGCGCCCGTGGGGCAAACCTCCGAACACATCACGCAACTCGGCTCGCAGTATCCAATGCGTGGCACCAGCGTCGGCGTCCACAATCCTTCCAAGCCGGCCTGATCGAGCGTGGGATGCAGCGCAATGTTGGGACATACCTTCATGCACTCGCCGCAGCGAATGCATCGCGAAAGGAAATCGCTTTCGTCCAGCGAGCCCGGCGGCCGCAGCAGCCGCTCATTGCGGCTCTTGCCCAGCCCGGTGTTGGCGCGCATCAGCGGAACAATTGCCGCGCCCGCCGCAAGCCCGGTGATCGTCCTGCGCCGGCCCAGATCGGGCGACGCAACCTCTTTCTCCTTGCGGAAAAATTTGAATTGCAGTCCGTCATGCGGACAAGCACCCACGCAGTTCATGCACATCAGGCACTCGGACTTGTGCCACAAAACTCCGCCGACAGGATCGTCGCCGCCCTGGCAATAAAGCATGCAGCGGTTGCAGTTGTCGCAATGTGATTCGTCCTTGTGCAGCCCCAGCACGCTCCACCGCGAAACCGCGCCCAGCAGCGCACCCAGAGGGCAAATCATTCTGCACCACAGCCGCGTCACGCGCAAACTGGCCGCCAGAATCGCAATGAACAAAATCCCCAGCACCAACCCTTGCGCATAGTGCGCCTGGCGAAGATCGAGTACCGTATAGTGCAGAATCGTATGCAGCGTCGTGCCGGTCGCTTTAATCGCCGCCACGTGGCTGTGTTCCAGCGGCGTCAGCACGGCGCGCGCGGCGGCGTTGATCGCCGGCAAAATCGACAGCCCAAAAGACCGCACCAGCAAGCTGAAGGGATCGATCCATCCGATAGCCGCCGAGCCGAAACTAGCCGCCACCAGCCCGGCAATCAGTACAACATATTTAATGGTCTGCCATCGCTTGTAGCGATTCGCCTCAATGCGCTGCTTGCCGCGCTTGGACTCCGAGGGCATGTTGCCCACAAAGTGTTGCAGTGTTCCCATCGGGCAAATCCAGCCGCAGAAAAAACGCCCCAGAAAAAGCGTGGGCAGCAGAATCACCAAGCTCCAGATCAGCCCGCGATAGAGCGCGTGCCCGGCCAGCGCGTTCACCAGCGCCACCAGCGGATCCCACTCGAAGAAGAGCCGCACCGGCGCGCGCAGATGAATTTCCGTCGCGCCGCCGGGAAAGACGCTCAATGATGTGAACAGCAGCAGCGCAAAAAAGAGCAGCAGGAAAAATACCTGCGAAATCCTGCGCAACCGCGGCAATCTGGACCGGTTCACTCGTCGCCTCCACGCGCTGGGGAGCTACTCCCGCATAATCCATGATTGGCGCTCAGGCAGCCCCCAGACTGTGATATGCATCACCGGCTGGCGAGTTGCTTGGTGGGAGCAGGGGGCTTCTGCCCCCTGAAAGAGAGCATCAATGGAGAGGTATTCAGGCTCGTGCCGGTGCCGGATGCCTCAGGGCGCTCGCATTTGGGATCTGTAAATCCATGAACCTCTATTTGACCCGAGGATGCCTCTTTTGACGCTTTTTGCAAGCCAGCGACTCTCCCTACTCAGGATGGAGTGTGCTTCGACTTCACTTTGCTAATCGAAAGGTGTCTGTGGGCTAATTCATGTCCGCTGCAAAATGTCTCTGCATCAGCCGCACTGCAGTGCGCACATCGGCCTCCAGAATCTCCGCAGCCGTGCCTCCATTGACGCTTTCCGGGAGGCCATCTGCGGCTCTACGGATCAGCGAGCTATGCATGCTGCGCAAGCCAGTCTGCTCTAAAACCTCGGCCATGGAAGCCAGCTTCAGTCCTCCTCCAGCCATGATCCGAATACGGTCTCCAGCCTGGATGGCCAGCCTTTTCAATTGCTTAACGCCTGCGAGCACATCCGGAGCTCCGCCCGAGGTCAACAGGCTATCGGCTCCGGTGCGGATCACCGCCTCCAGTGCCTCGTCCAAATCCGGCGCTCTGTCGAAGGCCTTGTGGAAGGTCACCTTCATGGGACGAGCCAGCTCCACCAGCTCCCGGCTGCGTTCCACATCCACACGACTGTCGGCCATCAGTACCCCCAATGCAACCCCAGCCGCGCCCGCCTGCATGACCCATTGAATCTGCTGCCGTATCAGGTCAAAATCCTCAGCGGAGTAGACGAAGTCCCCTCCGCGCGGACGAATCAGAACATGAACTGGGATAGAAAGCTCCTGGATTGTTGCTCTTATCAGTTTCTCGCCGGGCGTGATTCCGCCCATATCCAGCCTCTCGCACAGCTCGATACTGTCGGCGCCACCCTGTTCAGCGGCCAGGGCGGCCGGGAGGGTTTCGACGCAAAGCTCAAATAGAAAGGCCTTCATGCGAGATTCAAGTAAGGCAAAGAAGTTCTGTACTGCGAGCATCAACGCAGGATCATAACAAACAGTAATATATCTACCGTTTTTTGTCAAAACGATCAATATTGTAAATATTTATCGCAATTTCAGTCATTCAGCGTGCATGCACAACGCGGTAACCAGCACTGGAAGCCCAAAGACGGCAAGAACCAGCAAGGCAACGAACAGATCGAACAGTCGTTTGGTGAACGGCGATCTCTGAGTTCCTGAACTGAGCTAGATCCGCTTCCTACTGCTGTTGCTGCTGCATTTGCTGCAAGTCAACAAACGGGATGATGGGCGCTGGGGGCTGCTGGGCGCGCTCGACCAGCACGCTCCAGTCTTCGGGGATGGGCAGCGTGCGGTCAAGAGCCGGCGGCTCGGCGCTGGCTTCCACGTGAACGGCGACATATAATTCGCTCTCCGTAGCGCCGCGAAAGATGCCGTGCGTGGGCGGCACATCGGCATAGTCGCGACCCACGGCGGTGCGGATGTGGCGATGATGAGCGACCAGGTTGTTGGTAGGATCGAAACCCACCCAGCCCAATCCTGGCAGCAGTGCATCGACCCATGCGTGAGTAGCGTCCGGCGTAGAGCGATCCTTGTCTTCGCGGCTGCGGTAGAGATAGCCGGAGACATAGCGCGCGGGAATCTTCACGTGGCGCAGAAGGGCAATCATGGTATGTGCAAAGTCCTGGCAGACGCCTCTTCCGCTGACGATAGCTTCGTCGATGGGCGAGTCGACGCGCGTGGAGCGCGGCTCGTAGACGAAGTAATCGAAGAGCCGCTGGTTCAGCTCATGAACTAACATCAGCGGATCGTCGCGGCGACTCACTCCCATCTGCTTGGCGAGCAGAGTTAGCGCCGGAGTTTCCACGGCAAATGTGGATGGCAGCAGCATCTCCGAGTAATCGCCCTCTTCGACTAACTGGTCGAGCGCTTCCCATGCGTCGGGAGTTAGCGAGGCGGGAACATCAGGCAAGACCTGCTGCTCAATGACCGACTCTGCGACGATGACCAACTGATTGTGTTCGCCGGGAATATCGAAATGCTGGACGGTGTTGCCCTGGTGGTCGCGATAACTGAAGACACGGCAGCGCGGGCTGACGGAGAGTGAATAATTCAGGCAGTGCTGATTGGAGTCCGAGCGCGGGTGCATGCGCGCCTCCATGATACTCTCGCTGATGGGATGCGAGTAACGGAAGCGCGTAAGGTGGCGGATTGAATAATAGTTCATGCTTGCTCTCCTTAACTTGCCAGCGCGGACTGAATCGAGTAATGCACATAGTAGCGATAGATAAGCTCGTGAATGCGCAGGCACTGTTCGCGAATGTTATGCAGAAAGGCCGATGTATCGCCGTGGATGATCTCATCGATGGTGGTGAAATCGAGCATGGCGTGCAGGCGGCCGATGCCGGAGATCAACTCCGCTGGCGGGCGGCGGCCGCCGGTGCGCTGGATGGAGTCGATCGCCTCGCGCATACTATCCACGCAGTGGCGGATGGCATGGGGAAAGTCCTGGTTGAGCAGCAGAAACTCCAGAATCCGCGCGGCAGATACATCCGCCGTATAAACCTGGCAGTAGGCTTCGAAGGATGTGCAGCAGCGCAACAGGCCGACCAGCTCAAGATACTGATAGCCTTCATGCTCGCGCTCCAGCGGATGAAAGAGATCGGGCTGATAGACCTCCAGCAACGTAGCTGTTGCATAAGCGCGCTCGATATAGCGGCCCAGCCGGATAAACTGCCAGCCCTGGCCATGAATCATGGTTGAGTTTGTAACTCCCTTGAAGAGATGAATGCCATCGGTAATTGAAGAGAGCATATCGTTGATGCTGGAGGTGAATTGAGTCTCCGCCTGTGGTGAGTGAATCTGATGATAGAGGCGGTTGAGGCGCTGCCACTGCTCACTCGAGATTTCTTCGCGCACCTGGCGGGCGTTCTCGCGCGCCCCGTTGACACAGAATGTTACCGCCGCATGATTGAGATTGTCGAAAACCAGCTTATGAGCCATCGCGTCCAGGCTGCCGTTCCAGTCCAGTCCGGCCGGCTTGCCCAGCGCGGCGACAAGCCGCTGCCAGCGTTCGTGTTCGCTGGCGCCGCCGGTGTCCAGCATCAAGCCCATGGTCACGTCAAGCTGGCGCACGGTGTTCTCGGCGCGCTCCAGGTAGCGGCTCATCCAATATAAGCTGTCGGCAACGCGAGATAGCATGGTCGCACCCTCAATGTGAATTAGTGAATCAGTGAATCAGTGAATCAGTGAAATAACGCGCGATCCTTGGTTCACTCCTTCACTCTTTCACTCGCCCAACTTACTCCAGCACCCAGGTATCCTTACTGCCGCCGCCCTGCGAGGAGTTCACCACCAGCGAACCTTTTTCGAGAGCCACTCGAGTCAGTCCGCCGGGCACTATGTTGATTTTGTCGCCGAAGAGGATGTAAGGCCGTAGGTCCACGTGGCGCGGCTCCAGATAATCGCCGATGAGACACGGGGCGCGGGAAAAATCCAGCGTAGGCTGGGCAATATAATTGCGCGGATTGGCCTTGATGGCACGGGCGAACTCCTCGCGCTGCGCGGCCATCGAGTGCGGGCCTATCAACATTCCGTAGCCTCCGCTCTCGCCCACCGCCTTTACAACTAACTTATCCAGGTTGTCCAGTACGTGCTTGCGCTCGACCGGATCGCCGAGAAGGTACGTCTCGACATTATTCAGAATCGGATCTTCGTCGAGATAGTACTTGATCATCTTCGGCACGTAAGCATATACGGCTTTGTCGTCGGCTAGGCCAGTGCCGAAGGCATTCGTCACCGTAACATTGCCGGCGCGATAGGCGTTGAAGAGTCCCGCGCAGCCCAGCGATGAGTCGGCGCGAAAGACAAGCGGATCGCTGAAGTCGTCATCGACGCGGCGATAGATCACGTCCACGCGCTTCAATCCATCCGTCGTCCGCATATAGACGATATTGTCGTGTGTGACCAGGTCGCGGCCTTCCACTAAGTCGATGCCCATCTGGCGGGCAAGAAAAGTGTGCTCGAAGTAAGCCGAGTTAAAGACTCCCGGAGTTAGAAGGACGATATTCGGCTCCGGCCTTCCCTCTGGAGCCAGGGAGCGCAGTGTTGCCAGCAGCAGTTGCGGATAATGCTCTATGGGCCTGACCCCATAACTTGAAAATAACTGCGGAAAGGTCCTTTTCATCACCCGGCGGTTGGTGAGCATATAACTCACGCCGGAGGGCACACGCAGGTTGTCCTCGAGGACGACAAACTCGCCGGTGTTCAGGCGCAGCAGGTCGGAGCCGACAACCGCGACATAGACATTGCGCGGCACCTGCAACCCGCGCATCTGCCGCCGGTAATGCTTGCAACTGTAGACCAGCTCGCGCGGAACAATTTTATTGTTAAGGATTTTTGCCTCGGAGTATACATCACGCAAAAATAGATTCAACGCCGTGATGCGCTGCGTGAGTCCGCGCTCGATGCGCTCCCACTCCCCGGCGTCAATCAACCGCGGCAGCAGGTCGTAGGGAAAGATTCGCTCCGTGCCCTCTTCTCGACCGTAGACTGTAAATGTAATTCCCTGGGTAAGAAACGAGAGGTCGGCCGATTGCTTGCGGCGCTGCAACTCCTCAGGAGGCAAGCCGGCGAGGGTCTCGGCCAGCGCGCGGTAATGTGCGCGCACCTCGCCGTCGGGCTGGCGCATCTCGTCAAAAGCCTGATCGAGCGAATACTCTCCGAAGAGCGTATCCAACAGCAATGGATGGGCAGCGCTCATGGGCTTGCAGCTTTCCTTGCGCAAATTCAGGTGCGAAACTGCCCCTGTACTCCATCTTTATCAGAAAGCTCATAAAGGATTTATGAGGAATCAAAAGAAGCTGGAATATGAGAACAATAGTTGACTTGTTTTACAGGAAGTAAAGATCGGCCATCAACTCGTCAGCAGCGTATAATCGGCCTATGAATGCGCGTGCGCAAACAACGATTCCGCCGGCCGGAAATGCAGACAGCGAGACAATTTGCGGAGAAGCGACGGCGCTGAAACAGCGCGCGCTAGAAGAGCGCCTGGCGAATTTAGGCAGCCTGATGGTGGCTTACTCCGGCGGCGTTGACTCCGCGTTCCTGGCAGCTGCGGCGCATCGCGTTCTCGGCAGCCGCATGATTGCCGTGCTGGCCGACTCTCCCAGCCTGGCGCGCCGAGACTTCGAGCAGGCTTGCGATTTTGCGCGCACGCAAGGGATTCCGCTGCACATCATCGCAACTGAAGAGTTGAGTCGTCCGGAGTACCAGCGCAACGACTCGGATCGCTGTTTTCACTGCAAAGACGAGCTCTTCGCGGTGATGAAATCGCTGGGGACCAGCCTGGGATTCAAGTACATTGCCTATGGCATGAACGCCGACGACACCAGGGATTATCGTCCCGGACAACGCGCTGCCGCAGAGCACGCCGTGCTGGCGCCGCTGGCCGAAGCTGGGTTAACCAAAAATGAAATTCGCGGGCTGGCCCGCGCCGCCGGCTATTCTCTGTGGGATCGCCCGGCGTCGCCATGCCTGTCTTCGCGTGTCGAGTATGGCCGCACTGTAACCCGAGAGGTTCTCGAAGAGGTGGAAAAGGCTGAGGAGAGCCTGCGGCAGTTGGGTTTCAGCGAGTTGCGCGTTCGCCATCACGGCGAGTTAGCCCGAGTGGAACTGGCCCGCGCCGAGATGCCGCGCGCCCTCACGATGGAGATGTTGGACACCATTACCGCCGCGCTCAAACTGGCCGGCTTTCAGTACGTGACGCTCGATTGCGCTGGCTTTCGCTCCGGCTCCATGAATGCCGTACTGCCCGTGGATGTGCTGGCGCGGCACAGAGCATAGCCGACAGTTTAGAATCATCTTGCGATGCGTACTGGTTATCTAGAGTGCTTTTCCGGCATTAGCGGCGATATGCTGCTGGCCGCCTTGGTGGATGCGGGCGTTCCCTTCGCCAGCCTTGAGGAGACGACGGCCGCGATGAATGTGGGCGCGCGCCTGGAGATGCGCAAAGTGAGCCGCGGCGGCCTGGCCGCGATCAAGGTGGACGTCATAACGCCCGACACTCCAGCGGCCGCGCCGGCACACTCGCACCACGATCATTCGGAGCACGCGCATCACGTGCATGAACCGCACGCGCACACTCCGCACACTCACACACCTCGTCGCTCCCTGTCGGCCATTCTCGAAATTATTCACTCGACGCCGCTCACGGCCGCAGTAAAACAACGCGCGATTCGCGCCTTCCAACTGCTGGGCGAGGCCGAAGCCGCTATTCATTGCGTCCCTGTCGAACAGGTGCATTTCCACGAAGTCGGCGCGGTGGACACCATCGTCGATATTGTATGCGCCGCTGTGGGAGCGGAGGCGCTGGGCGTGGACCGTTGGCTTGCCTCGCCGCTCAATGTGGGCGGCGGAACCGTTGTTTGCCAGCACGGCACGCTTCCTGTTCCCGCGCCGGCCACGCTGGCTTTGCTGGGCGATGCTCCAGTCTACGCGGCTGGCGAGCCGATGGAGCGCGTGACGCCGACTGGCGCGGTATTGCTGCGGATGCTCGATGTGCAGTATGCGTCGCTGCCGCCGATGCGCATCCTAAAAACGGGCTACGGCGCGGGCGGGCGCGAGACACATGGCCAACCCAACCTGCTGCGATTGCTGGTGGGAGAAGATGAGAGTTCCGAAATTGCCTCTGCAGAACCGATTGCGGTGATCGAGACAGTGATTGACGATTGCAACCCGCAGGTTTTGAGTTATGTCAGCGAGTTATTGCTGGCCGCCGGCGCGTGGGACGTTTATCGATCCTCGGTGCAGATGAAGAAGGGGCGCGCGGGCGTGCAGATGACTGTCCTCAGCCGGCCTGATCTTGTGTCGATGTTGCAAGAGCTGATCTTCCGTGAGACCACTACCATTGGTATGCGCTGGAGGCTGGAGAACAAGGTTGCCATGGCGCGCGAGTTTATTGAAGTCAATACAAGTTTGGGCAAGGTGCGCATCAAGGTTGCCCGCTTTCACTCTGGAAAGGTTGCCAATGCCGCGCCGGAGTATGAGGATTGCCGCAAGATAGCTGCGGAACATTCTCTTCCTCTCAAGCAAGTGATGGAGGAAGCCATGCAAGCCTATGCAGCCACAAAGGAGAATCTCTGATGGATCGCGCACGCATCGAAGCTCTGCTCAACGAAGTTCGCGAGGGACGCATGGCAGTCAACGACGCGGTTGACCGTTTGAAGGATCTTCCCTTTGAGGACATTGGCTTTGCCAAGCTCGACCATCACCGCGCATTGCGCACCGGAATGCCGGAGGTGATTTTTGCGGCCGGGAAAACCGCCGCGCAGGTAGCCACTATCTTTGCCCGCATGACAAAAGCGGGAGGAAACGTGCTAGCCACGCGCGCGATGCGTGAAATGTTCGAGGCCGTTCACGCAATCGAGCCGCGCGCCGAATTTCATGAGACGGCCCGCGCTATTACGCTGACGCAGACGCCGGCCACTCCTGGCAAAGGAACCATCGCCGTAGTCTGCGCCGGCACCAGTGATTTACCGGTGGCCGAAGAGGCTGTGGTGACCGCACGGCTGATGGGCAACACCGTCGAGCTGATCGCCGATGTCGGCGTGGCCGGAATTCATCGCCTGCTGGCGCAAAAGACCTCATTGCAGTCGGCGCGCGCGCTGATCGTTTGCGCTGGAATGGAAGGCGCGCTACCCACCGTCGTCGGCGGGTTGGTGAATGCGCCGGTTATCGCAGTGCCCACCAGCGTCGGTTATGGTGCGTCTTTTGGCGGCATCGCCGCGCTGCTGGGGATGTTGAACACCTGCTCGCCCAATGTTTCCGTGGTCAACATCGACAACGGCTTCGGCGCCGCTTGCATCGCTTCGCTCATCAATCGGCTGTGAGCACCTTTCTACTGCGCTCCTATTGACGAAACGTATACACAGGTCCTTCGACTTCGCTCAGGAGGCTCTCCACCCCACAAACGAAGCCCGTATGCGTGGACGCTGGCTATGTGGTACGGCTGGCGCAACATTTGTGGGTTGAGCTTTATGCGCGGATGATGCGGATGCCTTGGCGCTCGAAGGGGGTGATGGCTTCGGGGGTGGCGGTGGAGTCGGTGATGAGAATGTTGATCTCGCTTGCCTGACAGATGAAGGCGGGACTCACCTTTCCGAGTTTGCTGGCATCGGCTACTACGATGACCTGTTTGGATTGCTTGAGCATCTTTTGGTAGACGAGAGCCTCGTCTGCCTCCTGCGTGGTGGCTCCACGCTCGGCATCGAGGCCGGTGACGCTGAGAAAGACCTTGTCCATATAGACGTTGTCGAGAAATGTGAGGGCGGCGTTGCCGGTGAGTGAGAAGGACCAGGCCCAGGGCACGAAGCCGCCGGTGAGATAGGTGCGGATGCCGGGCTGGTTGCAGAGTTCCATGCCGATATTGATGGCATTGGTGACAACCTGAATTTTTTCGCGGTGGCGGATGCTGCGGCCGATGTGAGTGGTGGTGGTTCCGGCGTTGAGGCCTATGGTCTCGTTGGGCTGGACAAGCTCAGCGGCGGCGAGGCCGATGCGGCGTTTTTCCTCGGCGAAGCGCTGCTCGCGGGCGAGGAAGGAGCTGTCGTAGCGGAAGGGTTCGTAGAGGAGAGGCTCAACGAGTGTGGCTCCGCCGTGGGTGCGGCGAATGAGGCCGCGGCTTTCCAGCTTGGCCAGGTCGCGGCGGATGCTGGGCGCAGATGAGCCGGCCTCGGCGAGAATCTCTTCCACGGTGGCGGTTCCTGTGCGGAGGAGGAATTTGATGATGAGTTCACAGCGGCGATTGAGCGTGTCGGCCATACCGCACCGATTCTATCCTTTCGGAGAGGTAAATAGGAAGGCCTACGCAAAGTATTTTGAGCGAACTATAAATTAGTTCGTGGATTCACTCAAGTATCTGACCATCTTCATCGTATATGATCGATTTTTAGGGATGATTGCATTCTGAAGGTTTGTTCGGAAATGAGCAATTTGAAGAGTTTTGCCCACGAGATGTTGCGCGAAATCTATGATCAGCCGGCTGCCCTGCGGCGCACGCTGGCCTTGTATCAGGAGGTCAGCGGGCTGCGCGGGGATGTGGCGGAGAGGTTGACGGTGTGGGCAAACCCGGCGGGCGAGGTGCTGATTGCCGCGTCGGGGTCCAGCCGGCACGCGGGGCTGGCGGGCGAGATTCTGCTGGAGGATCTGTGCGGGCTGGCGGTAGATGTGGAGTACGCGAGCGAGTACAGTTGCCGGGGCGGGAACGACACGAGGCGGCCGGCGGTGATCGTAATTTCGCAGTCGGGCGAGACTTCGGACACGCTGGCGGCGCTGCGCGAGGTAAGTCAACTCGGCGAAAAAACGCTGGCGATTACCAACGCGGATTTGTCCACCATGGCGCTAGAGGCGGGTGTCTCTATGCCTCTGGGCGCGGGCGTGGAGAAGGCGATTCCGGCGACCAAGAGCTTCACCTGCCAGTTGGCCGTGCTGTTTCTGCTGGCTCTGTATGAAGCAAGGCGATTGGGCCGGATGGATGCCTCGGAACTGGAGGCAAACATTTCGCGGTTGCAGGCACTGCCTGCCGCAATCGAAGATCAGCTTGACGGCTGGCGCAAGCAGATGGCCGCACTGGCGCACAAATACAACTCCGCACAGACGTTTCTCTTTCTGGGACGCGGCATTCACTACGCCATTGCGCGCGAGGGAGCCTTGAAGCTGAAGGAGGCTTCGTACATTCATGCCGAAGGCTATCCGGCGGGCGAGCTGAAGCATGGGCCGAATGCTCTGGTGAGCGACCGCGTGCCGCTGGTGGTGCTGGCAACGGCGGACCGCGCGTTGGAAGCGTCGGTTGTTCGCTACGAAAAAACGCTGCAACTGCTCGTAGAGATGAAGACGCAAGGCGCAAAGGTGATTGCGCTGGCCAACGCTGGCGACCGCGATGTGGCGGAGCTGGTGACGGATTGCGTTCCGGTGCAGCCGGCGAGCGAGTATTTGTTGCCCATCGCCGAGGTTGTTCCGCTACAACTTTTCGCGTACTTCATGGCCATCGAGCGCGGCGTGAATGTGGACCGGCCAAGAAACCTATCCAAGGCGGTCGTGGAAAAGTAAAGCAGGCAATAGCTCCACTAATTTTCTGCAAGCCACCTGCGGCGTGTGGGATGGCGCTTGCGCGCGATGTTATTCGAGGAATCCCAGGTTCCAAAAACGAGAGCTGGGGCAACCGGGGAGTCCGAGTCAGAAGAGCCTGCGGCATAATCGAAAAGTCCGCGGCTAAAGCCGTTTATGTTGCGAGGCGGATTTCAGGAGCCTGAAGGCTCCCGTTCCCGCCGTTGTTGCTACCATCGAATAGGCTGCTATGCAATTACCGCAATCTTGGCGCGTTTGCCCAGTCGGACGACGATTCGCGCGGGCAGAGCGGCAACAGAGATAAGAGTGCACACGGCACTTTCGCCATCGAGCTTGACGGCCTTCTCGGTGATCTTGCGGTTGGCTTCGGCGCCGCTGGTGGCCAAGCCCATTTGGACCAGCAATTTCGGCAGGCGAATCTGATTCGGCTGTGGTCCGGCCACATCTGCGATAGTGACTGCGACCTCTTCGAGGTCTTCGGCGGTCTCTTTCTGCTGGAACATACGCGCCCAGTTTTCGTCGGCGCTCTGCGCGGCGGCTTCGCTGTGGAAGCCGACGGTGATGGTGCGGGCGAGGCGCTTCTTGGCTTCCATGGGGTGCAGCTTGCCGGCGACGACTTCAGACTGGAGCGCGTCAACTTCCGATTGCTTGAGGTCGGTGAGGAAGACCCAATACTTCCACATCAGATCGTCAGAGATGGACATGAGCTTGCCGTACATCTCGGCGGGCGGCTCGTTGATGCCGATGGCGTTGCCGAGGGATTTGGACATCTTCTGCACGCCGTCTAAACCTTCCAAAATGGGGGTCATCAGCACAATCTGCGGCTTCTGGCCGTAGTGGCGCTGCAACTCGCGACCGCAGAGCAGGTTGAACTTCTGGTCGGTGCCGCCCAACTCCACGTCGCACTCCAGAGCCACCGAATCGTAGCCCTGCATCACCGGGTAGAGAAACTCGTGCAGGCTGATGGGCTGCTCGGCCTGGTAACGCTTGTGGAAGTCGTCGCGCTCCAGCATCTGCGAAACAGTAAAGCGCGCGGCGAGGCGAACGATGTCTTCGTAGCCGAGCTTGCCGAGCCACTCGCTGTTGTAGCGGATCTCAGTGACGTTGCGATCAAGGATCTTGAAGGCTTGGTCGGTGTAGGTCTTGGCGTTCTCATTTATTTGTTCTCTACTGAGCGGCTTGCGCGTGACGTTGCGGCCCGTGGGATCGCCGATCAATGAGGTGTAGTCGCCGACGAGGAAGATGACTTGGTGGCCGAGTTGCTGAAAGTGGCGCAGCTTGCGCATCAGCACCGTGTGGCCCAGATGCAGGTCGGGCGATGTGGGGTCGAAGCCGACTTTGATGCGCAGCGGTCGCGAGATTTTGCGGCCTTCTTCGAGGCGCTCTCTCAGGTCGGCGACGCGGATAATCTCCGCCGCGCCCTTCTGGAGAAGGTCCATCTGTTCGTCTACGGGAAGAAACGTGGGCATGATGTATTTCAGTATAAATTGGGGCTGGCGGGGGGCTGGAGTTTCGGATTGAAGGAATATGGGAGGTGAGATATACTCACCGCCATGGGACGAATCAGCAAGCACTTCGACAAAGTCGGCAAGAAACAGACACTCAATTCAGCGATCATCTGGATCGCATGCGTCTCATTTCTTTTCTGTATAGGCATCTTTCAGATTATCAAGTACGTCACAGATCACGACTCGTTCTATCTTTATGCCTGCATCTGCAATGTGACGATTGGGGCATTCAGCGTCTGGACAGGCTCTCAGATTCTTCCATGCAGTCGTCCGCCGCCTGGTGGCCGAAGCGCGGACAGAATCTCGCTCTGATTGACTGCATTCCGGCCCTGAGGAAAGATTCTCTTGTTCCGCGAACATTCCCTCCAGGGCTAAAGCCCAACTATATTTTGTCGGCATTATGCGGGGGTTGAAACCCCCGCCTCCCTCTCGAATTGCGGCACGACTGAAGTCGTTCCCTGACACTTCTTGCTCCACACTTTGCAATTTTCCGCGCCTGTGAAGTCGTGCCCTGATACAAAACTCCTTCCCACCATAGCCGCAACAGAACGAAACGCAGGTCCTTCGACTCCCTCCGCTTTGCTACGGTCGCTCAGGATGACAGCGTTGTTCTAATTCGAACATTAGAGACGCCACACTAGTTTCTGCTGCGAATTGGAAGAAAGCGGAGAATCTCCAGGTAGAGCCAGACCAGCGTGACCATGATGCCGAAGGCGCCGTACCACTTCATGTATTTGGGAGCG
>CAWDQS010000053.1:0-7799 GCA_963804295.1 uncultured Acidobacteriaceae bacterium
AATTCAGTCCCAGACGCCCATGGTCCTCGTCCTGGAAGACGGAGAGATGATCGAAGGCTGCATCGAGTGGTACGACCGCAACGCGCTCAAAGTCCGAGGCCACCAGAAGACCCTGATCTACAAATCCGCGATCAAGTATATGTACAAGGTCGGCGATGCTGGAATACAGGGACTCGGGACTAGGGACTAGGAAACCGATGGGTGCATCTTCTTTGTTAAACGTGTTCGACCATCCCTGCTATTCCCTCAGTCCCATGTCCCTGTTCCCTGCTTTGAGCAGCCGGTCGCGGATGGCTGCGCCGATTCCCTCGGGCGGGGGGAGCGGGCACAGAATCACCGTACAACCTGCGGTGTCCAGCGCCCGCAGCCCCACATACAACTCCCGCGCCATCTCCTCTGGCGCCGCCCATCGACCCCAGGCGTAGACCGCCGCCGCTCCGGCCGGCGCTGCCAACTCGGCAGGCAACATCACGCCTACCTGGTCCTCTGATAGTTCTGATACCGCACCGGCCAGCCTTGTGGCCAACTCAGCCAGCTCGGCTCTGTCCTGTTCTGACTCGATGAGCACCAGCCGCGCTCGCGGCGCATAATGCCGCAGCCCCATCCCCGGCGAAGGTAAAGCCGCACGCGGCTTTGATTCGAGTGCCCCGCCGTCGCGGTACATCTCGACCGCGCCGGCAGTTTCTAGAATCTGGACACCTGTCACAGCCCCCGGCCGGTAGATCACCATCGGAGTCTGGCAGGGATCCAGCACAGTGGACTCGACGCCGTGCTCGGTTGGCCCCGCGTCCACCACCGCATCGATCCGGCCGTCCAGGTCATGAAACACGTGCTGGGCGGTGGTGGGGCTGATGTGGCCAAAGAGATTGGCGCTGGGCGCGGCCACCGGAACCCCAGCTCGTCGAATCAACTCCAACGCCACCGGATGCGCCGGCATGCGCACGCCGACAAGAGGACGGCCAGCGGTTACCACATCGGGCACGGTGGTGTTGCGCGGCAAAAGCAGCGTCAGCGGCCCCGGCCAATAGGCCGCGATTAATTTACGAGCCGTTTCCGGAATCTTGCTTACCAGTCCGTCGAGCATCTTTTCATCGGCCACATGCACAATGATGGGATCCCAAGCTGGTCTTTGCTTGGCCTCAAAGATACGCTCGACCGCCGCTGCGTCCAGCGCATTTGCACCCAGCCCATAGACTGTCTCGGTGGGCAGCGCCACCAGGCCGCCAGCGCGCAGAATCTCCGCCGCTCGTTCCAACGTATTCTGAGCGCCGGCGGTATCGAGATGCGCTGGGTCGATCACCAATCGCAGAGTATTCATCACATTTATTGTCGCCTGTTGCGGGCGACTGCCGCCACCTGCCGTATACTCACTGCTAACGATGCCCATCGAGACCGAGATCAAATTTTGCGTGGATGACCTGGCCGGCCTGACCCGGCGGCTTGAGGCTGCCGGCTTTCGCCTGCAAACTCCGCGCGCCTTCGAAAGCAATGTTCTGTACGACACGCCGGACCGCGCGATGCGGGCGCGCACGGAGATTCTGCGCATTCGCAGCTACACCGGACGCTGCACCATCACCCATAAGCGCCTACCGGACTCGGGCCCCGGCGAAGACATCCACAAGCATCGCCTGGAGACTGAGACCGAGGTGGCTGATGGAGCGGCGCTGGAGCAAATCTTTCTTTCCCTCGGCCTGGTCGCAGCCTTTCGCTATGAGAAGTGGCGCGCCGAGTGGAGCGACGGCGAGGGCCATTGCGTGGTGGATGAGACCCCCATCGGCAACTACGCCGAACTGGAAGGTTCCGCCGAATGGATTGACCGCGCCGCCGCTCGCCTGTGTATCGATTCTGGACAGTACATCACCCTCAGCTACGGCCGCCTCTTCGAATCCTGGTGCGAAGAGCACGGCTCGGATGCACAGGACCTCACCTTCGCAGCTGTAAAAGCAGCTTCCAGCCTTTAGCTTCAAGCCCCTGTCCGTTGATCAGGCAATCAAAGGTCGATTCACAATTGTGATGATCTTCTAATACAGACGGCGCTTTATCTCAAGCCAGTGTTCTAACCATGTGACTGAGTAATTGTTTCTGGACAAGCGCGGGCGTGAACGCCCGCGCTACAGCCGGCAAGAAGGCCTGCACTACATTCCTGCTATTACAGATTCACGCGATCAGAGACCTGGAGGCTATCAGCTAAAAGCTGTATTCTCCCATCCAACTGTAATTAAATCCTCAAAATTCATTAACGTAGGCTCCCCCCACCGCCGATAACTTCAATGAGTTGTATGAACTTCGTGAGGTGCGTATGAACAAAAAATGCTTTGTACTTTCTCCCAACCGGTTGCGGCGTGCCGGAGTCCGGCTGATGCGTGCAGCAGCACTGGCGCTGTTGGTGGCGCTGACCCTGCCTGCCAGGGCGGCGGATAATCGAGCCGTCAAAACGCGAGTTCCTCCCGTCTATCCGGTGATTGCCCAGCGCATGAGGATTACCGGAGTAGTTCATCTCACGGTCACCGTGAATGCGGAAGGCAATGTGACAGAGGTGAAAGATATCAGCGGGAGCCGCGCGCTCTCTGGAGCCGCCGAGGAGGCCGTGCGCAAATGGAGATTTGAGCCTGGTGAAGGAACCTCGACAGTGGAAGTGTCTGTCAACTTTGCCCTCTAGCAGCCGGAGTTGCGAAAAGCAGGCAGAATAGGAGCGGTCACCGTACGCGAGCATCCTCTTGAGGAACGGCTCGCGTTTCACTTGAATCACGTACTTTTCCCGGAATCTCGACCGCGCTCATCCGGGCAAGATCAGCCTGCATCGATGCAGGCAGACGGAAGCAATACATGCCATGCCCATCTTCGACCTGACCCCCGACGCTTCGAGCGCATTATCCATTGCGCTCATCGATCCGGATGATCTGCGACGCGAAGAGGTAGCCGGTGTTCTGGCGGGATTTTCTGGAATGTCCGTGCGCAAGTATGTTTCCTTCCCTGACGATCTCAGCGACCTGCCTGTGATGTTGGAACGGCATCACGACGCAATTTTGATCGGGCTGGACAGCGACCCGGATCGCGCCTTCGAAGTGGTGGAGGGGCTCTGCGCGGATACCGCTATAACCTTGATGGTCTATACGGCGCAGACCAGCCTGGATTTGGCCATCCGCTTCATGCGCGCCGGCGCTCGCGAGTTCCTCACACTGCCCCTCCTCCCAGCCGAATTGGCCGACGCTCTGGAGCGGGTTTCGACCCGTCGCCTGGAGACGCCCCAGAGTAGAAAAACGCCCAAAAAGCAGTTCGTCTTCCTAGGCTCCAAGGGCGGCTGCGGTGTCACTACGCTAGCCTCCAATTTTGCCGTCGCACTGGCCCAGGAGTCTGGCGATAGAACCCTGTTGATTGATCTCGGCCTCCCTCTGGGGGACGCGGCGCTCAACCTCGGAATGACCGCCGAGTACTCCACCGCCAACGCCTTTGAGGATTCCAGCCGGCTGGATTCCAACTTTCTCCGCTCGCTGCTGTCCAGGCATGGCTCGGGATTATCCGTGCTCCCCGGGCCAAACGAGTTCTCTACCCACCTGGCCACCAAGGAAGGCATGGACAGACTGCTGGCCATTGCCCGGAAGAGCTTCGTCTATGTGGTTGTTGATGCAGGTTCAAGAGTTGACTTGATGGATACCTCTCTGTTTGGAGAATCCGCCATCGTCTATCTGATCACTCAGGTCGGCGTCACGGAGCTGCGCAACTCCAATCGCCTTATCACGCAATTTTTTGCCACCCGCGGACAAAAGCTACAGATTGTTCTCAACCGCTATATGCCTCATGCTCTGCTCTTCGATGAGCAGCAGATTACCAAGGCTCTCACCAGGCCCGCCGCGTGGAAGATTCCCGACGACTATTCCACTGCTCGCCGCATCAACAACAAAGCTACTCCTATTGCGCTGGAAAAGACGCCCATCTCAAACGTGATCCGGCAGATGGCCAGAACCGCCTGCGGCATGTCCGCTAATCCGGAGAAGAAAAAAGGCTTCTCTTTCTTCGGAAGAAAAAAGGACACCTTGCCTACAAGGACAGTACTGCAAGTGGCCGAGCAGGAATAATCAATCAGCCCGATCCGCCGCTACTTCCCCGTTCCATGGCACTTCTTATATTTTTTCCCGCTCCCGCATGGGCAGGGATCGTTGCGGCCTACTTTTTCGCCAGTGCGGCGCTGCGTGGGCTGGCTTGCGTCTCCGCCCGAACGGCTGGCCGCCTCCAGCTCGCGCTGCTTCTTTCGCTGGAACTCTTTTTCCAGCGCATCGATGGTCGTTGAGGGCTGACGCGTGGAGATACCAATCTCCCGCGGCTCCGCATCCATGGTCAGAGGCCGCGCGCTGCTGCCCACCGGCGGCGCGGCGGGAACCGTGCGATTGATGCGCGGAGCAGCATCCATCGACTGACCGTCTTGACCGAGGATCTGCATCCGGAAGAGGAACCTGACCGTGTCCTCCTGGAATTTGAGCATCATGGCCTCAAACATGTCGAAGGACTCGCGCTTGTATTCCACCAGCGGATCGCGCTGCGCATAGCCGCGCAACCCGATCCCTTCCTTGAGGTGGTCCATCGACAGCAGATGGTCCTTCCACAGCCCGTCGATCACGCTGAGCATCACCATCCGCTCGTGGTAGCGCATGGTCGCAGGCGAGAGAATCTTCTCTTTGGCCTCGTAATCCTGCTTCAGCTTCTCGAAGATGGCGTTGCCCAGCTCATGCCGGCCCAGTTCGTGCGGATTGATTCCCGTAGCGCCGATATTCAGAGAAGCCAGTTTCAGCCCGAAGTGGTCGAAGAGCTTTGCGTCCAGCCCCTTCATGTCCCACTGATCGGGATGCAGCTTTTCGCCGGCATGTTCATCAAGAATTGTGCTCAGAATCCCGCCGACGTAATCCTCCAGAATCAGCTCCCGCTGTTCCACTCCCTCCAGCAGTTGCCGCCGCAGCCCGTAAACCGCCTCGCGCTGCTTGTTCATCACGTCGTCGTATTCCAGCAGATGCTTGCGGCTCTCGAAGTTTTGTGCTTCGACTGCTTTTTGCGCGCCCTCGATCCGCTTGGTAATCATCTTGGACTCGATGGGCTCGTCCTCCTGCATTCCCATTCGCTGCATCATGGTGCTCATCCACTGCTTGGCGAAGATGCGGATCAGGTCGTCTTCCAGCGACAGATAAAATCTCGACTCGCCGGGATCGCCCTGACGGCCTGCGCGTCCGCGCAGTTGGTTGTCCACGCGCCGCGATTCATGTCTTTCAGTCCCCAGAATGATCAGCCCGCCGGCCTGAATTACCTGCTCGTGCTCCACGCGCGCTGTTTCGGCGTGAACCTTGAAGACCTCCGCCCACTCCGGCTCGGCAATCTCAAACTCCTGGCCCTGGTAGTAGAAGCGCAGAAATCCCGCCGGCGCCATGGGACTGATGGCGCCCTCGGCCACGCTGATGGCCCGCGCCTTGTTCTTCTTCACCAGCTCTTGCCGCGCCATGAAATCCGGATTGCCGCCCAATAAAATATCGGTTCCGCGGCCGGCCATATTCGTGGAGATGGTCACCATCCCCAGTCGCCCGGCCTGCGCCACAATCTCCGCCTCGCGCTCATGGAACTTGGCGTTCAGCACCACGTGCTTGACGCCCTTGCGCGCCAGAATACCCGACAGCCGCTCGCTCTTCTCGATGGATGTGGTGCCCACCAGCACCGGCTGCTTGCGCTCGTGCAGGATGCCGATGTCCTCGGCCACGGCCTTGTACTTGGCTTTCTCCACCAGGTAAACCACGTCCGGATTTTCCTTCCGCAGCATCGGCTTGTTGGTGGGAATCACCACGATCTCCAGCTTGTAAATCTTTTCGAACTCCGCAGCTTCCGTCTCCGCGGTGCCGGTCATGCCGCTCAGCTTTTTGTAGAGGCGAAAATAATTCTGGAAGGTGATGGTGGCCAGCGTTTGGTCTTCCTTGCGGATGTTCACGTTCTCCTTGGCCTCGATGGACTGGTGCAGCCCGTCCGACCAGCGGCGGCCCGGCATCAGGCGGCCGGTGAAGGTGTCGACGATGATGACCTCGCCTTCCTTCACCACGTACTCCACGTCGCGCTTGTAGAGCGCTTCCGCCTTGATTGCGGTTTCGACGTAGTGCTTCATCTCCCAGTTCTCGGCGTCGGCGATGTTGCCGATGCCTAGCAACTTCTCGATGGTCACCCAGCCCTCGTCGGTGACGCCAATCGTGCGCTGCTTCTCGTCCACGATGTAGTCGCCGGTCAGGTACTTCTGGCCCTCGCTCAGTTGAAGTCCCAACTCCGCGCAGCGCTGGGTGTCAATGGCTTCGATCTCCTCGCCCTTCACCAGCTTGGGAACAATCTGCCGCGCCTTGGCGTACTTGTCGGTCGTCTGGTCGGTCGGGCCGGAGATAATCAGCGGCGTCCGCGCCTCGTCGATCAGAATCGAGTCCACCTCGTCCACAATGGCGTAATAATGGCCGCGCTGGACACAGTCTTTGATCTCGAATTTCATATTGTCGCGCAGGTAGTCGAAGCCGAATTCATTGTTGGTCCCGTAGGTGATGTCGGCCAGGTAGGCTTCGCGGCGCTCGTTGTCGTCCAGGTCGTGAACGATGACGCCGACGGTGAGCCCCAGAAACTCGTAGATCTTGCCCATCCACTCGGCGTCGCGCTTGGCCAGGTAGTCGTTCACCGTCACCACGTGCACGCCGTGTCCGGCCAGCGCATTCAGATAGCAGGAGAGCGTGGCCACCAGCGTCTTGCCTTCGCCGGTCTTCATCTCGGCGATCTTGCCCTGGTGCAGCACCATGCCGCCGATCAATTGCACGTCAAAGTGGCGCATCTGCACCGCGCGCCAGCCCGCCTCACGCACCACCGCAAAGGCCTCGGGCAAAATTTCGTCCAGCGCCTCCCGCTCGGCATTGTCCTGCGCGGCCGCCCGTTCCTCGGCAGCTTCGCGCGCTTCAGCCTCATGCCCCTCCGCCCGCAATGTGTCAGGGTTCTCAAATCCCTTCAGCCGCTCCGCCACCCGCTCGGCAATCCGCTCGCGAAACTCCGCTGTTTTGGCGCGCAATTGCTCATCGCTGAGCTGCCTGGTATCCGCTTCCAGGGCGCAGATCAATGCCACCATGGGCTTCAACCGCTTGATCAGGCGCTCGTTCGCCGTGCCAAATATCTTGGTAAGAAATTTATCGAAAAACACAGGATTCTCCGTTTACCAGTGTAAATGGTGAGGGTTGGAGTTGCCCTACTATCCTTCGTGAAGGCATTGACTCATTTTGAAAAACGCCGACTTAACAGACTATTGAAAGCACTGGTTTTGTATCATGGCATGACTTCATCCATGCCACAGGCAAATGTGCCGGTTTTGTATCAGGGCATGGCTTCAGCCATGCCGCAAATGCAACAACATGAACTTGGGCTTTAGCCCCTGCTCACCTTCTTCTTTGCCAAATAGTTGTAGCAATAAGGATATTGTCCAGGAGAGTCGGCCAGTCCAGCTTTCACCGGGTTCTGGGCAATGTACTCCCAATATCGCAAAAAGCTTTCCTCGTCGCCCTCATCTCGGAAAACCCGTGTTGCCATACCTCTCCCAAATACTGAGATTCCCGCTTCAGACGATAGGAGAATCTACCCTTGATGAACTGCATGGCTTTTTCAATGGTCATATCCCCGTGGACCGTCATGAGCAGATGCACGTGATCCGGCATGATCACAAAATCGTGCAGTAAGAATTTCCGCTCCGCCACACACGACCGCAATACGTCGACGAGAAGCATTGCATTCCGTTCGGACTGCAACAGGCACCG
>CAWDQS010000054.1:0-13271 GCA_963804295.1 uncultured Acidobacteriaceae bacterium
CAAATAGCGCACCGCCAACAGCACAGAACGCGCTGAGACAAACCAGCGATGCAAGCAGAACCGGGACCGGCCCAACCAACTCGCCTGGCACGGCCTGAAAAATACTCTTGCTGGCGCGCAACGCCCAGACCGTAAGCGGCAAGCTGACACCGAGCAGACATTCGAGCACTGTCACCGTTTGACGCGCGCGACTTTCACGCAAGGCAAGACTGCCGCATAGAATACTGCCAACCGCTGTCCAGAACAGCCATGTAGCAAGCATGATACCCAGCGAAATCTCATTGCCGCTGAAGACGACCATCAGCTCGCGCATGAGCACGATCTGACCGATGACGGCGCTGAAACCTGTCAGCATCAGGGCCGCCTTGACAGCGGACCCACAGCCTGACGTAGCGCGGCCTGCAACAGAATGAATATGAATTTCCATCCGAGCAAATTTGAAATCAATTGACTGAAGAATGCAAGAGCAATCAAATAGCCTTCAGAGTTGAAGCCATTCCCAAGCAGGTAAAGATATAGCAGAACCAAAGCGTATCAAACTAATGTAACTAGTAGATAACTTACTCATATGAGATATGTATTTGTGTCGCTTGAGCAACTACAGAATATATTATTTATCATTGAATGGATCGAGTATTAACTTTATAGATTGCGGTTAACTGTGGTTAACAAATACAGCCCGGCAAGATTTAGCGAATATATTTGTATCATGCTGATACTATTAGTGTATTCTCTTATTACTTTAGTTAAGTCCATGTACATTATTATCACGCACTTTACTTATGAAGATATATTTGTATCTATAGTTAACGCTCTTATAGTTTATACGGCGAATACTTAACATTTGGAAAGTTCCATATCAGAGAGATATTTAGGCGCTTAATTAGAAGAGCAGAGTGACGTGTGTCACAGCCGCGCTCCTTAGTTAAGCCGAGAATCGTATGGGTTTTTTGGGAAGTACATTCCTGGAAACCAGCGAAGTACTACTAATGTATGAATGCATTGCAGGGGCATTTGTTGGCAACGAACGGAATGGGGAGAAATACTCCAATGAAAAGCTAAGGCGGAAGCGAACACGGAGGCAATCGGCAATGAACTGGCGCGACGAGTATCGGGATAAATGCATGGATGCCGCTCAGGCACTGAAGGCAATTCGCTCTGGTGATCGCGTATGGATTCAGTCCTCCTGCGCCACACCCACAACGCTGGTGAATGCGCTAGTGGCGCGCGCATCCGAGTTGAGCAATGTCGAGATCGTTCATATGAAGACGCTGGGCAAGGCGGCGTATACCGGGCCGGAGTACGAAGGAATATTCCGTCATCGCGGATTGTTTCTGGGTGACAATGTACGCGAGGCTGTGGCGGCCGGACGCGCCGACTACACGCCCGTCTTCCTCAGCGAGATTGAAGGTTTGTTCGCCAGTGGCGCCCTGCCGTTGGACGTCGTACTGATGCAGGTTTCTCCTCCGGATGATCACGGATTCGTGACCCTGGGCGCGGCGGTGGATTGTACTATGACCGCAGTCCGCTGCGCACCGGTTATCATTGCCGAGGTGAATGAGCGGATGCCGCGTACGCATGGCGAGACGGCCATTCATGTAAGCCGCATTTCCGCGATTGTGGAAACGTCGCATCCGCTTCTGGAACTGCATCCGGAACCGTTCACCGCGCTGCACCGCCGGATCGCGGAGAACGTGGCCTCGCTGATTCCCGACGGAGCGACGCTGCAAACCGGGATCGGAGGAATTCCCGACGCGGTGCTGGCTTGCCTGGGAGACAAGCACGACCTTGGAATTCATAGCGAACTGGTGGGGGATGGAGTGATCGATCTGATGGAGTCGGGCGTGTTGAACGGAGAGCGCAAGTCTCTGCACCGCGGCAAGGCAGTGATTTCGTTTGTGCTGGGATCGCAGCGGATTATCGATTACATCCACGATAACCCGGCCTTTGAATTCAGGCCGATCTGCTACACCAACGATCCATATGTGGTGGCGCAGAACGACAGGATGGTGGCCATCAATGCGGCGTTGCAGGTGGACTTGACTGGGCAGGTGTGCTCTGATTCGCTGGGCATCAAACCATACAGCGGCTTTGGCGGGCAGGTGGATTTTATTCGCGGAGCGACGCGCTCCAAAGGCGGTGTGCCGATTATCGCGCTGCCTTCGACGGCGCGGAACGGCACAATTTCGCGGATTGCGACGGTGCTGGAGCCGGGCGCGGGCGTGGTTACTTCGCGCGCCGATGTGCATTACGTGGTGACCGAACACGGCATCGCTTACCTGCATGGTAAGTCGCTGCGTGAGCGGGCAGAGGCGCTGATCGCCATTGCCGATCCGCGCTTCACGGATGAGTTGGAAGATTTCGCGGTGCGCTCGCATTACATGGAGCGCAAGGCCGCGGCCGTGCTTGCCTGAGGGCTTGCGGCTGGCTGGAGAGGAGTGGTATGGCGAATGTGGAGAAGCAGGACCGCGGCATGCTGAGGGTGGATGTGGACGAGTGCAAGGGCTGCGGACTGTGCGTGGAGGCCTGCCCGCCAAAGGTGATCTCCCTCAGCGAGCGGCTGAATCACTACGGTTATCGCACGGCAACGTATGCGGGCGCGGGCTGCACGGGATGCGGAATCTGCTTTATGGTTTGCCCGGAACCGGGAGCGATTACGGCTTTGCGAATGGTGAAAAAAGAAAACAGCGTGGTAACCTGCATTGCAGGAGCGAACTGATGCGCAAGCAACTGATGAAGGGCAACGAAGCGGTTGTGAAGAGCGCGATCCTTGCCGGCTGCCGTGCGTTCTATGGATATCCGATTACGCCGGCCAGCGAGATTACCGAGGCGGCGGCCCTCTATATGCCGCAGACGGGCGGAGTGTTCCTGCAGGCGGAGAGCGAGGTGGCGGCGATCAATATGCTCTACGGCGCGGCATCCGCTGGTGTGCGGTGCATGACTTCGTCAAGCGGGCCGGGGATCAGCCTGATGCAGGAAGGCATGAGCTACCTGGCGGGCGCGGAACTGCCTTGCGTAATAGCGGACATCACTCGCGGGGGGCCGGGATTAGGAAATATCTCCGCTGAGCAGAGTGACTATCACCAGGTGGTGTGGGGCGGCGGCCACGGCAACTACCGGACGATTGTACTGGCGCCACATTCCGTGCAGGAGATGGCGGATTTGACCGCGCTAGCCTTCGAACTTGCGGACCGCTATCGCAACCCGGTGGTGATTCTGGCGGATGGATTCATCGGGCAGATGATGGAGCCAGTCGAGTTTCCGCAGACGGCCACAGCGCCGCGCCTGCCGGAATGGGCCGTGGCGGGCACGAAAGAGTCGCGCGGCAATTTTATTACGTCGATGCAGTTCGATAACGATGCTCTGGAGGCGCATCAACTCCATTTGGAAGCGAAGTATCGCCGCGCGCAAGAGCGCGAGGTACGCGCTGAAGAGTGGCAGACCAAGGACGCGGAGATTGTGCTTGTGGGCTACGGAATTGTGGCGCGAATATTGAAGGCCGTGGCCGCAGAGACTCGCGAGCTTGGACTCAGGGTTGGCGTGCTGCGGCCGATTACGCTGTTCCCTTTTCCTACTCAACATTTCCAGCGGCTGGCCAAGAGCGCGCAGGTCTTCGTGGTGGTGGAAATGAGCAACGGCCAAATGGTGGATGATGTGCGGCTTTCGCTGAATGGGGCGCGGCCGGTGGAGTTCTTTAGCCGCGTGGGCGGGAATGTGCCGTCGCACGAAGAGGTGCTCAAGATTGTGAAAGATCAGGCGCGGCGAGTCCTGCCGTCAAGACTGCCCGAAGAGGAGCGAATGGCAAATGTCTAACGCGATGGTTCCTGAATACGAAGTTTCGCACGCCAGGCCCAAGGCATTTTTCAAGCGTTTCACGCGCAAGGAAGAGTTGCAGCACCAGACGCATTATTGCCCAGGGTGCGGACACGGCTTAGTGCATAAAATGCTGGCGCGGGCTATTGATGAGTTGGGCATCCAGGACAGGACGGTCCTGATCAGCCCGGTGGGCTGTTCGGTGCTGGCCTATAACTACTTTGACGTGGGCAATGTGCAGGGGGCGCATGGACGCGCGCCGGCGGTGGCCACGGCGATCAAGCGGAGCAGGCCGAAGAGCATCCTGATCAGCTATCAGGGCGACGGCGATTTGTCGTCGATTGGGTCCGCTGAGATTCTGCACGCGGCCAATCGCGGCGAAAACATCACGGTCATCTTCGTTAACAATTCGATCTACAGCATGACCGGCGGACAAGTGGCACCGACCACCCTGCTGGGACAAATGACCGCAACAACTCCTAATGGGAAAAACGCGGCGTCCGAAGGTTATCCGCTGCACATGAGCGAGCTGCTGGCGACGCTGGAGGCTCCTGTCTACATTGAGCGCGTAGCGCTGGGAGACAACAAGCAGATTGCGCAGGCAACGCGAGCCATCAAGCGCGCCGTGGAAAATCAGGTGCACGGGCTGGGATTTTCGCTGATTGAGGTGCTGGCGCCCTGCCCGACGATCTTCAAGATGACTCCAGTCGAAGCGCAACACTGGGTGCGCGATGTTCTGGCCAAGACGTTTCCGGTCAAGGTGATTCTTGATCGCACCAAGGAAGCGCAGCCGCGGATGTTGCCGGAGCCTGCGGCAGCGCTGGAGAGGATTCCTCAAATTCTTGGCGTGGCCAGCGAGGGCCTGCCGGAAGGCAATCCGATAGTGTTCAATACGACTGCGCCAGAGATGGATCTGCGCGTGCGTGTTGCCGGCTTTGGCGGACAGGGAGTCTTGCTGCTGGGCGAAGTGTTGGCCGAGGCCGGGCTCGACGCGGGGCTAGAGGTTTCCTGGCTGCCGTCGTATGGACCGGAGATGCGCTCCGGCACCTCCAACTGCCATGTGCGTTTGTCTAGGCACTTAATCGATTCACCATTGGTGACGAATCCTAATGTGCTGGTGGCGATGAACGAGCCATGGCTCAGAAAGTTTGTGACGAGTGTGCCGGCGGGAGGTTGGATTCTCTACAACGACGAAAGCTTCCCGAGCGATTGCGATCAGAAGGGCGTTCACGTGCTGGCCTGCGCCTTCACTCGCGTGGCTGACGAACTGGGCGATTTGCGCGCCAGCAACATGGTGATGCTGGGCGCTCTGCTGGAGATTACCGGAGTGTTGCGGGACTTAAACATCGACGCGGCGCTGCGGCGGCTAGTGAAGAATCCTCGCTGGATGGAGCTGAACAAACGCGCTCTGGCGCGAGGCCGGGAGCTGTACAAAGAATCGTGTCATGAGATGTGTGGTTAACCATTTGGTACTTGAAGTTAGGAAGAAAGATTTATGAGTGCTGCCATGGGGTTCCGCAAGTCAATTGCGGAGGAGTACTTCAATCAAATTCTCAATCTTGTGAACGGAGTTAACATCGCGGGCTTCCTCAAAGTTGCAAATGCAATGCTTGATCAGGGCTTGGTCTAAAGCATAGCAATACTTCAATACAAAACGCGGGAAGGATTGCTCCTTCCCGCGTTTTTTATGGATGCATCCCAGGCGGCGCGATGACTTCACAGAGTGCGCCGTTTTTTTCACACGGAATCTATGGACTCAATTGGAGAAATGCTTTTAGTGAAATGCACCAGCGATCAGCCGTACCTGATTTACTACGGTTATTTCTTGTCTTCCTTTTTCTTCTGGTCAGCGGCGCGCGCCTGAGCATCAAGGCCGTGCGTGGGATCCCTGTGGAAGAGCTTGCGCGAGACGTCCGGCCAGAATTCCTGGAAGATAGAACCGATACCACCCTCGGCGGTCACGATCATCCCGTTGGAGAAGGTCTGGCCTACCCCTGAGCCGCTGGAAGGATAGTAGTAGTTGGAAATTCCGCCCGCGATGATGTTGCCGCCAACATTGGAGTAGTTGGGCTCCCACTTGCCGGTATTGTCGTGCTTACAGATGACATTGGTGGCCAGTGAATAGAGTAGCCGGTGACTGGTGGCTCCGTGGCCCAGGCGGAAATAGCGCGGATCCTGGTGAAGGATGGAAGGCAGAATGCCGTTGCCGATCATGCCGCCGTCGAAGGCGTCTAGATAGGCTGCTCCCGACCGCTTTATATAGCCCTGGTAACCCCATCCGAAGCCTTTATCATCGTCCATGGCCTCATGGTAGCCCGCGACCACAAACGCCGCGCCGAAGGTTACCGGATCGGTGACGGAGCGAAAAGCGAGGCGCATCTTCTGGCCCGAGGTTAGGGAGACGGCGTCGCTGCGATAGGAGACGTTGAAGGCGGGCAAGATTCCGATGTTGCGCTGATGCTCCTCCTCCTTGATCTGCTCTTCGGCCTTTTGGTATTGGCTTTTACTGGCGCCGGATTGCTCTGCGGCTGTTTGCGAGCTGGAGCTGCTCTGGCCCGGCGTGGCGCTCGGAGCCGTCTGCGGGTTGGTTTGGCTTTGCTCGGCAGGAGCCTGCTGCGGCTGCGGAGCCTCGGGAAGCTCGGCGACGACAGCCAGTCCGACGCTGGTTTCCTGCGCAATCGCGCAGGTAGACAATGCCGGCACGCCTGCTCCAGCGAAAAGTAGAGCTGTAATCCAACAGAAACCAACGCGCATTCAATCCCCTTCTTGTGGAGCCGGCATCCGTTTGGGCGGCTCACGAAAAAAGCGAGTCGAATCGGAGGGCCACTTATAGAATAAATCACCCTGTCCGCGCGCTTCGTTCCCCGCGCATCCTGGGTGGAAATTTATCGTCTTTAGACACTTCTAATGTGTTGGACGAAATTTTAGGTCAAAGGATGACAATCGCTTGCCTCGTTTCTAAAGGCGGCATCATGGTCGGCTTCACTGATCCCGAAAGCGACCAGATCGGGCTGGCGCAGTGGCCGCCATGAATGTATGCCACTAACAAACTCGACAACCTCCTCTTCTTTTCACACCGCAAAATCAATAAACCCGCGCTGCGGGTCGGTGGAGACCAACTTCGCGGTTACCTTGTCGCCGACGTCGAGGCCCTTGCCGCCGCTGACTACCATTCCATCCACATGTGGGTCGAGGGTGCGCACAAAAACGCCGTAGTTGTTGACGCCGGTGACGATGGCCGGGAAGCTCTGGCCGATGCGCGGATGCAGCACCACGGCGGCGATGCGCTTCTGCATCTCGCGCTCCACCTTGCGGGCGTTGTCTTCCATCAGCGTGCAGTGAACCGCGATGGCGTTGAGGTCGCCTTCGGAGTAGGGCTGGGGCGCCTTGGCCAGCCAGGCCTTCATCAGCCGCTGCGTCACCATGTCCGGGAAGCGGCGGTTGGGGGCGGTGGAGTGGGTGTAGTCCTGCACGGCCAGGCCGAAGTGGCCGGGAGAAACTTCGTTGGGCTTGACCAGCACGTACTCGCCGGGGCCCATCAGCTTAATAACAGCCAGTGACAGGTCCGGGAAGTGGTCGGGGTCCTTTTGTTTTTGCGCGAGGAGGAAGTCGTTGAGAGCCTTTGAATCAGGCTCGACAGGCAGCTTTGTACCCAGCCCCGCAGCTACTTCGACGATGCGATCCCAGCGCTTGGGCGTGCGCACGATGCGGCGGATGGAGGCTACGCCGGCGTCTTCAAAGGTGCGAGCGATGACGCCGTTGGCCGCCACCATGAACTCCTCGATGAGCGAGGTGGCGCGGTTTTTTTCTAGTTTCTTAATCTCCACTGCATTCTCGGCCATCATAACCGGGCGCGTTTCAATGGTTTCCAGGTCAAGCGCACCGTGCTGGAAGCGGCCGCCAACCATGCGTTGGGCAGCCGTGTCTTGCAGTTTTAATTGAGAGGCCAGGTCGGCGTTGGATGCAACCTTGGCAGGAGCCGGGCCGCGTCCCTCAAGCCACGCGCCCACGCTGTTATAGGCCAATTGGGCATGATTGCGAACCAATGCGCGATAAGCCTTCCCGTCCGAAGCCGTGCCCGCCTGGTCCACGGCAAACTCGATGACCAGCGCAACGCGGTCTTCGTTTTCATTGAGCGAGGTGATGCCCTCGGATAGTTCGGAGGGCAGCATGGGAAAGACCTTGACGCCGGTGTAGACCGAGGTTGTCTCGCTCTTGGCGTGGCCGTCGATAACCGTGCCCAGGGATACGCGCGCGTCCACATCGGCCACGCCAACGAGAACGCGAATGCGGCCATCGGGGAGTTGCTCGGCCCATTCGATCTGGTCCAGATCCTTGGAGGTATCGTTGTCGATGGAGGACCAGAGGAGGTTGCGCACGTCCTGAGCACCGGGGGCGGCGGGTGCTGTGGGATTGGCCTGAATGGCGGCTAGTTCCGGGGCGGTTCCAGCGGGGTAATCCGGCTGGAAGCCGTGCTCAATCATAGCGGCATGGGCCGCGACAACAAGATTGAAGTGGATGGGCTGGCTGGTAGGCATAGGAATAAAGGCTCCTTCAAACTGAAGAGCTAGGCTAACACGACAGGGGGGCTGTATGGCGTGAAAGAACGAGGATGTAGTTCGTGGTGCCCCATCCATTTCGCATAGTACGCGAAATGGATGGGGCACGGGACCTTTGTGATATGAACGAAAATGCGTTCCTATTGAATGCCGAGGTCGGAGAGGACCTTGGGCTTGGGTTGATCCTGGACCAGCAGGTTGTGGCAGGCAGAGCAGTCATTGGTAATGCTCGCCCCGTCCTTGGCCGCGTGGTCTCCATCATGGCAGCGCCAGCAACCCGGATATTCCATGTGGCCGATGTGGTTGGGATGCGTGCCCCAGGTCACCTTCATAAACGGAAATACGTTCTGGCTGTAGAGAGTCACGAGTTGCTCGCCCGCGGACTTCACCAGAGCTGCCTTGGTGGTCAGCACCTCGGGATGTTCGGAGCGATAGAAGGCTTCAAGCTGCGCAGGGATCTGGGCGCTCGCCTCGGCTTCGCTGGCGTAATTCGCCTTGAGGAGTTCCAGACCCTTCTTGTGAACCCAGGGTAGTTCGGGACTCACCGCTCCCTCGGCCATGGCCCGGTTGAGCGCATCTTCCGCGGTCACAAAGGTGTGCGCGGCGCGGTTGTGGCAGTCGATACAGTCCATCACCCGCCGCTCGCCCTGCGGCACGCCGGTGCCCGCCGCAGCGGTGGCAAAGACGGTCTCCGTGCCGTTGTCGTTGCGCTTCCGCACCCAGGGAATGGTGGTCCGGCTTGGATCGGTGGCAACATACTCGATGTGCCCCAGGTGAACGCCGTGAATCCCCGTCAGATGAGAGAGCGAATCCCGCCCGCCCAGGTGCAGCACCAGCACCGTCTGAGTCTCGGTATTTTTTTCGTCGTCGGCAAAGCTGGACTTGACCAGCAGCTTTTCGCCGATGAATCGCGCCGGCGTGTGACAGCCCTCGCAGATCTCGCGCGCGGGGCGCAGGTTGCGCACCGGCGATTCAATCGGCGTGGGATAGTCGGGAATAATCTTTGGTGCGAATGAAGCAAGGGGATGCAGGCTGACCTCGATCAGCTGCTTGGTGCCGTTTACCTTGGCGGAAAAGTAGGCGGAGGCGCCTGACCCGATGTGGCAGTCGACACAGGCCACGTGGGAGTGCGCGGAGATTTTGTAGGCGGTGTACTCCGGGTGCATCACGTGACAGCTCTGGCCGCAAAACTGAGGCGAATCCATATAGGCCGCGCCGCGATAGCTGGCCACCGACACCAGCAGAAAATTCACGATGGTGGCCACCAGCACGATATCAACGCCATGACGAAAGATCTTGTCGTTGAAATCGACCTTGGGAAACTCCAGCGGAATCAGCCCGGCCATTTGCAGCTTTTTGCGGCGTACCCACATGCCTACCGGGATCAGCACTAACCCGGCGATGAACAGGGCCGGCAGTAGCAGGAAAAAGATAATGCCGAGGTATGGGTTGTCATTGGACCGGCCGAAGAGTTCGACCAGCCAATAGGCGACCATGGTCACGCCGGAAGCGGTGGTGATTGCTCCGCCAGCCAGGCTGATGGGATTATTGCCGAAAAACAGCGCCGGACGAACCCAGCCTTCACGGAATTTTTGCAACACTGGCACGTTATCTCCCTATGCTTAAACGGATGGCCCGCCGAGAGCGGCGGGCCACGTCGTTCTTCCCGTTTTGATTGTACTAGCTACTTAAGCCCTTTGTAGTAGATCACCACATCCTTGATCTGCGGGTCGGTGAGTCCTGCGATCGGCTTCATCTTGCCCGTGCCGTTTTTTACATCGGCAATCATCTGAGCCACAGTAAGCGACTGGACGCTGGGATCGGAAGCAGCCTTGATGCCCATCGCCTTGGCCATACCAGCGCTGGGCGTGCCGGTGGCGCCGTGGCACATGGCGCACTTGGCTTTGTAGGTCGCTTCGCCGCCGGATTGGGCCAGGCACACGGTGCTGGCCAGACACACTGCGGCCGCCAACACCAACAGGGATTGAATCTTCTTTGTCATTGCAAACCTCCTTGTGTTTTTGCCGGTCAGATTGCGCGAGAGAAGCAACTGCCGGACGTTATCGTATTTATACTACAACCCTTGCGAAAAAGAGCCGCTAAGGTTGCAGCCGGGATGGCAAGATTGAACCTCTTACATGAAACGGCGCAGTCCCTTTCATTCGGGAACTACGCCGTTAGTTAGAGATCACTGCACTTTCAAAACGCGTAGTGCAGGGAAAAGGTAACATTATTCGCATGGAAGGTTCGCGGCGCGGTCAGGCCGGAGGTCGGCTCGGTTATACCGGTCGGATAGGCTGTGAAAGTGCTGCACAGTACAGGCACTGCTGTCGCAGAGGTTGAAGTGCTGCAGTACAGCGAGCCGGATGGACCACCCTCGCCGTATCCGAAGTAGTTGTACTCACCCTTCCAAATCAATCCGGGATGAATCGTCCATGCAAGATTCACGAAGGGCGTCTGATACTTGGAGACCAGCGAGCCGTTGACGTCGCGCGCATCATTGAAGAACCGGGTGCCGTTCACATCGCTGATGCGATAGCCGATGCTGGAGTGGATTTTGTCGACCGGTGAGAGACGGACAGCTGCCGATACGAATTGCGTGGGAGCATCCATGAAGTCCCTGGCGACCCAATCCGAGAGCGCCGTGCCGTTGACCTCCGTAACGCCTGTAGCGCCTCTTCCCCATATGTTCGGGCACGCTGTGCTGGTGGCGCTTTGCACAGCTCCGGGTAATGTGGCCGTGGCGCCATTCAGGTAGCAAATGTTGGAGGACATATAAACATCGCTATAGGCGTAATTGAAATCGAGCCCATAGTGCTCATTCGGCGCAATCACCGCGCCCAGGCTCACTACCCGGCTGTGATCAACATGTTGAAGCTGGCCATCATACGGGGTGCCGCTTGAGGCGGTTCCGTTAGGTGCTGGTAATACCGAAGGAGGAACGAACAACGCCACCGTGGCCTGATTGTTGTTGGTGTTGTTATGCCGCTCCAGGTCGTTATAGGCGCCCGATAAGGTTGCCCAGGGCCTTGGCTTGTAGGTGGTATGCATTCTGTAGTGCCTGGTTTGCCGCGGAGCAACCGGAGTGAATACATTGTCATCGTAGAGCACCTCGACCGTGCCATTGAGGTCCCAATGGTTTGCGGGGCGCACGAAGGCGTTGAAGATTCCGCCGTTTTCATTGATGGTGACGGTTCCGTCGTTATCCGCGCCTGGGGCTAGAGGATTATTCCCGGGATTGCCGCCGGTATCAACAGGAGGACCGGCGCTGTATAGGTTCTCCGCGATCGTGTGCGTGCGGTAGCGATAGGTAAGCGAGAGCGTGGCCCGCGATGTGGCATCCCAGCTTCCCGTCAGGTTATTGGTGAATGACTTCTGACCAAAATAGGCCGGCAGCGGGACACCGCCGGAGGTGCCGGAAATTGTGAGATTGACTCCGGGGCCCAGCGGTCCCGAGTAGTTGATGGTTTCATTCGGGTTGGTAGGCGTGTTGGCGGTGATCCCCAACGTCATGATGGAGGTGCCGGGCTGATGTACATTGGAATAGTCAATTTGATCGGAGATGCTGACCGTCCTCATAGCCTGCCATGCAAAGCCAAAGTCGCCGGCAAATACCGCCCGCTTCGCGCCCGCATTGCCTATATAGGTAGCCGAACGGGCTGCCTGCGCGGGGTAAGCGGGAGTGACTCCGGCAGCGGTAGCGGATTGCCCATCCAGGCCCTGGAAGTTCTCGTAGTAGATGGGCAGGTTCATGTTGGCCTTGGTGTAATGCAAATCGCCGTTCATCGTGACGTTCTTGATGCTGGTGCTTTGGAAGCGGATGGTCTCCGTGGGCGTCAGAATGCGCGTTGGTTGCGAACGCATATAGCTGGTTACCACATCGCAGGACGGATTGATGATCGGCAGGCCGCCGTTTTGCGCGGGCGAGAGGATGGTGTAGGGCGCAGCGCCCATGCTGCCTGTAATGCAGCCGGCGATGCCATATGCGGTCTCGCTGTCCCAGTTGCCCAGGTAGGCCTTGGTTCCGTTAGCCTCCTGCACCAGGAACCCGTTCGGGTCCAGCGTAAAATAGGAGCCTGTTTTGAAGTGGGTGATCTCCTCATCAAAGCTCAGCTTGGTTCCCTGCACGGGCTTCCAATCGGCCCCTGCCGTGAATTCGTCGGTGCTGTTGCGCTGATACTGTTGGAGCAGGGCATTGTACTTGGCGATGTTATAGCTGGGGCTCATGCCCGGGCCCTGGAAGATATTCTGCGAGTAACCCGCACGGAAGGTCACCTTGGAGAGCGGATAGATGGTGAGGTTGGTGTCCGTCATGCGGCGCACCGTGTTGAACATCACCGCCGAGTGATTCACCTGCGGCCATGCCAGCGTGTTGACGGGCGCATTTGAGGGTCCGATCAGAATCGTCTGCCCGGCGTTGATATTCGGGTTGCCCAGCAGGTCGTAGTCGGAGTACTGACGGTCGCGGCGGAAGGTCCCCGAGAACTCGTAGATCTTGCCCTTGGAAAAGTCCAGCTTGGCAAAGTTGTATGGATCCCCGCCAAAACCGCTGGCGATGGCATGGAGCAAATCGATCTGTGTGTGCTTGTTCGTCGGGAGCGCGCGTAATTCAAATGTCCCGCCCAGCAGGCGCGGCCCGGACTGCTGATTGACCAGCGTGTCGTACATGGCTCCGCTGCCCTTGATGTCGGCAATGTGCCCGCCAACGTCCACGGTCTGATGGGTCGTATAGCCATTCGGGACGGACATCGGCTCATGCGGCGTGGGAATTTGGGCGGCAGCGATGCCCGTCATCGTCAGTAGGACGGCGACTCCAATGACAGCAGCGATGCGCTGAATCATTGCGATAGAAGACTGTTGATTGGACAGCCGAGAAAACCAGCCTATCTTCTTCATCTG
>CAWDQS010000055.1:0-28941 GCA_963804295.1 uncultured Acidobacteriaceae bacterium
CTTCGACAAGCCTGGCAAAACCTCGATCGACGATCTTTATGTCATACCTTCGACTACAGCGTATTGCTCGTGCGAGTCCTGGGCAAAATCGCGCGAGGTTTTTCGCCTCGTCCCACTCGAAACGAATTTCACTCACTACAATATTATAACTACAAATATGGCATAGCGCAACATGCTTCACTCCGTGGCGAGACTTTCCCGATTCTGCTCTTTATAAACTGGGAGTTCGATAAACACCCGTTCTGATCGCGAAATCTGCGGGAAGCAATCCTCTTCCGCGACCGTCAGTATACTGGTATTGTTCTTGCTCTGTATCATTCTCTTCTCCTGCCAGAGCCTTCGCCATGGAATCGTTCTTCACCCGTTATCGGAATCTTCTGGTGCTGCTGGTTGTTCTGCTGGCGCAGATCATCGGGCTGGCGGTGCAGGTGCGGCGCACCGACAGCGGGCGCAACACGATTGACCCGCGCGACCCGGCCGGCGTGCGGTTGATCCGGCTGTGGGCCGATGCCGTGGTTACGCCCCCGGAGCAGATCTTCCACGCCAGCAAGCTGGGCGCGGTTAGCCTGTGGCAGAACTACATTGACCTGCGCCATATACGCGATCAGAATCAGGAGTTGCAGAAGACCATCGACCGCCTGCGCCTGGAGCAAGCCTCTCTGATGGAAGACGCGCGGCAGGGCGAGCGCTTGCAGGCGCTGCTCGGCTTTCAGCAGAAATACATATACAAGACGCTGTCGGCGCAGGCCATCGGCACCAGCGGCAACGATTCCTCGCGGGTTTTCTATCTTGATAAAGGCTCGGCTGACGGCCTGGAACGCGACATGGCCGTGATTACGCCGGACGGCATTGTGGGCAAGGTGCGCGAGGTATTTCCACATTCCGCGCAGGTGCTGGCCATCAACGACCCGACCAGCGGCGCGGGAGTGATTCTGGAGACCACGCGGACGCGCGGCATTCTGCGCGGCGACGCTCTTGGCCGGCCGCAGATTGTGGGCATCCTGGCCGACCAGCGCATCCAGCCGGGAGAAAAAGTGCTTACCGCCGGGGGCGACCTGATCTTCCCGCGCGGGTTGCCCGTGGGCGAGGTGGTGCGCGTCGCGCCTGATCCCGACCGCGACTCGTTCATTGACGTCACCGTGAAGCCGGCGGCCCATCTCGACCGGCTCGACGAGGTGCTGGTGATTACATCCACGGAGCCGCGCTTCTCCTCTGAGCAGCAGCAGGACATGGCCGCCAGCGAACTGCTGAAAGGCACGGAGGCCGCGGCTATCAAGCAACAGCAGAAGGCATCCGGGATCATAGCCGAACGGCTGCCGGGACTCACCGATCCCAATGCGCCCGCGCCCAGTTCCACGACAGAGCCTGACAAGGCCCTTCCTGGAGAAGAGAAAACCGCTCCTCCAGCGCCCGCCGCTCCCAAACTTCTCCAACCGAAGCGCCCTGACCGCTTTACTCCAGGAGCCGCGCCTCAACCGCCGCAGGACAAGGAATCCTCCGCGCCGCACCAAGCAGGAAGGAATCCATGATGATGAGAGTGCTTGGCGCCGATTACCGCCGCGATCTGGGGGTTCGCAGTTATCCCCTGCTGGTCTATCTTTTGGCGCCGCTGGCGTCGCTGGTGCTCCAGGTTTTGCTGCCGCCCATGCTTCACATCCATGCCTGGTTTGACCTGCCGCTGGTGATTACCATCTATTTTGCCCTGGCGCGGCGCGACCCAATTCAGGGAACGATCATGGGTACCGGCATGGGCCTCTTCGAGGATGCGCTCACCAACCACGCCATCGGCGCCAACGGCATTGCCAAAGCAATCGCCGGATTTCTGGCCGGCTCGGTCGGTGTCCGCATCGACGTGGACAATTTCACCATCCGCATGATGATGACCTTTTTGCTTTCGCTCCTCTGCAGCGCCATTTACATCTTCGTTTATCGCGTCCTGCTGGGGTTGGACCAGGAGTGGAGAGGCTTGGACGAACTGTTGAAGGCGATAGGAACCTCGTTGGCGGCCATGGTCGTGTTTCCGCTGCTGGACCGGACGCAGATCAGGGATTGAAGAACAGGGAATAGGGAACAGGGAATAGGGAACAGGGAATAGGGAACAGGGAATAGGGATGCGCGGCTTGAGTGGATGTTTTGAAAGGGGACGACTTTAGTCGTGCCGCAATGGCAGCAACAACAGCGGGCTTTGGCCCCTGAGGGAATGCATTGAATCGAGGTCGCGTACCACATATGTTTTGCGTGAGGTGATGTGAAACCGTCAATTGTCACGGCCATTGGTGGAGCAATAGTGATCTTAGGCTGCTGTGCGCTTGCATTTGCATGCCTCCTTGCATGGGTGGAGTGGGGTAGAACTTCCGGGGGTTGGTTCTCTAATGTTGATTTTTCCGTAATCGCCAGGGAAGTGGGAATTGCTATGGCAATTTTCGCTGTGATTGGTCTAACAGGAATTGCTTTTGGATGGCGCTTAAGACGCATGAAACGTGGCGTAAATGATGGCCGCCGGCAAAAAGTAGTATGGAACGTCAAATGAGGAGCACCTGAGGCGCAGACAATATGTATCACGGGGGCACAACTCGAGGCGAAAAGCTCCCCACCCTCAAGCTGGCGGTGGTGCAATACGGCATTCTGCTGATCATGCTCTCGCTGGCGGCCGGACTGTGGCGTCTGCAAGTGCTGGGCGCGGAGAGCTTCCGCCAGCTTGCCGAGCAGAACCGCATCCGCAAGGAGCCGGTAATGGCCGGCCGGGGCAAGCTGTTCGACCGTGAGAACCGGCTGATGGTGGACAACTACCCGTCGGTCTCCTGCTTCCTGGTTCGCGAGCAGAACCGCAATGTGGATAACGACCTGCCGCTGATCGCGCGCGGGTTGAACCTGGACCTGGAGCAGTTGCGCACCTCGCTGCGCCGTTTTCGCGCCCGGCCGATTTACGAGCCAATCCCCATCAAGCAGGACATCACCGCCGACGAGCAGGCCTTTATCGAGGCGCATCGCAACGAGCTGCCGGAGCTGGAGACCATCGACGTGGAGCGGCGGCTTTATCCCCGCGACGGCTTTGCCGCCCACCTTATCGGCTACGTGGGCGAGGTGAGCGAGGAGATGCTCAACGACACGCGCTATGCGGCCTACTCGCCCGGCGACATTGTGGGCAAAGCCGGCGTGGAGCAGACCTACGATGAGTTGCTGAGGGGCGAGGACGGCTCCCGCGATGTGATTGTGGACAGCCACGGCCGCGAGGTGGGCTACCTCAGAACTCAACACGCCAAGCCCGGGCAGGATCTCAAGCTGACCATCGACATCGACATTCAGCGCGCCGCCGAGATTGCCCTGGGCGACCGCGGCGGCGCCGTGGTGGCCATGGACCCGCGCAACGGCGAGATTCTGGCCATGGTCTCCCACCCCAGCTACGACCCCAACGCCTTCGCGGTGCGCATCAACCGCGCCGACTGGAACCAGCTCATCAACGACCCCGCGCATCCGCTGATGAACAAGGCCATCCAGGCGCAACTGGCTCCCGGATCGACCTTCAAAATTCTTATGTCCGTGGCCGGGCTGCAGGAGGGCGTGGCGCAGAATATGCACGTTTTCTGCGCCGGCGGCGCCATCTTCTACGGACAGTTTCACGCCTGCGACCGTCACCACGGCATGGTGGACATTGAGCACGCCATTCCCTGGTCCTGCGACACTTTTTATTACACCCTGGCCGACAAGCTGGGCATTGACACTATCGCCCGTTACGCCAAGAGCGCGGGCCTCGGCCAGCGCACCGGCGTCGATTTGCCCAACGAGGCCGTAGGCATTGTACCCTCCTCGGATTGGAAGATGAAAAACTACCACGAGAAGTGGTACGCGGGCGAGACCGTCTCGGTGGGCATTGGCCAGGGCCCGGTCACGGTGACGCCCATCCAGTTGGCGCGCATGATCAGCGGCATCGCCTCCAACGGGCATTTTGTGCGTCCCCACGTGGTGGACACCGCCCAGCTTCCGTCACAGTTCCGCCAGGCGCTCAAGGACACCTTTCCCGGCTCCGGCGAATCCTCGATTCCCCTCGATCCGGAGAACTGGATGACCATCACAGACGGCATGGCCGGGGCCACCGATGCGGCCATGGGCGGCACGGCCGCGGCCTCCCACTTGGAGGGGGTGGATTTTGCCGGTAAGACGGGCACCGCGCAGGTCGCCAGCCACGCGGCCATCAAGCTGCTGGGCGGAGGAAAGGAATTCCTGCCCAACGGATGGTTTGTCGGCGTAATTCCCCGCAGGAACCCGGAGTTTGTAGTTGCAGTTCTCTGGGAGCACGGCGACTGGGGCTCGAATGCAGCTAAACTCGCAGCCCAGGTGGCCACCGTCTATGTGAACAAGCAGCGTATGAAAGTCAACAATGTGCTGGCCCTTGCCGGGACGGCGCAGCCAGTCGAGATGGGCGCGGTGTGGACGGAGAGCGGGCCGGCCGGCAGCAAGCCCCACGGCGCGGCCGGCAGAACCGCGCAAACCGCCCAACTCCGCGGCGGACATTTCCTTCTGCATCCCGCTCCGGCTAGCAGCATAGCCAATTCCCTGCCTTCACTGCCGGCCTGGCTGCTCTCTTTGCCGCTGCGCTTCAAAGAGGGCCATCCCTGATGCGCCGTTTCCTCAGCTTTCGCGACTTTGATTGGGCGCTGCTCAGCATGGTGCTGGTGCTGTGCGCCATCTCCGTCTTTGAAATTTATTCGGCCACTCTGCACACCAAATACACCGGTTTTCACACCAAGCAGATATTCTGGATCACAGGCGGCATTGCGGCCATGTTCCTCTTCTCCAAAATCGACTATCACCGCCTGCTGGATTGGGCGCCATGGGCCTACGGCATCTTCCTGGTAGCGCTGGCGGCGGTCAAGCTGCTGGGGCACAAAGTACTGGGGGCCAAGCGTTGGATCAACATCGGCCCGATTCACTTTCAGCCCTCGGAGTGGATGAAGCTCATCCTGATTCTGATTGTGGCCCGTTACTTTGCCAACCTGGGCGGACGCTCTCTCACCTCGAGGGACATACTCAAGTCTCTTGTTCTGGTGGGCATTCCCATGATGCTTGTACTTATCCAGCCCGACCTGGGAACCTCGCTCACCTATGTGCCCATCCTGGCCGCCGGACTTTTTCTGGGCGGAATCAACATTCGCCAGTCGCTGGTTCTGTTGGCTTGCGCGGCCGTACTGATCGCCGGCGTCTGGACCGATGGCTTCGGAGTGGGGCACATCAAAGTGCTCAAGAGCTTCCAGAAGGCCCGCCTCACCAGCTTCATCAACCCCGACAACGACCCCAAAGGCACCGGCTATCAGCTCCGCCAGTCGCTGATTGCCGTCGGCTCGGGCGGAGTCTGGGGCAAAGGAATGGCCAAGGGGACACAGACCCAGGGAGACTTCCTGCCCATTCCCCATGCCGACTTCATCTTTGCCGCTTGGGGCGAGGAACACGGATTCGTCGGCGCGCTGTCCGTCCTGCTGCTATACTTTTTCATATTGATGCGTTTGATTCAGAACGCTCAAACAGCCGCGGACCTGTCCGGTTCCCTGATTATCATGGGAGTGGTGGCTGTGTTGACCTTCCAGATAGCGGTCAACGTGGGCATGGTCATCGGGTTTATGCCCGTCACCGGAATTCCTTTGCCGTTAATGAGTTACGGAGGATCTTCGGTGTTGTTTACGTTCCTGGCGCTGGGCGCGGCGATGAATGTCCGCATGCGCCGGTTCGTCAACTGAACGGATTTGCAGCTTCACCTCCTGTGTCCCCCCGGAATACTCCGGTCCACAGGAGCAGGTTTTTTCAGATGTTTCGCCGGCCAGGTCCGGATGGACCAAGCGCCCGGCAGGATAAGGGTTCATGAGCACGCAGAGACGGGAAAACCGCTACACCCCAGCGACGAAGACCTGTCGCCGGGGGCCCCGGTACCGTTGGCAGCGTACAAGTTGCACTATGCATCCGGAGGCAGACGGAGTTTTTTCTACCCGCCCCGTAGCGCATTGTGCGCGTTCAATCGCCAACGGTGGAACGGCCCCGCCAGAAGTCACGGTAAAGTTGGCCACAAACTCTCTGCAATCGGGTTACCGTATCGTAAAGCTTGTTCAGCTTTTTCAGCATGTTCTGAGTGTTCGCCGCGTTGTTCGCCTTGGTTCGCCGCCCTTCGGGGCTGGCCTTGGTCCGTCAACCGGCACGCCAGCGACTTACGGGTCACCCCCTCCGCATCTCCCTTCTCCTTCCGGCCTCGCCCGTCTCCATCCCTCCTTGCCGCGGGTTCCGGCAGGCTGACGCCGCCGGACGGAAAGGTACGATGGCAAAGGAAATTTGTATCTCCAGCACGCCGCATGAAACGCGGCTGGCAATCCTTGAAGACGATCAACTCGCGGAAATCTACTACGAACGCGAAAACGAATATACACTCGCAGGCTCGATTTACAACGGCCGCGTCACCCGGGTCCTGCCCGGCATGCAGTCCGCTTTTGTGGACGTTGGCCTGGAGCGCGACGCCTTTCTCTATGTAACCGACTTTCTGGAACTTGAAGATCAGGAAGAGGCCGACGAACTGGAAAAGGCCGCCGTCAGCAACGGCAATAAGCCCCCCCGCGAGGTTCGGCACACCGGCGGCAAGGAATCCGCTCAGCAGGACCAAGGCGCTCGCCCCGGCCAAAAGCCTGAGCAGAAGCAGGAATCGAGACAGGAACGTCCGGCACGGGATCGCCGATTGACGGTTGAGGCGCAGCCCGAGACCGAGTCCGCTCCCCTGCCCGCCTCCGGCTCTGTCTCCCTCTCAGAGCAAACAGAATCCGGCGAGGATCATTCCGGCGAACCCGGCGCCAAGCGCTGGCGCGGACGCCGCCGCCGCCGCGGTGGCCGAGGCGCTTCGGAATTGGCTCAGGGCCAGCGTGAGAAAGCTGAAACTCCGTCATCCTTTATCGAAGAAATTCCTGAGACCGAGATTGCGCCTCAGATTCATGCTGGAGCCGGGGTCCCCACGGAAAGGTCTTCTTCGCCCAGACGAGGAGATTCCGCCTCCTCGCCAACACCCTTTGTGCTGCCCGGCGAGTCGCTCTCCAAGTACGGCGGCACTCCCGCGGAAGGCGCTTCGTCAGAGAATGCGTCCCGGCGTGTTGCCCTGCCGGTTCGACCGGAGAGCAGCTTCAAGCCCACCACGATGATCGAATCGCCCATCGTGTGGGACGGAAGCGGCCTGTTGCCCGGCGAGTCGCTCTCCAAGCATCGCAAGCAAACCAACGAACCCGCTTTGGCAGCAGCCAGCGAGCCACAGACGCCACCTGCCGATGAGTCCGCATCCGTCAGCTCCGCTCCCGATGCCATCGAGGAGCAGGATTTAGTCGAGGAGGTCTCCGAAGCTGGCCTGGAATCGGCCCCGCAGCGGGAGATTGCCTCCGCAACCGCGGAAGACAACCTGGTCGAAGAGCCCCTAGGAGAGGATGAGTTCGAGGAAACCTCTGAATCCGCAGCGGAGCTGGGTGCTCCGGATTTTGAGTCTGAAACTTGGGAATCAGCGGAGCCGGAAGACAACACAAGCGCTTCTCACAACATTGATCCGCTGCCTCCGGCCGAATTCCACCTCTTTGGCTTTGGCAAAAAGAAGCCCGAAGAAACAGAGGCCAAGAAGGCCGCCAAGACTAATTCCGCCTCGACATACGCTCCCGGCAGAGGCCTCATCGTGGAGGAGACCATCGAGGAAGAGGAGTTCGTCGCTCCCCGTCATTCTCAGCGCCACGGCAAAACAGAAGACAAAGACCTGGAGGACTTTGAAGAGGAGACGCTGCCCACCCACCTGCGCTCGGGCGATCTGGGTGAAATGCTTCAGGAAGCCCACCTCGATCACCGCATCCAGTTGAACTTCGACGAAAAGGGCGGCGAGGACGAAGGCTTCGACGAAGAAGGCGAGGAGGAACCAGCCGCCGCCGGAACCTCCGTCCAGCAACGTCCGGATCGTTCCGCCCGCGGCCGTCGCGGACGCGGAGGCTCGGCAACGCCGCACGCGCAGGCCGGCAGAGGCCACGGAATGTCGCGCCGCTCGGCGCAGACCTCCGACCTGCCCATTATTAGTGATTTATTGAAGCCTGGGCAGGAGATTCTCGTCCAGATCGCCAAGGAGCCCATCGCCAAGAAGGGCGCGCGCATCACCTCGCACATCGCGCTGCCCGGCCGCTATCTGGTCTTCATGCCCACTGTCTCCCACATCGGGGTCAGCCGCAAGATCGCCTCCGATGAAGAGCGCCAGCGGCTCAAGAGAATATTGGTTCACGAGCGCGGAGAGGCTGCCGGCGGCTTCATCGTCCGCACCGCCGCCGAGGGCGCATCCGAGGATGAACTCCGCACTGATCTGCGCTTCCTGCTGAACCTGTGGAGCGAGATCAAGCAGCGCTCCGACTCCTCCAAGTCCCCGGCGCTGATCTATCACGATCTAGGGCTGATCGAGCGCATCCTGCGCGACCAGGTCAGCAGCAACTTTTCCTCCATCTGGGTCGATTCCCAGGAAAACTACGAGCGCATTGTCCGCTTCCTCAACCGCTTCTCGCCGACGCTCGTTCGCCGCGTCAAGCTCTACACCAAGGAGACTCCGCTCTTCGAGCACTTCGGCATTCAGGATGAAATCGCCAAGGCGCTCAACTCCAAGGTCTGGCTCAAGAGCGGCGGCTCCATCGTCATCAACCAGACCGAGGCGCTGGTGGCCATCGACATCAACACCGGCAAATATGTCGGCAAGTCGGCGCGGCTGGAAGACACCATCGTCAAAACCAACCTCGACGCGGTGCCGGAGATCGTCCGTCAGATTCGCTTGCGCGACCTGGGCGGAATTATCGTGATTGATTTTATCGACATGGACGACCGCAAGAACCGCTTCAAGGTGCTGGCCGCCCTGGAAGAAGCGCTGAAGACCGACCGCGCGCCCACCAAGGTTCTTCAGTTCAACGACTTTGGCCTGGTCGCCATTACCCGCAAGCGCGTCAAGCAATCCCTGGAGCGCACCCTCTCGGTTCCCTGCCCCACCTGCCAGGCCACCGGCATGGTCAAGAGCCCAACCACCGTCTGCAACGAGATCTATACCGAGTTGCGCAAGATGAAGAAGCACTTCGAGAATGCCGATGTGCTGCTGCGCGTCAACCCGGAGACGGTCAAGGTCCTCAAATCCAACAACGCCAGTTGGCTCACCGAATACGAGGAGTTAATCGGCAAGAACATCCTCATCAAGAGCGACGCAACGCTGCATCCCGAGCAGTTCGACATACAGGGGTAAGCAAGTCAGCGAGTCAGCGCAAAGGCCGGAGCATTGCTCCGGCCTTGTTGTTTCCATAAGCTCGACGTAACCAGCCTCACCGAATCACATGAATCGGCACGCCCAGCTTCAGGTTTTTCCACGCCTGTTCGGTGGTATAAACCGGAGCATTCAGCGCAATCGCCAGCGCCAGGCACGCTCGGTCGCCCAGCGACAGGCCATATTTCTCCGTTGTCGCAATCAAATCCCCCGCGATTTTAGCTTGCTCGTCGGTGAAGGGTTCTACCGTTGAAACTGTATTAAGCGCCGCCACCCAGGATTTGTCTGGGTCATAACTTTTCTTGACGAGTTTGGATTGCACCTCGGCGAGGTTGACTGTGCTGGCGACCGCACGGACCAGAATTTCATCCGTCAGCTTCTCCTCGCCTCGTTCGTGTTGAATCAGAGCGAGTATGGCCGAGGCATCGAAGACGACCTCATTCATATTTGGCTGCCTCGCGCCGCTCCGCGCTCAACTCGTCAGCAAGCGAGACTCCCGGCGGGATAACTTTACGCGCCCACTCCTGTATGCGCCGGATTGTTTCTCTCAGTGTCACTATGCGCAACTCTCCATCCACCACGCGCAGGTCAATGACCTCGTTCTCTGCCATCCCCAACGCCTCCCGAATCGCAGCTGGAATCACCAGGCGCCCCTTCGCCCCGATACGCATCCGGACCCGATGATCCTCTACAAACTTGGGGCGCTCCCAAACGATCTCTTGCTCTTGACGTTCCAAGACTTCCATAATTCCCACCTTCCTAGTTTGTGTCACCATTATAATCTAGTGGCACAAATTAAAATAGTGGCACCTTTTATAATATTCCCACTACCCGCAGCCACACCAACCCCCCGGCCAGCACGCCAATCGGCGAAATGGCCACCAGCGCCTGCGCATACCAGACCGGCTGCTTGCCGCGCAATTGCAGCGCGCTTAATGCGGCCAGCGCCAGCACCACAATCCCCAGCGCCAGCACGTGAATCAGCGGATTAGCCGCCGCGGCCCAGGCCGTCACGTAGCCGCCTGCCGCCGACGCCAGAAACGAGTAGCCCAGGTTCACGAAGGCGTACCAAGGCTCAGGCTTGCCCTCGGCTCCCGTCCAACTGGGAATCATGCGCGTCAGCAGCGCCGTCAGAACAATCACCAGCAGGACCATGGTTGCGAAGCCTGCCGCCAGCGCCAGAAATGCATGAAGAATCACCACGGTCTGCCCTTCTTATCCGGCTGCGAGCCCACCTCGCCCCGCTCAATCCGCTGCAAGAACGCCCGCGCCAGCTTGCGTTCGCCGGGATTGTATTCGCCGTGCATCGAGCATAGGTCAAGAAACTCATCGCACAGAGCATTTCGCTCTCCCTGCTGGGTCAGAACCCCCTGCAATGCAACGGCCAGTTCGCGCAGACGCGCCGCCTCCGGCCAGGAAGTTTCCTCGTCCTCGCCGCCCCCTCCGCCACGCAGGTACTCGTACCCGGAAAACAGTCCCTTCCTGCCGCGGGCGCACTCATCCAGGCAGGCCAACAGTTGTCCGCAGAAGGCCTGCGCCAGAATCTCTAATTGAATGGGGTCCATCTCATCCCGCGGGTCCACAAAACACCTCAATGAGGTCGTTGCATCAGCGCACAAACCATGCAACCAGCCTCATGGACCACGCTGCGGCTGTCAAGTGGCGCAGCAGACGGGCCGAACAGTCTCAAACCGCTTCCTCAGCCTGCAACCTATTTTCGTCCGCGGCCAGCAGCCGATGGAACTCTTCGGGCTCGACCGCGCGACTGAAGAACCAGCCTTGGCCGAGAATGGGCTGCGCCTGGGCGGCAAAATACTTTGCCTGCAGCGAGGTTTCGATCCCTTCCACAATCACGCGCAAACTGAGCGCTTCCGCCATGGCAAGAATCTGCGGCACGATGCCCGCGGTCACCGCTTCCGTGCCGACGGTCTGGGTGAAGGACTTGTCGATCTTGATGACATCGACTGAAAGATCATGCAGATAGGACAGGCTCGAATAACCGGTGCCGAAGTCGTCGATGTGAACGTCGTGGCCCCGCTGGTGAAGGTACACAATGGTCTCCAGGGCCGTCTTGTACTGCACCGTAGAGCCTTCGGTAATCTCAATGACCAGGCTGCGCGGCGCAACCCCCGCCCGTTCCATGGCCTGGTTCAGCATGGGCAGAAACTCGGAGTCGCCCAGGTCGGCGGCGGCCACGTTGATACTTAGATGAAACTCAGGATGGCTGCGGAGCGTGTCGGCAAAATCATGCAGAACGTGGCGCACCACCAGACGGGTGATTGAACCCACAAAGCCCCGCTGCTCGGCAATCTTGACGAACACATCGGGTCCCACCTCATAGCCGTCCTCATCGGTCCATCGCGCCAGCGCCTCGGCTCCGACAATTCGTCCGTTGGCCAGATCGACAATGGGCTGATAGACCACGCGCAGTTTGTCTTTGCGAATCGCGCGGCGGAGTTGCTGCTCCATGCCGCGGCTGCGCCGGTAGAAGAGAGACAGCATGAACCCGATCACAGCGCCGGTCAGCGCGCCCAGCGCGATGTAAATACGGAACTGGGTGTGATCGGCCGACATGGCTTCGGGAATCGAGATATAGGCCGTGACGCAATTGGAAAAGATCGGAGAGCATCGGTTGGCGTAGAGGCTGTTTCCCGTGCGGAAATAACCATCCGTGGTCAGGCTCGCCGCCATGACCGGGGGCGGCTCGCCCAGCAGCCAGTAGACTTGCCCATTGTCGGCATTTCTCACCTTTTCGCTGTAGTGATAAGGCGCCGTCCCCTTTTGCGTTTGCGTGGAGGGGATGAGTACGACATAAAAACCATCCCACTGCAACGTGAACACCGTCTGGCCTTCACTCTGATAAAGCGTCAGGTCTTTGTAGATATTGACGTCTCCATTCAAGGTGAAGTCCGTCTTTGCCTGGGCCAGCGGCTGTATGGGACGAGCCAGAGAAGCCGAGCAATCGATCTTGCCGTCGCTCATGCGGCCGGCGTCTTTCAGGTATTTGGCCTCAAAGATCAGGGCGCGAAAGTAGGTAAGCTCGGCGGTTGAACAGGGGGGAGACGAGGAGTCTTTCATCGCCGTCAGAACGGCGCTCGCTTCCTTCAAGCGGGTATCCGCCTCCACCAAGGCTCGTGATGCTTCCTGAAAAAGCTTGTGTTCGGTCAGCTTCAGGGTGATAAACCGGCCCACCAGGCATCCGGCCAGCGTGCCGCACGCCGCGGCAATTAGCGTGGCCGCCAACATCACCAGAACGCGCTGCGTGAGGGTGCGCATCATCGAATAGCCATTATGCCCCTTAGCTGTAATGCATCTTTGCACGTTTTGCTGCCCATGTGGCATGAATCTCTTATCGGAACAAACAATGGGAGCCATTAGGGGCAATTGCGTCGATTCCCTAACAGCCGTGTTGCACGGGCTTAAAGCGTGGCCATTCCTGCCTGCCCCCTTTTTTCGTCCTCCGCCATCAGGCGATGGAACTCCTCGGGCGCAATGGCGCGGCCGTAGAGCCAGCCCTGACCGAGGATAGGCTGCGCCATGGAGGCAAAATACTCTGCCTGCTGGCTGGTTTCGATCCCTTCCACGATCACTTGCAGGTGGAGCGCCCCGGCCATGGCGAGAATCTGCGGCAAAATACCCGCGGTCACCGCCTCGGTGCCGATGGAGCGCGTGAAAGTCCTGTCGATCTTGATCGCATCAACGGCAAGATCATGCAGATAGGCAAGGCTGGAATAGCCGGTGCCGAAGTCGTCAATGTGGACGCAGTGGCCCTTCTGGTGAAGAAGCAGAATGGAAGCGATGGCCATCTCGTGCCGGGCCGTCGAGCTTTCTGTAATCTCGATGATCAGGCTCTCGGCCGGAACCTCGGCCTGTTTCAGCGCGCGCTCCAGCATGGGCAGGAACTCGGGATCGGCCAGGTCCGTGGCGGCCACGTTGATGCTGATCCGGAAATCGGGGTGGGAGCGGAGCGTGGCGGAAAAATCGCGTATTACGTGGCGCACCACCAGCTTGGTGATGGCGCCCACAAATCCCCGTTCCTCGGCAATCTTGATGAAGACATCGGGCCCCACAGCCATGCCATTTTCATTGGTCCAGCGCGCCAGCGCCTCGGCTCCTACAATCCGTCCGCTGGCCAGGCTTACTATCTGCTGATACTCCACCCGCAGCTTGTCCTGGCGAATGGCCCGGCGCAGTTGCAATTCCAGGCTGCGCGTGCGTCCGAGAAATGTGGAAAGAACAATCCCCAACAGGGCGCCGATCAGCGCGCCCAGCATCATGCAAATCCATATCAGGATCCGATCCGCTTGCAGGGCCTCGTGAATCGTGGTGTAGGTGGTGACGCAACTCAATGTGTCTGAAGTGCAAAGGGTGAAGTACATAGTCCCCTTCTTCCAGACAAGCCCCTCCCGTCCAAAGAGGCAATCGTCCGGCAGGGGAGACGTGCACAGCAGCCGGATGGGACTCCGATGCAGCGCGGGAATTACTGTCAAGATGAAGTCCAAGGCGGGCGCCCCTTCAGGCCTGCCCGTATTGGAGTTGATCACTACATACATATCGCCGACTTGAATTAGAAATGTGGGCTTGTTGCGAATCTGGAGCGGGCCTGTCGCCAAGTAGATCCTGTTGCCGCTGCCCATGATAACCACCGGCTTCAGCGGCTCGCGCGGCAGATCCTGCCGGCCCAGTATCGAGGAGCAGTCAATCATGCCGTTGTGCATCCGCCCGGCATCGCTCAGGTAGTCCGTCTGAAATATCAGCTTGCGAAAGTAGCCAATCTCATCCGCCGAGCAGTAGGAGTAGGGCGACGCGTGCATCTTCCCGATGGTGGCGTATGCCTCAACGAGGGTGGCGTTCTCCTCGGCCATGAGGCGCGTCGCATCCTCCTGAATCCGGTGCTTGGCCTGCCTTAGTGCCAGACCGCCGCCCAGCAGGTAACCCGCGCCCACGCCGCAACTTGCAGCCAAAAGTGTGGCGGCAAGCGTTATGAGAATACGCATTTTGAGGGTACGCTTCATCGATGAAGGCCGACTTTCATCTTTATCAGGAATCCCCCCCACAAAACTGCTCACAAAGAGACTGCACATCTCCTTTATCGGGGATAGAGCGGTTAACTTGATGGGATTGAGAACAAATTCCTCCAACCGGCACGTCCGCAGCCTCCATTCCGCCCCAGTTGAGGCACTGCTTCTTAGGTTCTATATCATCTAAACGCCCTACCCCGCACTTCTCTCCTTCCGATGGGAAAAGATCGGAAACCCAGAACCACAATTCTCCTGCCGCCAGAAACGGCTCAAAAACACCCTCCTCCCCACTTTCCCATTGAATTTCCCAGCATTTTGGCCTATGCTAAGGATGCAGACGAGTTTGTCCGCCAGGTTTGCCGTGAACGCACCGGCTGGCGGAGAGATGAGTGGGCTTACAGCCCACTTTTTATTTGCGGAAAATTTCCCCGCTTGGGGGGGTATTTTCATCGGTTTTGGCGTGAAACGGGGCATACTCCGTGGAGAATAATGGCAGTCAAGTTGGAAGCAATCCGGGCAGCGGCGGTACGAGTGGCAGCCTCGCATGGGTTGGACGTGGTGGAAATTGAGTTCGTTGGCCCGGCAAAGGAACGCATTCTGCGCGTCTACCTGGAGAAAAACGCCGAGGGACGGGCGAAGCTGAAGGCGGCAATTGAGGCACGAGCCGAAGGCCTGGCAGGGGAAGTTCCCGAGCGGCTGATTCAGGAGACGCGGGCGGGCAAGCTCAGGGTCGAGCAGCTCTCCGGCGTCACCCATGAGGATTGCGCAGCGTTCAGCCGGGATTTTGGCGTGTTGCTTGATGTGGAAGACCTTGTTCCAGGCGCCGAGTACACGTTGGAAGCCAGTTCTCCGGGTCTGGATCGCAAGCTGACTCGGCGCGAGGATTTCGAGCGTTTTGATGGCTCTCTGGTCAAGGTACGGACCTTCGAGCCGGTTCGCAACAACCGCCATTGGCAGGGACGGCTGTTGAGTTATGGATCCCCGGCCCCCAGAAGCGAGGGACATAGGGCACCCAGTGAGACGATTACGCTTGACCTGAACGCGGTCAAGCAGAACAGCAAGAGCCGGAAGGTTGGCGTCAGCACGGTGGAAATTGCGCTGGCAAACATCGAAAAAGCGCAATTGGTCCCTGAGATTTGAGTTCAGGTCCGATGGGCGAAAAGCAACCGCAGGTCCTTTGACTGGGCAGGCCGCAAAGAGCGCGACCTGCTCCGCTCAGGATGACAGTTTTTGTGAATGAAGCGAAGTTAACCTCAATTTAACCGGCAAAAGCTAAAAACTTTCGCCTTACGCGCAGTACAGAGAGCAAGCAGAGTATGGCCAGCGTTTTATACCAGAGTATCGAGCTCTTGAGCCAGGAAAAGAGCATTGACCCCGCCATCGTTGTGGGCGCGGTCGAGGAGGCCATCGCCCTGGCCACACGCAAGTTCTACAAGACCCAGGAAAATATGCGTGGCGAGCTGAACAAGGAAACCGGCGAGATTCTGGCCTACATCTACAAAACGGTTGTCGCAGACGATGATCCCCTGGAGGACCCGCTCAACCAGATTACCTTCACCGAAGCCAAGAAACTGGCGCCGGAGGTCGAGCTGGGCAGTGAGATTCGGCTCTACCGCGACACCACACCGCTGGGCCGCATCGCCGCGCAACTGGCCAAGCAGGTCATCTTCCAAAAAGTCCGCGAGGCGGAGCGCGAAACCGTATTCAACGAGTACGCCCATCGCGAAAAGGAAGTCCTTAACGCCACCGTCAAGCGCATTGAGGGCCAGGACATCATCTACGATTTGGGCAAGGCGGAAGCCCGCTGCCCCAAGCGCGAACAGTCGCGGCTGGAGCAATTCTCCATCGGCGAGCGCGTCCGCGTGGTACTGCTCAAGGTGGACCGCGCCGCCAAAGGGCCGCAGGTGATCGTCTCCCGCGCCGCGCCCGAGCTGGTGCAGAATCTCTTCCAGTCCGAAGTTCCTGAAATTTACGACGGCACGGTGGCCATCCGCGCCATCGCCCGCGAGGCCGGCGAACGCACCAAGATCGCCGTCCAGAGCCGCGACAAGGATGTGGACCCGGTGGGCGCATGCGTGGGCATGAAGGGCATGAGGGTGCAGTCCATCATCCGCGAGTTGCGCGGAGAAAAAATCGATATCATCGAGTTCTCCGAGGAGATCACCACCTTTGCCGAAAAGGCTCTGCAACCGGCCAAGGTCAGCCGCGTCTCCATTGCCGACCTGACCGACAAGCAGCTCGAAGTCATCGTGGACGACACGCAGCTCTCCCTGGCCATCGGCAAGAAGGGCCAGAACGTGCGCCTGGCCGCCAAGCTGCTGGGATGGAAGATCGACATCAAGAGCGAAGAGGAGAAGCGCCAGGAAGTCGAACAACAGATGCAGGAGCTCTCCGGCGGACCCTCCACGCCTATCGAACAGGTGACGGAGCTGGCCGCGAGCGTTCTGCAAAAGCTGGTGGCCGCCGGCATCACCACCGTCGAGGGACTGGCCGATATGACCCCCGAACAGCTCGAGGAGATTCCCGGCATCGGCGACAAGACGCTGGAAAAGATCAGCCTAGCCGTGCGCAACTACTTTGCTCAGTTGGAAGCGGGTGCAGCGGTTCCGGCAACCGGCGCAGTTGAAGGCGCTGATGCGACCTCGCCAGCATTGGATAACGAAGCCATTCGGGAGACGAACGAATCGGAAGCGGAGAACGACGCCGCGGTTATCACCGAAGCGGAGAATGTCCGCGCTGCCGAAGGGGATACGGATTATCGCAACGAGGCCGAAGCGGCCGTCGAGGATATTCCTCCAGCTGATGAGGCGGAAGTAGAAACTTTGGAAGATCAACCGGCTGAAGCGCTCGAGCAGGATACTCAAAGCGCGCAAGAGCCTCTGTTGGAAAACATTGAAACCGAAAGCGCAACAACGGACGAGCAGGCTCAAAAAGAGGACGGCGTGTGAGATGCGCCGCGTCTTTCAAGCTTTATCAGACGATAACGGAAGTTCTACGAACAGCCAATGCCATGAGGTAGCTATGAACGACTAAGGGCATTGGGCGGCAGATTTTGAAAAGAGGCGGATGAGTAAGGTTCGTATCAACGATCTCGCGCGCGAGATGGAAGTCAAGAGCCGGCAGGTTCTTGATATATTGGCAGAGCTCGGCCTGGCCACGGGCAAAACCCACTCCAGTTCACTGGAGGAAGATGAGGCCGATAAGGTTCGCGCGCATTTTACGCGCGGATCGCGTCCCGCGAGCACGGCAGGCACGCCGGCATCACGCGCCCCGCAGGCCGTTGCGCCGAAGATTGATCTCTCGCATATCTCCAAGCCCGGCGACGTGCTGAAGGCCATCCAGGCCAAGAAGCAGGAAGAGGAAGCCGAAGCCCGGAAGAGCCGTATGCCTCAGCGGCGTCCGGCAGTAGAGCCAGAGCAGGCACCCGCGCGTCCAGCGCCTCCGGCTGCGGTTGCCGTCAAGCCGCCCGCTGCGCCAGCCAGGCCGGAACCGCGCAAGATTGTTCCTCAGCCCCGCTCCGCGCCGCCCATCGTTGCCGCGCCGCCCGCCATTGCCTCGCGCCCGCCCGCCAAAGCGGTGGTTGCCAAAGCGCCGGCAGGCGCAGCGCAGCGTCCGGCCGTCGCCGTGGCGCCGCCGACTGTAGCCGTGGTGGTCAAGCCGCCGGCCAAACCAGCTCCTGAAGCCGTTGCGCCCGCCGCCAAAGCCAAAGCTGAGCCTCCTGCAACGGCGCATCCCAAAGTTAAAGCCGTGGAGCCTGATGAAATTGCGGCCCCTCTGGTTGCCGAAGAAGCCATCCCCGCCCCCGAGCAGGAAACTGTGCTTCCCGGAGAAGCTGCCGATCTTGCTGCTGCCGCACTGGCGCATCCGCCCACCCACCGTGGAAAGGCGCACACACACGCATCGCCCACGCCCGCGCTGCCCGCCCGGCGCATGGTGATGCCGCAAACAGGACCTCGGCCGGTCTACACCGCGCCGCCAGTGGCTGTCCTTCCGCCTTCGGCTGCCACAGGAACTGCCGCAGGCGGCATTCAACGCGGCAGACCGATCTTCGACCGCAACAGGCCCGGTAGCGGCCCCGGCGGCTACACGCAGCGCACCCCCGGTGGCGCGCCCGGAACAGGCCAGTTCCCCGGCGGTCCGCGCCCCAAGCACCCCACCCGCACCACCTCAGGCGGTTACGCCGGTGCCGGCGCCCCGGGCGCCCCCGGTTCTCGACCCGCATTCGGCGCGCGTCCCGGCTTCGGCTCCCCGCGCCCCGGCGGTCCGCCGCGGCCCGGCGGCGCTGCGCCAACCGGCGAGGCTCCGCGCCCGCAGCGTGCCCCGTCCCGTGGCCGCGGCGGCCGTCCGCAGTATCCCAAAACCAAGGAAGGCCCGATGAAGGGCTTTGTGCCGCCGCCACGCTATGGCGGGGTGCAATACGGCGGCGAGCCCCTTCCCATCACCCGCGAAATCACGGTCACCGAGGGAATCAGCGTCAAGGACCTGGCCGAGAAGCTCGACGTTCGCGCCAAGGATCTCATCGCCACGCTCCTCATGAGCGGCATCATGGTTACCGTCAACCAATCCCTCGACGCTGAGATGGTCAAGGACGTAGCCGCCAAGTTCGGGGCTGCCGCCACCGTGATCAGCTACGAGGAAGAGATCGCCAACCAGTCCATCGAGGAAGTCCTTGAGGCCGAAAACACCGGCGAACTCGAAGTCCCCCGTTCACCCGTGGTCACCGTCATGGGCCACGTCGATCACGGCAAGACCTCGCTGCTGGACGCCATCCGCGAGACCGACGTAGCCGCGGGAGAAGCCGGCGGCATCACCCAGCACATCGGCGCTTACAAGGTTCGCTTTGCCAAGGAAGGCTCGCCCGCATCAGGACGCGAGATCGTCTTCCTCGACACCCCCGGCCACGAAGCCTTCACCCGCATGAGAGCCCGCGGCGCCAAGGTCACCGACATCGTAGTGATCGTGGTTGCCGCCGACGATGGCGTCATGCCCCAGACTCTGGAGGCCATTGACCACGCCAAGGCCGCCGCCGTCCCCATCATCGTGGCCATCAACAAGATCGACAAGCCCGACGCCAACCCAGACCGCGTCAAAAAGCAGCTCGCTGATCGCGGCCTGGTTCCCGAAGAGTGGGCAACCGCTGGCGAAGGAACCGTCTTTGTCGAAGTCTCCGCCAAAAAGCGCCTCAACCTCGATCTGCTGCTGGAGATGATCTGCCTGGTCTCCGACATCAAGGCCCCCAAGGCCACTCCCGGACGCAAGGCCGTCGGCTCTGTTCTGGAAGCCAAGCTCGACCGCGGTCGCGGCGCCGTGGCCACGGTACTGGTGCAGGACGGAACCCTCCACCTCAACGACAGCTACATCGTCGGCAACACCTTCGGCAAAGTTCGCGCCATGTTCGACGACCGCGGGCGCGCCATTGAAGAAGCCGGCCCCTCCACCCCCGTCGAAGTCCTCGGCCTGGAATCCATGCCCGATTCCGGCGACACCTTCCTGGTTGTGGCCGACCGCGACAAGGCCAAAGGCATCGCTCAGTATCGCAAGATGAAGGAACGCGACGCCCAGCTCGCCAAGAGCAGCCGTGTCTCGCTCGAAGGCCTCGCGGAGCAGATCCGCACCGCCGGCGTCAAAGACCTGCCATTGATCATCAAGGGCGACGTGACTGGATCGGTCGAAGTGCTGGCCGACTCGCTGGTTCTCATGTCCACAGAGAAAGTGCGCGTCAAGGTCATCCATAGCGGCGTCGGGTCTATTACTGAGAGCGATGTCCTGCTGGCCACGGCCTCCAACGCCATCATCATAGGCTTCAACGTCCGCCCGGAGCGCAAGGCCGCCGAGCTGGCGCAGCAGGAAGCAATCCAGATTCGCCTCCACTCCATCATCTACGAACTCCAGGATGAGATGCGCCTGGCCATGCTGGGCCTGCTCGACCCCGTCTACAAGGAGAACTACATCGGCCGCGCCGAGGTGCTCAACATCTTCAAAATTCCGAAGATCGGCGTCATCGCCGGCTGCCGCGTGCAGGACGGCACCATTCGCCGCGACGCCGAGATCAAGGTCGTGCGCGACGGCGAGCAGCTCTTCAAGGGCAAAGTCGTCTCTCTCAAGCGCTTCAAGGACGATGCCCGCGAAGTCACCAACGGCATGGAGTGCGGCATCGGCCTCAGCGGCTTCAACGATTTAAAAGCAGGCGACCTGATCGAAGCCTTCTCCACCGAAAAACTGGCCGCCGACCTCGGCACACGCACCTCCGCCAAGGCATAACGCAACTCCTCCGCAACAAACCGGCCCGTTTCTCATCACGAGAAGCGGGCCGGTTTTTCTTCGGTTCTTTCTGTAACAGGCGTACTCTGCGTCCGGCCTGAAAAATTTGTGGTCAGACCTCAAAAGAGCCGTCCAACTGCTGGAGAGTCTATTCGGCGAATCGCTCGCTCGCTCATTTTGCAAAAAATCAAATGGTAAATTATTCCATTAATCTTGTAACGCTCTGATTATAAATAATTAATCATTATCATAGCAGATGTTTGTTTTAGCAAATAATCCGAATGAAAAAAATATCTTGACAAGTGTGGTCTGACCTCCGTATAAACTCCCTTCAGTAAGAAGATCAGCAGTATACGTTCGCTAATACTTGGGCCAGGTGTTTGATGACAAGAATGCGAGTACCGCGTTACGAGCACTGGCCTTGGACTGCTCACAATCAACATCCAATATTGGAGGCTACAATGCACTTTCCATGCTTCATTCCAAAAGGAATGGTCAGCCGCGGGCTGGCCGTTTTCTTTTGCGCCGCCGTGTTTTTGTTTGCCGCAAAGGTGAACGCCCAGATCGCCGGCACCGCCAACGTCCAAGGCACCGTTCTGGATGCCACCGGAGCGATTGTACCCAATGCCACGGTCACAATCACGGAAACCTCAACACAGGTCAAGCACATTACCCAGAGCGACAAGGCGGGGGCGTATGCCTTCCCCGGTCTGCCAGTCGGCACCTATAACCTCGGCGTCGTAGTTCCTGGCTTCAAGTCCTACTTACAGACCGGCATCGTTCTGGAAGTCGGCAGCAGCATCACCGTCAACGCCACCCTTACCGTAGGCGGGACTAGCGAGAAGGTCGAGGTTCATGCCGAAGGACTTGCGCTGCAAACCGAGGACGCCTCCTTCAAGCAGACCGTTGACCAGCAGGACATCACCGAAATGCCCCTCAATTCCAATAGCCGCCAGATCACCGGCCTGCTGGGCATTTCGGGAGGTTCGGCTAATTCTTCCGCCGGCGATTTTATCGGCAGCAAGTATTCTTACCAGACCATCGCGATCTCCATCGCCGGCGGTAACGGCAACACCACCCTATGGCGCCTCGATGGCGGCGACAATCAGGATTACATGGGCAACGGAAACCTGCCCTACCCCTTCCCCGATGCGCTCAGCCAGTTCAGCGTAGAGTCCACCGTACTCGGCGCGCAGGATGGCGAGCACACCGGCGGCATGGTCAACGCCGTCACCCGCTCTGGAACCAACACCTACCACGGATCGGCCTTTGAATTCATCCGCAACAACTACGTCGACGCCACTAATTTCTTTTCCGTTTCCAAGGACCAGTTGCACCAGAATCAGTTTGGCGGCACCTTCGGCGGCAAGATCATCCGTGACAAGCTCTTCGCCTTCGCAGCCTACCAGCACCTCATTTCAAAGCAACTGCAAGCCAGCACCAAGGCTACTGTACCCACGGCATCGAACCTGTTGGGTGATTACTCCGCCTCCGACGGCGTGAATTGCGAATCATCCGGCAAAGCCGTTCAACTGGTTGACCCCCTTACCGGCGCAACCCTGGTGGGCGACAAATACGGAACGGGTTCGGCTCCGCTTCCCACATGGAACGCGCAAGCGCTCGCTCTGCAAAAGTACCTGCCCGTACCCACCTCATCCTATGACACCGGAAACTGCGGCTATGTCTCCTATGCCATCCCGTCGGACATCTGGGATAACGAGTTTGTCACCAGGGTGGATTACACCATTAACCAGAAAAATAACCTCTATGGCCGCTATTTCGTTGACGGCTATCAGGCTCCGGCCTTCTTCTCGCCGACCAACATCCTCATTACCACGGCATCCGGCAATATCGAGCGGACGCAGTCCTTCACCATGGGCGAGGCATACCAAATCAAGTCCAACCTCGTGAACTCGGCCCACATCACCGTCTTGCGCCGCGTAAATAACCGCGGCTATGCCCCCAGCGACATCAACGCCACTACCCTCGGAGTCACGGACTATCAAATGGAGGCCGCTGGCCTGTATCTAACTGACGGAAAATTCACCATAGGCGGCGGCACCAACTCCATCTCGCACTTTAACGACAACACCCTGTCGCTCGACGATGATGTGACCTGGGTGTACGGCAAGCACCAGATCATCTTCGGTGGAGAGTGGGTTCAGAACCAGCTCAATATCGGCAATGTCTACGAAGGCAACGGCATCTTCACCTTCAACGGCGAGTACAGCGGCAGCGGACCCAATGGCGGAAGCACCATTGGCGACCAATCCCTGGATTTACTCGAAGGAACTATGAGCGCATACCAGCAGAGCAAGCAGCAGCAAAATGCGATGCGCGGCGCCATTCCCAGCCTCTATATCCAGGACACTTACCATAGAACGACGCGCCTGACCCTGGTTGCCGGCCTGCGCTGGGGACCGAACTTCATGCCCACGGATTTCTTCAACCGCGGCAGCGTCTTCAACATGGCTGACTTCCTCGCCGGCACGGTCAGCTCGGTCTACCCCAATGCCCCGGCGGGAGTTCTCTTCTATGGGGATAAGGGTGTGACCAAGCAATTCACTCAGAATTCGCCTTGGCAGTTCTCGCCCAACATCGGTATGTCCTTCGATCCCTTAGGCGACGGCAAGACGGTGATTCGCGCCGGCGCGGAGTTGGCTTATGACAAGCCCAACTTCTTTACCGGCCAACGCAATCAACAGAATCCGCCCTTTGCCTCAGCCATCTCCAACGCCCAGACATCGGGAACGGGTCCTTTGAGTTTCAGCGCGCCCTGGTCGGTCGGCGCCATCACCACGGATCCCTTCCCCCAGCCCCAGGTTCCCTCGCCCACCATCGCGCAGTTCTTCGCTCAGTCCCAGGTCCAGGTGCTGGATCCCAATTTCAAGGCAGCCTATACCATGCAATGGACACTGAGCGTTCAGCATCAGTTTGCACACGGCTGGCAGGCCCAGATCGACTACATCGGAAACAGAACCGTGCATGATCCGATTGCCGAACCACTCAGCCCGGCTGTCTTCATCCCCGGAGTTTGGGGAGCGGGCGGCACAGGCTGCACCGGCATCGTCACCACGGGTCCGGCAGCGGTCACTCCAGGCGCTGCCAATGCCAATTGCTCCACCACCAAGAACCAGGCTTCTCGCTTTGCCCTTACCATCGCCAATCCCGGCACAAAGGTTGGGCAAGATCATGGCGGCAATCAGATCCTGGGCGGCGGCGCAGGTTCCGTGGTGATCAAGGACGCGGCCTTCGGCGATTACAACGGCATGGTGGCCTCTATCCAGCATCGCCTGTCATCCACCTTCAGCCTGCTGGCCAATTGGACCTGGTCAAAGTGCCTGGACATCGTCGATGGCCAGGGTGACCCCACCGGCCAGCTCTATGAACAGGTCAACAACCCCAGAGCGGATTACGGCCCCTGCGGCTACGATTACCGCCACATTGAAAACGTTGTACTCGTCGCCCGCAGCAACTTCCATCCCACCAATCGTATCGTCAAGGAAGCGATCAACAAATGGGAGATTGCGCCGTTGATGCACATAACCTCGGGAGCTCCGGTTAATGTGACCTCAGGGCAGGATAACTCCCTCACCGACGGCGGCTACGATCGCCCCAACCTGGTAGCGGGAGTCAATCCTTATGCCAAGGTGAAATTCCAAAGCCTCCCCGGTGAGGCCAACCGCGAACTCCTTAACCCGGCGGCGTTCGCGCAGGTCACTGCTTCCTGCGCCTCGACTACGACCGGCGGCTGCGCGGCATTGGGAACCTTCGGAAATATCAGCAGGAACGAATTCCGCGCCACTCCTTACTTCCAGCTCGATGCCCAGGTCTCCCGCTCAATCCCCATGTACAAGTCGATGGCTCTCCTGCTCCGTTTGGAGGCCTTCAACATGCTCAACCATCCGAATTTCGGCAGTCCATCCGCAAGCTTGACTTCGTCGACCTTCGGCCAGGTTTCATCCACCAATGCAGCCAGAGTCTTCCAGGGAAGCGTCAAGATCACCTTCTAGGGAGCTGCAGACCAAACGAAACAACTAACCCTCCGACAAGTGCCCCGTTTCGATGATTGAGACGGGGCACTCTTTTAATCAATTTCACTGAAATCGCACCTGGAAGCCGACTAAATGAATATATTGGGCGTCTTATTTGTTTCTTTCCGCGTCACAAAGATCATGCGCGGCTTACGTTGGAAGTAAACCGGACTGGAGCAACATGACAATGCAGAACAGCAATCGCAGAGATTTTTTGAAGGTTAGCGGCGCGGCCATGGCCGCAACAGCCGTCACATGGAGCGCGCGCAGCTATGCCGCCATCCTGGGCGCCAATGACCGCGTCCGTGTCGGCGTCGTCGGCTGCGGCGACCGCATGAGGCAGGGAGATCTTCCCGCCTTTCAACAGAGTGCCAAGGATTTGAACTTCCAAATCGTGGCCGTCTCCGACATCTGGAGCCGCCGCCGTGAAGAAGGCGCTGCATTTATTCAAAAGCTCTGCGGCAATCCTGTCGACCAGGTCCGCAACAACGATGAGCTCTACGCGCGCAAGGACGTCGATGCAGTCCTCATTGCCACCGCCGACTTTCAGCACGCGCAGCACGGCATCGAGGCGGTCAACGCGGGCCGCGACGCTTACGTCGAGAAGCCTACCGCGGACACCATGGAAGACGCTCGCAGCTTTCTCGCCGCCGTCAAAAAGACCGGCAAAATTGTTCAGATCGGAACTCAGCGCCGCTCCACGCCCGCCTACATGAAGGCCGCCGAGTACATCAAATCCGGAAAGTTCGGTGACATCGTGATGGTCGAGATGACCTGGAACGTCAATCAGCCTGGCCGCTGGCGCCGCCCCGACGTCGTGCCGCTCCTAAAGGAGCAGGACACCGACTGGAAGCGCTTCCTGCTCAATCGCCCCTACGAGCCCTTCGATGCACGCAAGTACCTTGAGTTCCGCCTCTTCTGGCCATACTCCTCCGGCATTCCCGATCAGTGGCTCGTCCACCAGATCGACACCGTGCATTGGTTCACCGGCCTGGCACATCCTCGCAGCGTCGTCGCCAACGGCGGCATCTATCTCTGGAAGGACGGCCGCACAAACTGGGACACCATGACCGCCGTCTTCGATTACGGTCCGCTCGACGATCTCTCCAAGGGCTTCCAGGTGCAGTACTCCTCGCGCTTCACCAACTCCGCGGGCGGCGTCAAGGAACTCTACTACTCCAACGGCGGCATGATCGACATGGACAAGCAGACAGTCACGCCCACCGGCGGCCTGCGCGCTCGTGAAGCCGCATCCATGGGCCTCAAGGAAAATCTTCTACCCAGCTTCTCCCTCGTCGAAAAAGCCGAGACCGTCTCCACTGAGGCCAACACCGGTGGCGATCCGATGACCTCGGCCAATATGCGCAACTGGATGGAGTGCGTCCGCTCGCGCAAAACTCCCAACGCCCCCATCGAGGCCGGCTATAACCACTCCATTGCCCTCTGCATGAACATCGCCGCCATCCAGACTGGCCAGAAAGTCACCTTCGACGACAAAACGCAGCAAGTAATGGTTGGAGGCAAAGTCTATGCATAAGTACGTCGCTCTTCTGGCCGCAAGCTTCATCCTTGCGGCCAGCGCCATAGCCGCGCCCGCCAAAGGCGTGCAGGTCGTCGCCGATGAAGCCAACCGCCGCGTCGACATCACCATCGACGGCCAGCCCTTCACCTCTTACATCTGGCCCACGACTCTCAAAAAGCCCGTCCTCTATCCGCTCATCACCGACGAGGGCGTCACCGTCACCCGCGGCTACCCGCTAGAACCACGTCCCGGCGAGCGCGTCGATCATCCACATCACGCCGGCCTTTGGTTCAACTACGAAAACACCAACCGCTTCGATTTCTGGAATAACTCCGACGCCATCAAGCCCGAAAACCGCGCCAAGATGGGCACCATCCTACACACCAAAATCCTCTCCACCAAGAGCGGCCGCAATCGCGGCGAGTTAGTTGTTGAGTCGGTCTGGATCACGGGCGACAGCCATCAGATACTTACGCAAACCACGCGCTACGTATTCCAGCGCCAGCCCCACGCCCGCGTCATCGATCTCGACATCACCCTCAAGGCCCTGGACCGCGTCGTCTTCAAGGACGCCAAGGATGGCCTGCTCGGCCTGCGCGTCGCCAGTTGGCTTGAGTCGCCCACGGAAAAAGGCGGCATTTTCATGGACGCCAGCGGACGCGCCACCAAGGTGGATGCCGCCGACAACTCCAGCGCCACCGGCGTCTATCTCACCAGCGAGGGCATTCAGGGCGACGCCGCCTGGGGAACTCGCGGCCGATGGTGCACCCTCACCGGCCACACCGGCCCGCACACCGTCGCCGTTGCCATCCTCGACCACCCCGCCAATCCCGGCTATCCCACCACCTGGCATGCGCGCGGATACGGCCTCTTCGCCGCCAACACCCTCGCGCCCAGCGTCTTCAACCCCAAGCTGCCCGCATTGAATTTGACTCTCGACAAGGATCAAACCGCCAGCTTCCGCTATCGCGTCATCCTCTTCTCCCACGCCGTCACAGCCCAGGAGATGAACCGCGAAGCCGACGACTTCGCCGCAGAACCTAAGTAGCTATTTACCTATTTTCGGTTGTCATCCTGAGCGAAGAATAGCGAAGTCGAAGGACCAGCGGTTGTTCTTGCTTTTGCATTTGCATATGTTTTTACCGGATACCCCATCCTTTTCGCGTGCTTTGCGAAAAGGGTGGGGTATCACGAACCTTCTTATGCCGCTTTGTGTCAGGGCAGGTCTTCACAGCTTGCAGAATAATGCAAACAGCGGAGCAAGAAGCGTCAGTGCACGACTTCAGCCGTCGTGCCGAAATGCAACAAATATATGTAGGCTTTAGCCCCTGAGAAAGCATGAGTTGTGTCGGAGCAAGCATGGGGCTTCTGCTGACTTGCTAACTCGCGAAATTGCGTAAAGCGCACACTAACTCGCTGCCTTTACGCCATCGCTTCCTTGCTCATCGACTCGAACTTCAACTGGTTCGTCTTGCGATCCACGTCGATGCGCACGTGTGCGCCATGCAGCACTTCTCCATTGAGAATCTTGATGGCCAGCGGATCCTGGATCATGCGCTGCAAGGCGCGCTTCAGCGGACGCGCTCCGTAAGCCGCATCGGAGCCCGCCGCCAGAATCAGTTGCCGCGCCGGCTCGGTGAGTTCCAGAGAAATCTGCCGCTCTTCGAGCAGCTTGCTGACTTCGGCAAGCCGCAGTTCGAGAATCCTGCTCATCTGCGCCGTGCCCAGCGGGCGGAAGATCACAATGTCGTCCACGCGATTCAAAAACTCCGGGCGGAAGTGCTCGCGCAGCACGCGCATCACCGATTCGCGCGCCATGTCGAAGTCATGCTCGCTCTTGAGCGCGTCGGTAATCAGCAGAGACGCACCCAGATTGGAAGTCATAATCAGCACGGTGTTCTTGAAATCGACCGTCCGTCCTTTGGCATCGGTCAAGCGGCCGTCATCCATCACCTGCAGCAGAATGTTGAAGACATCGGGATGCGCCTTCTCTATCTCGTCGAAGAGAACGACCGCATACGGCCTGCGCCGGATCGCTTCTGTAAGCTGCCCGCCCTCGTCGTAGCCTATATAGCCCGGCGGCGCGCCGATCAGCCGCGCCACGGCGTGCTTCTCCATGTACTCGCTCATGTCGATGCGAATCATGGCCTGCTCATCGTCGAACATGAATTCGGCCAGCGCGCGCGCGGTTTCCGTTTTGCCCACGCCTGTAGGGCCAAGAAAAATGAACGAACCAATCGGCCTGCGCGGATCGGACAACCCGGCGCGTGAACGGCGAATTGCGTTGGCCACGATGGTCAGCGCCGCGTCCTGGCCGATGACCCGCTCGCGCAGCCGCTGTTCCATTTCGACGAGCTTCTTTACTTCGCCTTCCAACATGCGCGAGACGGGAATTCCCGTCCACTTGCTCACGATGCCGGCGATGTCCTCCTCATCGACTTCGTCTTTCAACATCCGCGCCCCGCTCGCGCTGCCGTCTTGCGCGGCGCTCAGCTTCTTCAATTCTGTGTCCAGCTTGGGCAGTTCACCGTACTGGATCTGCGCGGCACGGTCGAGCTGGCCCTTGCGCGTGTGCTCCTCGGCCTCGAAGCGCAGCGCATCGATCTTCTTCTTGACCTCGCTGATGCGGCTGCTCGCTTCGCGCTCCTTGTTCCACCGTGCACGCAGAGCCGTAATCTGCTCGCGCAGCGTGGCGATTTCGCGCTCAACTTCTTTGCGGCGCTCCACGCTGTTCGCATCGGTCTCGCGCTTCAGCGCCTCGCGCTCAATCTCCAGCGACGTCTTGGCACGCTCCCGTTGATCAATCTCCGTCGGCACCGACCC
>CAWDQS010000056.1:0-7250 GCA_963804295.1 uncultured Acidobacteriaceae bacterium
ACCGAGTGGGCGGGCATCAGCGGATTCGCCACCGAGGGCGATTTCATCGAGGTGCCCTCGCAGATGCTGGAGGAATTCTTCCGCGACGAGAAGCTGCTCCAGGCCTTCGCCAAGCACTATCAAACTGGCGCTGTTCTGCCCTCAAATCTCATCCAAAAAATGAAGCTGGCCGGTGCCTTCGGACGCGCCGACTGGGTCCGTTCGCAGCTCTACTACACCACGCTCTCGCTGGATTTGCACGACCGCAACCCGGCGGGCCTGGACCTGGACCTCACCACCCGGCAGCTTTACCAGAGCCTGCAACCATGGACATGGCTGGAAGGCAACCGCATGTACGCGAGCTTTGGCCATCTGACCGGCTACTCGTCGAACTACTATACCTATGCTTTTGACAAGGTCATCGCACTGGACTTCTTTGCCCAGTTCGATCCCGCCGAACTGCTGGGCTGTGATGCCGGCAGCCGCTACCGTAAATTGGTGCTCGAACAGGGCGGGTCAAAGCCGGGCCGCCAAATGGTCCGCGACTTCCTGGGACGCGACGAGGAGTTTTCTGCGTTCAGTAAGTGGCTCAATGAGGAGTTTGAAGGCGGGTTAGTGGAGGGTCCGCTATGAACGCATCCGACTTTCGCCGTATAGCGCTGAGTATAGAAGGCTCCGAAGAGGGTTCGCACATGGGCGCTACCGATTTTCGCGTCGGTGGGCGAATCTTCGCCACGCTCGCATCGGTGAAACAAGGCTACGGAAACCTTATGCTTACTCCTGAACATCAGGCAGAGTTTGTTGCAGAGCGGCCCGACCTTTTTCTACCCGTTGCGGGTGCATGGGGCAGGAACGGCGCGACTCATCTTCGGCTTGCCTTGGCCAATGAAGACGTGCTCACCGGCGCACTGCAAACAGCATGGAAGCTGCGGATTGAAAAGAATAAAACTACAGGCAGGAAGAGTAGTGCTCCCGCAAAACGATCGGGGAAAGCAAGGACAGCGGACGCAAAGCTCCGTTAACTTTGCACCACGGTAATTCGATAGGATGGACCACAATGGCATGTATAAGAATATCAACGGCAAATAGGCGCGGTGACCGGGCCAGCTTGCTCATAGGCGTCCCGGCAGTATGAACAATTTCTAAAGCAGCCTGCTTTTCCCCTCTCATCTTTTTCGCGGCGCGCGCCGATAACACTTAGTAGTTCCGTGAAAATCGCCTGCGGGAACCATGACTTGCCGGGCGCGCACGGCGCTTGAATTGTATGCGCGTTCCTTAAATGCGCATAGAAAATGCTGGGAGAAAATCATGCAATCGTCCTTTATAGCCTGGAACGAAAAAATGAGCGTGGGCGTGGAGGTGTTGGACGCTGACCACAAGAAACTGATTGCCCTTCTGAACGATCTCCACGACGGCATTATCGCCGGTCGCGGCACGGAGAGGCTGGGAAGAGTTCTCGATGGGTTGGTGGACTACATCGGGACACACTTCGCGCATGAAGAAAATTATTTTACGCAAACCGGGTACCCCGACGCGGAAGAGCACATCCAGGAACACCGTGCGCTGACGAAACTGGTCAAGGATGTCCAGGCGCGTTACAACCAGGGAAAATTTGAAGCACTGTCGCTGAATACCATGAACTTTCTCAAAGATTGGATGATCGTACACGTTCAAGGCACCGATAAAAATTACAAATCGCACTTGAACGCCCTGGGAATTCACTAAGAGTTTGCCAGGGAGAGGGTATAAGACGAGTTACAAGCGGCATGCGGGAAAGGTAGAACTAAAATGGCCTTCATGGCATGGACAAAAGAGATCAGTGTGGGCGTCACGATGATGGACGACGATCATAAAAAGCTGATCGACATAATCAACGAGCTGCACGATGGAATCGTAGCTGGCCACAAGAAAGAGATCCTCGCGGCAGTTCTAGACAAATTGGTTGACTACACCAAATTCCACTTCACGAAAGAAGAGGAGTTGTTATTGAAAACCAAGTATCTGGCCGTGTCCTCGCATAAGTTGGAGCACGCGAGCTTCGTCAGCCGGATCACCAATCTTCAGGATCGTTTCAAGAGCGCGCCGGTCGTCATGCTCGACCTGGAACTGATGAGTTTTCTGCGCAATTGGCTGCTCACGCACATCCAGGGCTCAGATAAAAAGTATGGGCCGCGCATCAATGCAAGCGGGATCCACTAGCTGGTGGACGCGCAGGATTAGCCTATCCGGCGAACTATCCATCAATTATGATATTTTCCATGGCAAATATACAGAATTTCAACACCAAATGGGCGCTGGTGACCGGAGCTAGCTCGGGCATCGGCGCGGCGCTGGCGCGGGAGCTGGCCAAGCACGGAGCCAAGCTCATCCTCACAGCGCGCAGATTGGACCGGCTGGAGAAGCTGGCTGCGGAACTCACGGCCAAAGGAACAGAGGTTCGCATTGTCACGGCGGACCTGAACGATCCCGCCGTGCCGCAGAAGATATATGATGCCACGGAAGGCGCGGGCATCACCGTTGACATTCTCATCAACAATGCCGGCCTCGGCCAGTACGGCGCGTTCTACACAAGCCCCGTCGAGCAGGAACTGGGACAGATCAGAGTCAACTGCGAGGCCATGGTGCGGCTTACACGGCTGTTTGTTCCACGCATGGTGGAGCGGCGCCGCGGCTGGGTGCTGGTACTGGCCTCAACCGCCAGCTTTCAACCCGTGCCGTACATCACCACCTACGCGGCCACCAAGGCCTTTGACCGCTTCTTTGCGCTGGGGCTGGCCGCCGAGGTGGCCCGCTTCGGCGTCAATGTGACCGCGCTCTGTCCGGGGCCTACCGAGAGCGAGTTCTTCGATGTTGCCCATGCCGGCGCCTTCAAAGGCCGCAACCAGCAGCCCGCTGCGGACGTGGCGCGGCTGGCGATCGCATCCTTGGCGCGCGGCCAGCGCACGCTGATCCCCTACTTCCGCGGCAGGCTTACCGCCTTCCTCGTGCGCTTCCTGCCGGTCGGACTGATTACCCGCTATGTGGAGAAGACAGCGCGGCCAGTTCAATAAACTGGCTTGGTGTGATGGGCACAGGCCGAGAAGTCAATAATTCTGAAATGTATTGATTCTATTGGCGTCCCCGACGGGATTTGAACCCGTGTTATCGCCGTGAAAGGGCGGTGTCCTAGGCCGGGCTAGACGACGGGGACGCTGGCAGGGTCATCAAGCGGCCTCGATTGGCCGAATTCGCCCTTATTAAGGCTACCAACTCAGAGAGTACCTGTCAAAGAACCTAGAGCCGTCTCAGTAATCCAACGAAGGCCGGTCTTCCGGTCTGGACAGGCTGGCCGGAGAGTTTTTTGCATCGATGCTCCGGCTACAGGCGTCCCATTACAATAGAGAAGGATACACAGAGTGAGGAAGATCGCATTGAAACGTATTTTGGGGATAGGATATTTTGTTCTTCTTGGTTTAACAGCGACAGGCTGCGATAAAAAGCCGGCAGCTCAAGACGCGGCCGGAATGCAGGCGATGCCGGTGCAGACGGTAACCGTCACCCTTGCGCCGGTGCCACAGTCAAGCGAGTACGTGGCCACCATCAAGTCGCGCCGCTCGGCCACCCTGCTGCCTCAAGTGAGCGGAAACCTGACGAAGATTCTCGTCCACTCGGGCGACCATGTAAAGGCGAGACAGGTGCTGATGGAGATTGATCCGCGGCTCCAGCGTGCCGCCGTTGCAGCGGCACGCGCCACCGAGCGGCAGAAAAAAGCCCTCTACGATTACAACGTAATCGAGGTTGAGCGCCAGCGCAAACTCTTTGAGGCCGGCGTCGCCAGCCACGACGCCTATGACCAGGCGCAGCAGTCCTTCAACAACACCAAGTCGGACTACGATTCTGCCGTAGAGTTGCGCAAGACGCAGGAGGAACAACTGGCCTACTACACCATTCGCGCGCCGTTTGACGGCGTAGTGGGCGACATTCCGGTGCATTTAGGCGACTTCGCGTCACCGATGAACTCACCGGCGACGGTGTTGACCACAGTGGATGAGAACAAGGATCTGGAAGCCTACATTTACATTCCCACGGAGCGCGCCGGCCAACTACGCAAGGGACTTGCTGTCGAACTGATGGACAACTCCGGCAAACTTCTAGAGAAAACGCAAATCAATTTTCTCTCCGCGCAGGTGGATAGCACGTTGCAGGGCATTCTGGTGAAGGCCCCGGTCCACGCCTCGCCGGAACTCCTGCGCAACGCGCAGTTGATCAAAGCGCGCGTCATATGGAGCACTACTCCCATGGCCGTGGTTCCCGTGCTGGCGGTTACGCGCCAGGGCGGGCTGAGCTTCGTCTTCGTGGCGCGGAAGCAGGGCGCGCTTACGCAGGCGATTCAGACCCCGGTCACGCTGGGCGATACGGTGGGCAACAACTACTCCATCTCCTCGGGGCTGAACGCAGGCGACAAGGTCATTGTGTCGAGTACCCAGTTTCTGGTGAACGGCATGCCGGTGATGCCGATGGGCGGCTGAGGATCGCGAGACGCATCTGTGGAATCATGTGACAGTCATTGCTTGCGGCGTGCGTCATTTCTGAAAGGAATTAACCCTTGTTTGTAGATTTTTTTATTCATAGGCCAGTTTTTGCGACGGTCTGCGCGCTGCTGATTATTCTCGCGGGCGCGGTGTGCATTCCCAACCTTCCAGTCGCCATGTACCCCACGCTCGCGCCTCCGGTGGTGTCGGTGGACTGCAACTATGTGGGCGCCAACGCCGACACCGTCGAGAAGGCCGTCACCATTCCGCTGGAAGAGGCCATAAACGGCGTCGAGGGAATGCGCTACATTAGTTCGTCGAGCACCAACAGCGGCGCCAGTTCCATCTCCGCTACCTTCAAGACCGGCTACGACCTGGACATCGCCGCCGTGGACGTGCAGAACCGCGTGGCCAGCGTGCAGGGACGGCTGCCCGCGGCCGTGAACGCCACCGGCATCAGCATCACCAAGGCCTCCAACAATTTTGTCTTTGGCGCGGGCTTTTATACCCTCGACGGCCGTTACTCGCCCGAGTTCATCTCCAACTACCTCGACGTATATGTAAAGGACGCCCTCAAGCGCGTGCCTGGCGTGGGCGACGTGTTGATCTTCGGCGAGCGCAAGTATGCCATGCGCGTCTGGCTTGACCCGGTGCGCTTGGCCGCGCGCAATCTCACGGCAACCGACGTGGTCAACGCGCTGGTCGAGCAGAATGTCGAGATTCCAGCAGGCCAGCTTGGTCAGCCACCCTCGGACGCGAAGCAGGCCTTCCAGTTGCCGGTGCGTGTCGTTGGCCGGCTTACCAGTCCCGCGGATTTTGACAACATCATCGTCAAGAACAGCTCCAACGGCCTGGTGCTGCTGAAGGATGTGGGCCACTCTGAGGTGGGCGCGGAAGACTACAGCAACGTGCTCAAATACTCTGGCCATGAGGCAATGGGCATCGGCGTTGAGCAACTCTCCAACGCCAACGCTCTGGAAGTGGATCGTCAGGCCAAGGCCGTTCTGGAGGATCTCTCCAAGAGCTTTCCTCCCGGTCTGCAATACGCCATCGCCTTTGACTCCACCACCGTAGTCGGCGACTCCATTCGCGAAGTGCTGGTGACTTTGGCCGTGGCTGTTTTTATCGTCATCACCGTCATCTTTCTATTTTTGCTGGACTGGCGCGCCACCATCATTCCCGCCGTCACCATTCCGGTCTCGCTGATCGGGACCTTCGCTTTCATCAAGCTCTTCGGCTTCTCCATCAACTCGCTCACCCTCTTCGGCATCACGCTAGCCACGGGACTGGTCGTCGACGACGCCATTGTGGTCATCGAAAATGTGCAGCGCCACATCGCCATGGAGCACTCCGACCCGCATGAAGCCACATCGCGCGCCATGGGAGAAGTCACCAGCGCCGTCATCGCCACGTCTCTGGTTTTGATCGCCGTCTTCGTGCCGGTTTCGTTTTTCCCCGGCACCACCGGTATTCTCTATCGCCAGTTTTCGCTGACCATTGCCTTTGCCATCGCCATCTCGGCCTTCAACGCACTCACGCTTTCGCCGGCTCTGTCGGCTATCTTCCTGCGCGGCGAAGAAGATCGTCCCAAGCAGCTCGACTTCCTACGCATCGCGCCACTCTCGCGCCTTTTTGCCAGATTCATTCACTCCACCGACGCGCAGATCAGTTGGCTATCGTCCGCTTATGCAAAATCAATTCACGTCGCGCTGCGCTTGCGTTATGCGCTGCTGGTGGTCTTCTTCGCCGGTCTGGGCGCAACAGTTTGGACCTACCAGCATGTGCCCACCGGCTTCATTCCCCAGGAGGACCAGGGCTATCTGATGGTCATCGTGCAGGCCCCGCCGGGATCTTCACTGGCTTATACTGGCGCGTTGGCCAGTCGCGCCGAGGCCATCATCGCATCCAATCCAGACATTGGCGGAGCCTTTTCCGTGATGGGCTTCAGCTTCGGCGGTCCCGCATCCAATTCCGGCATGATGTTTGTCTCCACCAAGCCGAGCGACCAGCGCCGCGGCAAGGGTCACACCGCAGCTGACATCGTGGCCGACCTCTCGCCCAAGCTGATGAGCCTCATGTTTGCTCCCAATGGCGGACTCGTCGCCATGTTCGAGCCTCCCGCGGTTTCCGGCGTCGGCAGTTATGGCGGCTTCCAGTTCATGCTTTTGGATCAGGGCGCCAACACCCTCAGCGACATGGACCGCGTCGCTCACCAGATTGTGGGCGCGGGCAATGCGAGCGGGAAGCTCACCGGCCTGATCACCACATACTCGGCCAACGACCCCCAGGTGCTGGTCACCATCGACCGCGAGAAGGCCAAGTCGATGAATATTCCGCTCTCGCAGATCACCAGCACGCTCAGCGTCTTCATGGGCTCGGAGTACATCAACGACTTCGACTTCAACAACCGCACCTATCGCGTCTTTGTGCAGGCCGACCAGCCCTTTCGCATGTCGGCCCGCGATCTGCACAACTACTATGTGCGTTCGGACTCCAGCCAGATGATCCCGCTCGACAACCTGGTCAAGGTGTCAGAAAGCTCCGGCCCGCCGGTCATAACCCACTACAACCTCTTCCGCGCGGTTGAAATCGACGGCTCGCCCGCGCGCGGCTACAGCTCCGGCCAGGGACTCGCCGTCATGGAAGACGTAGCCCGCAAGACGATGATGCCCGGCATGAACTTTCAGTGGACCGGCTTGACGCTCGACGAGATCGAATCCAGCGGCAAGGCGCTCATCATCTTTGGCCTCGGCATTCTGG
>CAWDQS010000057.1:0-12522 GCA_963804295.1 uncultured Acidobacteriaceae bacterium
ATGATGCCCGGCATGAACTTTCAGTGGACCGGCTTGACGCTCGACGAGATCGAATCCAGCGGCAAGGCGCTCATCATCTTTGGCCTCGGCATTCTGGTCGTGTATCTCACCCTCTCGGCGCAATACGAAAGCTTCGCGCTGCCCTTCATCATTCTTCTGGCCGTGCCCATGGCGGTGCTCGGAGCGCTGGGCCTGGTCTCCTTGCGCGGCCTTTCCAATGATGTTTACTGTCAGATCGGCCTGGTCATGCTTATCGGCCTCTCGGCGAAAAACTCGATCCTGATCGTCGAATTTGCCGAGCAGTTGCGCCGCAAAGGCCGCTCCATCGCCGACGCTGCCGCCGAAGCCGGCTCGTTGCGCCTCAGGCCCATTTTGATGACCTCTTTCGCATTCATCCTCGGTGTTCTCCCGCTGGTTTTTGCCACCGGCGCGGGCGCCATCGGACGCCGCTCCGTGGGCACCACCATTGTCGGCGGCATGTTGCTCTCCACCGTCCTTAATCTGTTCTTTATCCCCGTGCTCTACGTGATTCTGAGCCGCCTGCTCCGGCGCGGCGACGACAACCTGCCGGAGCCAGCCGAGGTATGATGCACTGAGCCCAGTCCAGAACCATCAGTGAGATGTGCATCATATTATGTTCTTGCACCATCTCTCCTGTTGGTGCATACTATCCATATGAGAACCAGCATTACACTCGATGATGATGTCTACCAAACGGCTACGCTTTACGCCAGGGGGCGGGGCGTCTCTCTGAGTACCGCTGTCAGCGAAATGGCGCGCAAGGGGGTTGAGGCCATGCAATCAACTAGCCCGTCCCCACGCCTGAAGCGAGCGCCCAACGGCCTGCTGATTATTCCCTCTGACGGCCGGGTCATCACCTCCGAGATGGTGAAGGCAGCTCTGGAAGAGGACTAATCTTGAGTAAGCAGAGATACTTGCTTGATGTGAATATCTTGATCGCACTCACCGAACAAGGACATATGCATCATCAAACGGTGATGAAATGGTTCAATACTCCTGGTCTCGATTGGGGCCTGTGCGCCTTCTCTGAAGCGGGTTTGCTTCGAGTCACGGCGAATTCAAATGTGGGCAAAGTATCGGTTGGGGAAGCGTCCGAAATTCTGAAAGCTCTCGAAAAGCATCCTGGATACCGGTATTGGCCGATCACAGCCGGGTGGTTAACTTTAGCCGCGCCATTCCGTGAGCGGATCTTCGGCCACCAGCAAATTACAGATGCTTTTCTACTTGGACTCGCAGTCAAAGAACACGGCGTATTGGTCACTTTGGACAAGGCGTTCAAGTTTTTAGCCGGGGAGCGGTACAGCAAGCACCTGCTGATTCTGGGGTGATTGCCTGGGCCAGGCGCTAGTGGAGTGTATTCTTCACCGCGCCTCCCGATGCGCAATCACATAGTCCTTGATCTGGTCGTAGACTTGGCTCGTCACCACGCCATTCTCCACCAGGTCCAGCTTGGTGCGGTAAGGACGGAAGCGAACAATGCGCCCCGCCCAACTCGGCGTCATGCCGGGAATCTTCAGCAATTCCTCCATGCTGGCATGATTGATATCCACACGCGCCTCCGGCCGTGGGGCATTAGCCGATGTTTTGGGCGCGCCGCGAGTGTCCCGATCCTGGCTCTGCGCCATTCCCGCCAGGCACAAGCCCAGGATCGCAACGGCCAAAGTCGAAAATCGCACGCGCGCTCGCACGGCTCCATTCTCCGCCCTGCCCCGCCCCATCCGCAAGAAAAAGATTTGACACAACATCGTGTTATCCCGTAATCTCGAAATCAGATGCAGAGCCACCGCCATCACGGTCATCACCATCATCATGGAAACTCCATGCCGGCGGACTGCCATGGCCTGATGTAATCGGCCAGAGAGATCAAAGAAACTTGAAGCCCGCCGGCGAATTAGCCCGCGGGCTTTTTCGTGTTCCCCGATAACCACAACCAAGATCAAGGAAAAACATGAGCAATACGAACCCCACAATTGATTTCGACAAGATGGACGGCCTCGCGCCCGGCATTGTGCAGGATGCGCGCACCGGCGAGGTGCTGATGCTGGGCTTTCTCAACCCCGTCAGCTATGCAAAAACCCTGGAGACCGGCTTCGTCACCTTCTGGAGCCGCACCCGCCAGAAGTTGTGGATGAAGGGCGAAACCAGCGGCAACCGACTGCGCGTCGTCTCCGCCGCAACCGACTGCGACAACGACGCGCTGCTCTTTCGCGTTGTCGTCGAGGGCGACGGACTCGTTTGCCACGAGGGCACGGTCAGTTGCTTCACAAAACCCATTCTCGCGCCTGGCGCAGATCAGAAAGAGGTAATACATGGCTAACAAGCTCAGACTCGGCATTCCCAAAGGCAGCCTGCAGGATGCCACTATCGCTCTCTTCAAGCGCGCCGGCTGGAATATCTATGCTGACGGCCGCTCCTACTTCCCCTCCATCGACGACCCTGAGATCGAGTGCATGTTGATTCGCGCCCAGGAGATGGCCCGCTATGTCGATCACGGAGTTCTCGACGCCGGCCTCACCGGCATCGACTGGGTCGTCGAGAGCGGCCTCCAGGTCACCAGCGTCACCTCTCTCACCTACGCCAAGCAGAGCCGCCGCAAGGTGCGCTGGGTGCTGGCCGTGCCGGAAGGCAGCGGCTTCGAGAAGGCCGAAGACCTGGAAGGCAAAATCGTGGCGACTGAGTTAGTGGAAGTCAGCAAACGCTACTTCGCCGCCAAGGGAGTCAACGTCAAGGTCGAGTTCAGTTGGGGCGCAACGGAAGTCAAGCCGCCCATGCTGGCCGACGCCATCGTCGAGGTCACGGAAACCGGCAGCTCGCTCAAGGCCAACCACCTCAAGATTATCGATACCATCTTGGAGAGTGAAACGCATCTTATCGCCGGGCAAAAAACTCTCTCAGACCCGTGGAAGTGCGAAAAGCTCGACCAGATTGCGCTCATGCTGCGCGGCGCCATCGATGCGCAATCGCAGGTCGGCCTCATGCTCAACGTGCATCGCGCCGACCTTGACGCGGTACTCGCCGTGCTGCCAGCTCTCAACTCGCCCACCGTCTCCCAGCTCAGCAACTCCGATTGGGTCGCGGTCAACACCATCGTCGAAGAACGCATCGCTCGCGACGTGATTCCCAAACTCAAGGCAGCCAGGGCAACAGGCATCGTCGAGTATCCGCTCAACAAGGTTGTGCTCTAGCAGTTTTCGCATCATGAATGAATGAGTGCCCCAGGTTCCTCGCTTTTGGGGACCTGGGAAAGCAAGAATTCGATGTACGAAATTACGGAGAAGCGATGAAGTTGATCCGAACCAAAGGCCGAGGCGCACAGCAAACAGCAGAACTACTCGCCGCACTCGAAAATCGTGGCGGCTCGACGCTTGATTCCGTGCTGCCCGCCGTCAAACGCATCGTGGCCGATGTGCGCAAGCAGGGCGACCGCGCTTTGCTCCGTTACGCCGCTCAATTCGACGGCCTCCCCGGCGCCGCCACTCTGCGTGTCTCGCCTAAAGAAATGGCAGCGGCATGGAATGCAATTACGCCGGCAATGCAGGGCGCTCTCACCATCGCCGCTCAACAAATTCGCTCCTTTGCCGCCTCCCAACTCCCCGCCTCCTTCAGCGAGGAACCAATCTCCGGACTCACCACCGGCCAGCTTGTTCGTGCCCTCGGCTCGGTGGGCTGCTATGTGCCCAGCGGACGCCATCCGCTGCCTTCTACACTGCTCATGACGGTAATTCCTGCGCAGGTGGCGGGCGTCGCGCGCATCTCAGTGGTCTCGCCAAAACCCGCGCCGGAAACCTTGGCCGCCGCGCACTTGCTCGGCATCACGGAGTTCTATCGTCTCGGCGGCGCGCACGCCATCGCCGCGCTCGCCTATGGAACTAAGTCCGTCCCGCGCGTGGACAAGATTGTCGGCCCGGGCAATCTCTACGTCACCGCAGCCAAGCGTCTCGTGGCCTTCGATTGCGCCATCGATATGCTCGCCGGACCCACGGAGATTATCTTCACCAGTGAAGGAGTCAAAGCAGCCGACATCGCCTCTGACCTGGTCGCGCAGGCCGAGCACGATCCCGAGGCGCTGGCCATCTTCATCACCACGCGCGCCGATCTCGCGAAAGGTGTTATCGCCGAAACTAAACTGTGCAGCCGCTTCAATGCCGTCGCGCGCCAAGCGCTTGATCGCAATGGCCTGGCAATCGTCGCCGCAAACATAGACGAAGCGCGCGCGATCACCAATCGACTCGCGCCCGAACATCTCACCGTGGACGCGGCAAGCGATCTCGACTGGGTTCAGAACGCTGGCTCGGTCTTCGTGGGCCGCTGGTCCGCGCAGCCCATGGGCGACTATATCTCCGGACCCAATCACACGCTGCCCACCGGCGGAATGGCGCGGGTACGCGGCGGCCTCAGCGTAAACGACTTCGTCAAGCTCATCACTGTGCAGCAGTACACCGCAAAGGGAATCCGCTCGCTCGGGCCGCCTGCCGCGCTGCTGGCCGAAGCCGAAGGGCTCACCGGCCATGCCGAAGCCATTCGCACGCGCCTGCAAAAAAGGAGTACTCGTGACTAACTCCATCGCAATAAACAGTCCGCAACCGCGCCGCCGCGTGCAAGCCATGAAGGAGTATCACCCTCCACTAGGTAACCGCGACACTCTTCGCCTGGACTTTAACGAAAACACCGTCGCCTGCTCGCCCAAGGTGCGCGAAGTGCTGGGCCGCATCAGTGCCGGCAGCCTCACGCGCTATCCTGAGCGCCGGCCGGTCGAGGCCATAGTCGCCGCGCACCTCGGCCTCGCGCCTGAGCAGATTGCGCTCACCAACGGCGTGGACGAAGCCATTCACGTGCTCTTCGAAACCTTTCTTGAAGAGGGCGGCGAGTTGCTGCTTCCCGTGCCCACCTACACCATGTACGAGATTTACGCATCGGCCACAGACGCGCGTTTAGTTACGGTGCTCGCCGAAGACGACTTGCGCTTCCCCTTCACGCGCTTGCTCGCGGCCATCTCGCCGCGCACTAAGATTATCGCCATCGCCAATCCCAACAGCCCTTCCGGCTCCGCGGCCACGCGTTCGCAGTTGCTGGAAATTGCCGAGCGCGCGCCTCGTGCCGTGCTGCTGGTCGATGAAGCTTACTTCCACTTTTACGGCGAATCCGTCATTGATCAGGTCGGCGTAATCCCCAATTTGATTGTCGCGCGAACCTTTTCCAAAGCCTATGGCCTTGCCGGATTGCGCCTCGGCCTGCTTGCCGGTCCCGTGAACTTGATGCGCTGGGTCAGGCGCGTTCTCTCGCCTTACAGCGTGAATTCGCTGGCGCTGGCCTGCCTTACGCCAGCGCTCGAAGACACCGCCTACCTCGACAGGTACGTCGGTGAAGTGCTCGAAGCACGCGCGGAATTCGAAGCCGCGCTCGACGAGGCCGGCGTCCGCCGCTGGCCCAGTCGCGCCAACTTCGTCCTCATCGAAATCGGCGCAATGCACAAGGAATTCACCCGCTTGATGAGCGCCGCAGGCGTGCTGGTTCGCGACCGCTCCAGCGACCCCGGTTGCGATGGCCGCGTGCGCATCACCATCGGAACGCGTGAGCAGATGCGCCAGGCCGTTGCGGCCTTCCACGAAGTTCTGTCCGTGCTCAATTGGAAAGGAGGCGCTCTGTGACGCCCAGAAGCAAAGTCAAACCATCAACCCCGCGCACCGCCATCGTTCAGCGTGATACCGCAGAAACACGCATCGCCATCAAGCTGAAAATTGAAGGCAGCGGCCAATACAAAATCTCCACCGGCATTCGCTTCTTCGATCACATGTTAGAGCTCTTCACGCGTCACGGCGCATTTGACCTCGACCTCGCCTGCAAAGGCGATTTGGATGTGGATCAGCACCACACCGTCGAGGACGTGGGCATCGCGCTGGGCGAGGCCTTCTACCGCGCCCTCGGCGACAAGCGCGGCATTCTGCGCGCCGGATATTTTTTAATGCCCATGGACGAAACTCTCGCCATTGCCGCTATCGATCTCAGCGGACGTGCAGCCTTCGCTGTCGAAACCAAAGTCCGTATTCGCATGGTCGGCGATCTGCAAACCGAGCTGATGACGGATTTCTTCGAAGGCTTCGCGCGCGGCGCTCGCGCCAACGTCCACGTTAAAGTGATGTACGGTCGCTCCAATCATCACAAGATCGAGGCCATCTTCAAGGCCTTCGCCCGCGCGATGCGCGTAGCCTGTTCGCGCGACAAGCAACTAGGCAAGATGCTGCCATCGACGAAAGGACTGCTCTGATGCGTGTAACCGTGATCGATTACAAAGCGGGCAATCTTACCTCGGTGCTCAAGGCGCTGCATCACCTAGGCGCGAAAACGGTTGTCACAGACGGCGATCTCGCGCTTGTTGAAGCTGCGGAACGCATCGTTCTTCCCGGCGTAGGCCATTTCGCGGCCACCGAGCGGCTCGACTCAACTGGTCTCACTCCCGCGATTCGCGTGGCGATTGCGCGCGGCGTTCCGTTTCTCGGCATCTGTGTCGGCATGCAATGGCTCTACGCGGAATCGAGCGAAGCAACTGCACAGCCGGGCCTCGGACACTTCCCCGAGTCCTGTACACGTTTTTCCGAAAGCAAAGAAAAAGTTCCGCACGTCGGCTGGAATTCGCTTGAAATCCGCCCCAATTCACGCCTTCTTGCCGGTGTCGAACCGGGCGAGTACGTCTACTTCACGCACTCCTACAAGGCTCCCGTCACCGGCGACACCGCTGCCGTCACGCACTACATCGAACCATTCTCGTCCGCTGTCGAGCGCGGCAATGTGATGGGCGTGCAATTTCATCCGGAGAAATCCGGCGCAACGGGATTGAAGATTCTCAGCAATTTTCTTAAGTGGAAAGGTTGATGCATGATTACCAAACGCATCATCGCCTGCCTCGACGTGCATGACGGCCGCGTCGTCAAGGGCGTGCAGTTCGTCGATATCATCGATGCCGGCGACCCAGCTACGCAGGCTGCGCGTCATGCCCGCGAAGGCGCCGACGAAATCGTGCTGCTCGACATTATCGCGACACACGAAGGCCGGGCCACGCTGCTCGACACCGTGCGCAGAACAGCGCGAGAACTCTTCGTGCCCTTCTGCGTAGGCGGCGGCATTCGCACAGCGGACGATGCCGCGCAAGTCTTCGAGGCGGGAGCGGACAAGGTCAGCGTGAACTCCGCCGCGCTCGCCGACCCAACGCTGATCGACGCCATCGGCCGCAGCTTTGGTGCACAAGCCGTCGTCGTCGCCATTGACGCGCGTCGCGACCCCGAAGCTGCTGATCCGGTGCGCGATGCGCAAGTCTTTGTGCAAGGCGGGCGCAAGTTGGCCGGCCGTCGCGTCGTTGAGTGGGCGCGCGAAGCCGAGTCTCGCGGCGCAGGCGAAATTCTGCTGACCTCGATGAACTGCGACGGTACACGCACAGGCTTCGATTGCGAGTTGACCGCGGCAGTCAGCGAGGCCGTCAACATTCCCGTCATCGCTTCGGGCGGCGCGGGAACCGTCGCGCATTTTGTCGATGTTTTCGGGCGCGGCAAAGCCGATGCCGCGCTTGCTGCCAGTATCTTTCACTTCGGCGTCTCCAGTGCGCGTTCGTTGAAAGAAGAGCTGGCCAAAGCCGGCGTCTCCGTGAGGCTTCCATGCTGATTCCATCCATTGATTTGCTCGGCGGTCAGATTGTCCAGCTTGTGCAAGGCGAAAAACTGCGCCTGGCCTTCGACGACTTCGAATACTGGATTGAAAAATTTTCTAAATTCCCATTGGTCCAGTTGATCGATCTGGACGCGGCGATGCGTCAGGGCGACAACTCCGCATTAGTCGCCCAGATCGCCAAGCGTCTACCCGTTCAGGCCGGCGGCGGAATCCACACCATCGAGCGCGCACAACAAGTGCTGGACGCGGGCGCGAAGAGAGTCATCATTGGTTCTGCACTCTTCTCTGAAACCGGCGCAGTCAACACCGATTTCGCCGCCTCGCTTGCCTCCGCCGTTGGCAGGGATCGCATTGTCGCAGGCATCGACACCAAAAACGGCCGCATCGCTGTGAAGGGTTGGAAGGCGCAGGTGGCGCTCACTCCCGATGATGCGATTCCGCAACTTGAATCTCACGCCGCTGCATTTCTCTACACGCACGTGGACGGCGAAGGAATGATGCAAGGCTTTCCCATCGACACAGCCGCGCGCCTGCGAAAGCTCACCCAGCGCCAACTCATTGTGGCCGGCGGCATTCGTTCGCAACAGGAAGTGGACGCCCTGGACGCGCTGGGCACAGATGCTGTGGTCGGCATGGCCGTTTATACTGAGTTGCTCACGGTCTGATTATTTTGTTGTAATAACACGAACCAATACTTTGCGCGGATCATCATATCACTTGTAATCCGTTGCACAGTATCACGTTCCCCGGGGAGACATTTGTTATGTTGCGAGTCGGTTATCCTGCCATTCTGGCCCCGGAGTTGTTGCGCGATTTCCCTTCGGAAGCCGAGATCATTCCCCTGCCTAACGATCTTGACCACGACATCGAAATCGATGTATGGATTCCCGACCCCTATTCGACGAAGGCCATTCGCATCTGGCCGTGGCTGCGCGGCGTGCGCCTGATTTTATCGCTGATGACCGGCACGGAGTGGATTCCCGGTGTGGCCGGGCCTGGCGTCACCATATGCAACGCCCATGGCGCCCACAGCATCTCCACCGCCGAGTGGACTATCAGCGCCATTCTGGCCACGCTGAAGTACTTCCCGCTTTATCACGATGTGCAGCGCACCGGTGTGTGGAAGCGCCGCTTCGAGGCCAGCGCGTATTACGCCGGCATCACCGGCGACGCGCGGCCGCATTATCCGCCCGTCATGCTGGAAGAACTTACCGGCAAATCCGTGCTGCTGGTGGGCTACGGCGCGATCGGCAAAGAAATTGAGCGTATGCTCGCGCCCTTTCATGTGGGGCTCAAGCGCGTTGCCCGCTCCGCGCGCGTCAAGCCGCCGGTTCATGCCGTCAGCGAACTCGACAGCCTTTTGCCGCAAGCGGAGATTGTGATTCTGATCCTGCCTCACACCGCCGAGTCGCAAGGACTGATAGGCCGCCGCCAATTTTCTCTCATGCGTCAGGGAGCGCTACTGGTCAACGCCGCGCGCGGGCCCGTTGTCGATACGGATGGATTGGTGGACGCGCTCAACGCCGGTCACATTCGCGCCGCTCTCGACGTCACCGATCCCGAGCCGCTGCCCGAAGGCCACCCGCTGTGGAGTTGCCCCAACCTGCTGCTCACGCCTCACGTGGCCGGATCGAGCCCGCAGTTCGCACCCCGTTCCCTTCGCGTCGCCGCCGATGAATTGCGTCGCTACATTGCAGGCGAGCCGCTGCACAACGTGGTTCAAGCCGCAGTCTGAGTCGCTGCCGCTCTTCGCCAATCCCGCAACCCAAGCACGGCCAGGCCTGTGAGCAGCGCATAGAGCGCCGCGGTTGGCCTCAACCCCTTGTAGAGATATTCGCCTATATAGACTATGTCCACAGCAATCCAAAGCTGCCAATTCTCCGCGTGCTTGCGCGTTTGCCACCAAGTGGCCACCAGGCTATAACTCATCAGAGCCGCGTCCAGACGGGGCAGCGCCGCGCCCATGCGTTCCATCAGCAATCCCAGCAGCACGCTTCCCGCCGCGCCGGCCGCCATTCCCGCCAACAGGCTGGGCATGGACAGCCGAACCACGCGCACCTCGCCCTCATCGCGCACGCCGCGCAGCCAATACCACCAGCCATAGAGCGTAAAGCCCATATAGAATATCTGCAACAGTGTATCGGAATACAAACGCACGCGATAAAACACAATCATGTAAAGCACTTCAGCAATCAGCACCGTCGGCCAGCAAAGCAGATTGCGGCGCGTAATAAGCCAGATGCCCACAAGCGAGGTGACAGCACCAACGTCTTCCATCCAGTTCGCGGCAAGATAGTTCGCGATCATTGTCCAATGCATCAATCTTCAACTCCAATCAGAGACACTTTATTCCGCGCCGTTTATTTGCCAAACGCTCAATTGCATCCAGCAGCTTCCGTCCGCCAGCGCCGCGAAACCAGCGCGCATGACCCGCCAAGTAATCAATCGAGGCAATCTTCGTCTTCTCCTCCGAATGTAGCACTCCCATAAAATAATCAGCTTCGGTCAGCGCAAATTCCACGTGGCAGAGCGCCGTCATCGGCGCCAGTGCCGCTGCCTCCTCTTCAGAAAGTGGCCGCACCTGTTCGTAGCCGTCTAGCAGCGCCTCTAAATGATCGAAGTGCACGCGCACCTCCGCGCGTGCTGAGTCCTCCATCAAATCAAGCCACCCCACAATGTTGCGCTCAATGGCCTGAGCCAGATCGTGTACGGAGTTGGTGCGGTCGGCAAGCCCGAAGTCGATCACTGCCACAGCTCGCGCATCGTCGCTTGCATCGCTCCAGAGAAGGTTTGACGCGTGCAAATCGTTGTGCGTCCACAATGGTTTCAGCGCGGGCAAGAGCGGCCTCAACTCGGAATAAAACGGCGCCAGTAACTCGATCGCCTCTTTGCAGCCTTCACGTGCATCCGCATTCTCGGCCAGCGCGGGCCGCGCCGCCAAGTAGCTTTCCATCGCGGCACTCGGCTCTTGCGACGCAAAGATCGTGAATCCAGCCACCAGAGGTTGCGTCTTGCGACGCGGCGTGTCGAATCCCTGCGAAGCCAGATGCAGACGCGCGAGCGCCTTTCCCGCCGAGCGCGCATGGGCCGTTGAGCGAAACGGCGTCCACGAAAGTGCGTCTTCGTAAATGTCAGCACCAGCGGGAACTTCATGCACCTCGAAGGTCCATTCGCCGCTTTCAATTGCAGTCTCGCCCGATGAAGCCGCAAAAACGCGAGGCACCGGCGCTCCATGCTCTAGAAGATGCTGCATGAAGCGATGCTCCTCGAGGAATCCCTCCCGGTCGCGCACTGATCTGTGGTGGCGCTTGATGAATACAAGTCCGCTCTTCGTAGTGACCACGCTCGCCGCTGAAAACGGCCGCGGGCTTACCGATAAAATCTCGATAGGCTCGCCGCAACCGGGAAACAGAGAGAGCAGTGCGCGCACCTCGCCCAGCGTGAGCGGCGGCCAGTCGGGTTCCACCAGGCTGCCGTCCAATCCATGCGCCATTGCCGTCGCGTTCATCACTCGCGCGTTCTCTGTTCTCATCTAAAAAGTGTAGTGCACTGAGAGCCGCACCGTCGTCGGAGCGCCCAGCCAGATGAATGTATCGCCATAACTGGCGCCGGTGTCGCTCCAGTAATGTTTGTCAGTGATGTTGTTAGCGTAAAGGCGGAAAGTTACTCGCCCCTGCTCGCCGCCCGGCGTGTAGCGCGCGCCCAGGTTGAACAGGTTGTAACTCGGCACGCTGACCGTATCGTCGCGCGTGGCCTCCTTGCGGCCGGTGTAGCTCCAACCGGGCATCAGGTGCAGCCCGCGCAGGCGCGGCAGCGTGAGATCGGCAGAGGCTGTGGTGTGCAGGTGCGGCACGTTGATGATCTGCTTGTTGTTGTAAGACGGCGTGCTGGAATCATCCGAAGTCGCGCGAATTGCCGTCGCCGAAGCCGTCAGCCGCAGCCAGTTCGTAGCCTTGCCTGCCGCGTCCAGCTCGATGCCGTCGTGCGTCTCGCGTCCATCGGATTCAAAGCATTGATCGCCCGGATTGCCGCTAGGGCAAAAACTGTCGGGACCCGTGAGTGTTTTGGGATAGAAGAATGGCGCGCGCATATGAAAGAGCGCCGTGGTCAGAAGAATGTTGTGGCCCGGCTCATACTTTGCTCCAACCTCGGCCTGGCGCGTGAAAAATGGCGCCAGAAACTGACTTGCATCATCCACCCACCACGGCGCTTGCGGACCCAGCGAGAGCATGACGCCGTAGTTGCTGTAGAGCGTAAGGTCCTTCACCGGGTTGAAGCTGACCGCGTATTGCGGCAGCCAGACGTGCTTATCGGTGATATTAGGCAACGTGGGAACGGAATAGGTCGGATTGTTGAACGCGTCGTAGGTGGTAGGGCACGGATCAGTCGCCGGTCCCGGTAGATTGGGATTGGTGGCCGTGCAGGGAGTGGTGGCAGCCAGCGAGTAATTATGATCGCGCAGTGTATCTTCGCGTCCGCTGATGAGCAATTGAATGCGCCCCGGCAGATGAATTCGGTCCTGCGCCACGGCGGATGATTGATGGCTGTCTTCCCATAGCCGTCGCGGGCCGGCGGTTTGCAGCGGCGACTCGATAGGAAAGGTTGTGATGGGATCGTAGATGTTTTCGGAACCGATGTAGTCGTAGACTGAGCCGTCGGTAATTATCGTGGTCGATGGATTCGCGTACGTATAGAATCCTGGCTGCTGCACACTGCGCAGAAAGAGCGTTCCGCCGCCGGTCACATCTTGCGTGATGGCTCCTGTCTTGACGCGGCCGGTAACCAGCGCCTCGGCTAGCGCGTCGATGCGCAACTCGCCGGGGTCGCGGTAATCGTAGATGT
>CAWDQS010000058.1:0-13359 GCA_963804295.1 uncultured Acidobacteriaceae bacterium
CTGAAATCGCAATCGCACACATCAGTCTGAGTGAATCCCTCTCGTCTGTTCTGCAAGGCACGAATCCCTGCACGATTCCCGAGAAAGCATTGAATGCTGAATTAAAGCGGCGAAACAAGGGCTCGGTCTTTAGCGGAATGAATGTCTCAATTCAGGTGGAATGCACAGGCGGTCTCCGTGTGATACGCGCAGACATATTAGATCGGGATATTTTTAATGCCCATCCAAATACGCCGCAATACACAGCCTGGTCCCGTACCTTGTTTGATAAGCTCGACAAGGCCACTGGCGATCATCCGTGGGATAAGCCCATTTTCCCGGTTTTTGAAGCTGCCTCAGCGGCTCCTCCGATATTGCAGTCAGCGGCCTTGCAGGCGATTGCAGACGGCAAGTTTGACAGCATTTTCGGCGATTCTTCTGACCGTCCGTCAGCGCTCTACCGCCTGGCTCAAAATGCACCTCGTAAGCCTTTTATTGAATTAACAAGCAGCGAGCCGATTCGTCCCACGAAATACATCGATCCCGTGTATCCCCCGATAGCGAGGGCCGCTCGGGTTCAGGGAATAGTTGAATTCCACTTGATCGATGGGAGCGACGGCTCGGCGAAGGACATCACTATCGATTCCGGCCCCAGGATGCTGTGGCAGGCGGTGAGCGACGCAATTGCAAAATGGAAGTTCTCCACAGATGACTCGGGGAAAATTATCCGTGGCTCGATTCAATTTGGATTGAACTGCGCTGAGGAATCCAAAAAGTAAGGGCGCAGCCCGAAGACTGCGCCCTTGTTGTTTGAGCCGGTGATGCCGGGCTAGGCGTTGGTGTGGATGGGGCCGGTCTGCTTCTCCTCGAGCGCCGCTTGCGCGGCGGCCAAACGGGCCGTAAGCAGACGGAAGGGCGAGCAGGAGACGTAGTTGAGGCCGATCCTGTGGCAGAACTTGACGGACTCTGGATCGCCGCCATGCTCGCCGCAGATGCCCACCTTGAGGGTGGGGCGGGTCTTGCGGCCCTTGGAGGTGGCCATCTGCACCAGTTGCCCAACGCCCGCCTGGTCGAGGGTGGCGAAGGGATCCTGCTTGAAGATGCCCGCCTTCATGTAGGCCGGGAGGAACTGGTTGATGTCGTCGCGGCTGATGCCGAAGGTGGTTTGGGTGAGGTCGTTGGTGCCGAAGCTGAAGAACTCGGCCTCTTCGGCGATCTGGTCGGCGGTCAGAGCGGCGCGGGGCAGCTCGATCATGGTGCCCACCATGTAATCGACCTTGACGCCCTTCTCCTTGAAGACTTCTTCGGCAACGCGGCGCACGATGGCGGCCTGGTTGCGCATCTCTTCAATGGAGCCGACGAGCGGAATCATGATCTCGGGATGCGGATCGCCGCCCTTGCTCTTGGCGATGCATGCGGCCTCGATGATGGCGCGGACCTGCATCTCGGTGATCTCCGGGAAGGCGATGCCGAGGCGGCAGCCGCGCAATCCAAGCATGGGATTCTGCTCGTGCAGCTCTTCGACGCGCGCCAGCAGCGTGCGCAGTTCCTTGAGCTTGGGCGAGCGAGGCTTGGTGTCTACCAGGTGCTGAATCTCGACCATCAGATCCTCGCGCTTGGGCAGGAACTCGTGCAGCGGCGGATCGATGGTGCGGATGGTGACGGGCAGCGACTCCATGGCCTTGAAGAGGCCGACAAAATCGGCGCGCTGCATGGGCAGGAGTTTTTTGAGAGCCGCGCGGCGGTCCTTCTCGTTATTGGCGAGAATCATGGTGCGCATGTGCTCAATGCGGTCTTCCGCGAAGAACATATGCTCGGTGCGGCAGAGGCCGATGCCTTCTGCGCCGAAGAGGCGAGCATTCTTGGCGTCGCGGGGCACGTCGGCGTTGGCGCGGATGCGCAGGCGGCGAACCGGATCGACCCAGCTCATGAAGGTGACCAGATCGGGATCGTCGGGCTGAGCATCGAGAGTCTTGAGCTTGCCGGCGATGACGCGGCCGGTGGTGCCGTCCAGCGAAATCCAGTCGCCCTGCTTGAAGGTCTTGCCTTTGACGCGCAACTCCTTCTTGGCTTCGTCCACGATGCAATCACCCGCGCCGGCCACGCAACACTTGCCCATGCCGCGGGTAACGACGGCGGCGTGCGAGGTCATGCCGCCGCGCGAGGTAAGAATTCCTGCGGCCACTTCCATGCCGGCGATGTCCTCGGGGGTGGTTTCGCCGCGAACGAGGATGATGACCGGATAAGCGCCGCTGGCGTGCTGCTTGACGGCTTCCTCGGCGGTGAAAACGACTTGGCCGACAGCCGCGCCGGGAGAGGCGGGAAGGCCGGTGGCGAGGACTTCGATTTTTTCGCCTTTTTCGATCAGGCGGGGAACCAGGAAGTCGTACAACTGGTTGGGCTCGACGCGGTGAATGGCTTCTTCCTGGGTGATGAGCTTTTCCTTGACCATGTCGATGGCCACGCGAACGGCGGCCAGGCCGGTGCGCTTGCCATTGCGGGTTTGCAGCATATAGAGCTTGCCATCCTGGATGGTGAACTCGAAGTCCTGCATATCGCGATAGTGCTTTTCCATCTTGCCGGTGATGGCCTTCAACTGCTCGTAGCAGTGCGGCATGGCGCGTTCCAGCTCAGAAATCGGCAGCGGGGTGCGAACGCCAGAAACTACGTCCTCGCCTTGCGCGTTCATCAGGTACTCACCGAAGAAGGCGTGCTCGCCGGTGGCCGGGTTGCGCGTGAAACCAACGCCGGTGCCGGAGTTCTCGCCCAAATTGCCGAAGACCATGGCCTGCACGTTGACCGCTGTGCCCAGCCAGTCATCGATGCGATTAATGCGGCGATAGGTCTTGGCGCGCTCGTTCATCCAGCTCCTGAAGACGGCGTCGCGGGCCTGGACCAATTGATCCAGCGGGGCCTGCGGAAAGTCCTTGCCGGTTTCTTTCTTCACCAGCTTCTTGTACTCGGCGATGATCTCCTGCAATGCCTTGGGCTGGAGTTCGTAGTCGAACTTGACCTTGGCGCGTTTTTTTACGCCGTCGAAGATATGCTCGAAGAGCTTCTTGGGGACATCCAGAACCACGTCGCCGAACATCTGAATCAGGCGGCGATAGGAATCATAAGCAAAACGTGGATTGTTGCTGAGCCTGGCCAGTGCTTCCACGGCCTGATCGTTGAGGCCCAGGTTGAGAATGGTGTCCATCATGCCGGGCATGGAGAACTTGGCGCCGGAGCGAACGCTGACCAGCAGGGGATTGTCGCCCGAGCCCAGCTTCTGGCCTTGCAGCTTCTCCAGCCGCTCCAGGGCGGCGTACATCTCGGAGTTGACCGCGGGTGAAAGCGCGCCGCGCATGTACTCGCGACAGGCCTCGGTCTGGATGGTGAATCCAGGGGGAACCGGTAAACCGGCGTTGGTCATCTCCGCCAGGCCGGCGCCCTTGCCGCCCAGCACATCCTTCATGCTTCCGTTGCCTTCGGCCTTGCCGCCGCCGAAGAAAAACACGTGTTGAGTTGAGGTCTTGCCTGCTTGGCCAGCAGACGCCTGATCCAGAACGCCCTGCGTCATGGGGTGAAGCCTCCTACTTTAGGATTCCGCGCGGGGGGCGGTCTACTGGACAGAATGGCCGGACGGAGGCTCAGTCATAAAAGAAGTGAGGTTTTCAGGCTGAGCACGTACGGGTCATCCGGGCTTCGGAGAGCGCTGCGCGGCATTGATTCGTCGTACTAACGAATATCTTTTCCAGTATACAGTTGCCTGTGTTGAAGGTCACAACCCTGGGCGAATTCCGGTAACCACGCTTCTTGCCGGGACGGGAAACAAAGCTATATTAGGCAAAATCTGTCCCGAAGAGGGATTTAGGCACTTTCGTGGATTGCGTAAAAATGTGTGCCCCCTCGCCGCGTAAGCGGTTAGGGCAGGAATGCGGCGTTTTCATGCAGCGGATTGCTCCAGGCGGGGGAGGGAATCGCTCTTCCAGGTGGCGCGATGGAAGGTAAGAATCCGCTCCAGCCCCACCAGCTTGAGGACTTCGGCAACGCGTGGCGAGAGATTGGCTACGCGGAAACGGTGGCCGGCCTGGCGGGCGCTTGCGTAAAGCGAGACTAAAGCGGAGATCCCGGCCGCGTCGATGCGCTGGACCCGACCCAGATCGAGGGTCACGCTTTGCCGGCGCACCAGCGGCGCAAGCCAAGCCAGCAATTCCTTCTCGCGGCCTCGAATCAGCTCAAGTACCTCGGTAGATTGGCCGTCAGAGGCCGCAGCCTTGCTCGCCGGGTTCAAAATCGTCGTGGTCATAAGAAAACCTCCAGGGAAAACCGCAGGGGAAGTAATATGCTTAATTTCTATACGTAAACAGGGGTGTCTCTGGTTCCATGCCCAATGCTTTTTCTAACCCGAAATCTGATGCCGGACAGTCCCGCGGTTTTTTGAACAGGGAATATGTACGCACACTGGCTTTACAGGCCGGATTCACCGAGGCTCGGTTGGTCGCCCTTCCTTATGCACACCAAGAACGGGATGCAGTTCGCTTTGAAGAGTGGGTGAAGGCGGGGCGCGCGGGCACGATGAATTACCTAACGCGGACCGGCGAGGATGGGCGGCTTCTGCGAGCGCGAATTCAGTTTTCCTGGGCGCGATCCGTTGTGGTTTGCTTTGTGAATTACAACGGTCCTCAGCCGTGCTCGATTGAGCCGACAACCAAGGGCGCGGGATGGATTGCGCGCTATGCCTGGTCGAGTAAACCCGAACTGTCCGTGAAAGCCGCGGACGGTAATCGGCGGCCATCCGACTATCACAAGGTACTGCTCAAGCGAATGAAAAAGCTGGAGGCGCGTCTGCTTGAGCAGTTTGGCGAGTTTGAGTCGCGCGCCTTTGTGGACACCGGGCCGGTGGAGGAGCGGGCGCTGGCTACGGCGGCTGGACTGGGTTGGACGGGCAAGAACACTTGCCTGATCCATCCAAAGCTGGGATCGTTTGGGTTTCTGGCGGTGCTGCTGACTTCTCTTGAGGCCGAGAAGGAACAAGCGGCCATGACGCTGGTGCCCGACCGATGCGGAAGTTGCCGCCGCTGCCTGGAGGCCTGCCCGACCGGAGCTTTGACGGCTCCATATCAGATGGACGCAGCCAAATGTATTTCTTATCTAACCATCGAGCATCGCGGGGCCATTGCGCCGGAGTTGATGGAGGGCATGGGACGGCAGGTCTTTGGCTGCGACATCTGCCAGGATGTTTGCCCCTGGAACCGGAAAGCACCCGTGACCGCGGACCCGGAGTTAGAGCCGCGCCCGGAGCTGGTGAACCCGGCGTTGGAGTGGCTGGCGGCGATGGATGAGGCTGAGTTCGAGAAAAACTTCAACGGCTCGCCGGTGCGCAGGGCGGGATTTCTGGGGCTCAGGCGGAATGTGGTCATCGCCATGGGCAACAGCGGGCTGGACCGGTATATACCGCTCCTCGAAGCGTGGACCGAGGCAGCGGACGAGGGTCTGAGGACGGCATCGCGCTGGGCGCTGGACAAACTGAAGACGTCCCGCTGAATGCCGGTTGAGATTCGTGCTTTCCCACCCATTTCGCAAAGTTCGCGAGATGGATGGGGCACCCAAGTTCAGCGGTTATCCTTGAGGTAACCATCCCCGGCAGTTTTGCTTCGCGCGCAATTTGACCGCGAAGAGTTTTTCTCCAGAAAGGAAGCAACCCGTGGCTGAACTCATAAATCCTGAGGAGCGGAACGATGCGGCGGTCGAGGCTCCCCGAGCCGCCGATTCGCCTGAACCTGCTAAGCAGTCCAAGTGGTACCACTGGCGCAAGGACGGCACGGCGCTGATCCACTACCTGCTGGACAGCGAGGTGCATACCTTTGCCTTCAGCGTGGCGGCTAACGCGATCCTCTCGTTTATACCTTTCATCGCGCTGCTTTACGCGCTTTCTGATAAGGTCTTCAATTCGGCGATGATGAAGAGCGTAGTGATCGCCATGGTGAATTATTTTTGGGGCTTAGGAAGAAAAGGCGCTCAGAGCGGGTCCTTTCTCAGTAGGGATAGTAGCACTTTGTAGAGGTCATGGTTGCGGTGGTTGAAGCGAAATTCTGTTTCTTTCAGATGAAGCGGAAAGGTGCTTTTGCTCACGCCGTGAAACTTCGTCAGGCGGTGCTTGGCAAAGCCCCAAAAGCTCTCGATGCCATTGATGTGATTCGGCCCGCGCGCGAATTCATTGTCGCCATGATGGACGCGAAAGTGCCGCGCGTAGCCGAGATCGACCAGGCCGTCGTAGCCGCTCCAACCGTCCGTGTGAATCGTTGAATCCAGTTCGGCATGGCCTCGAATCGCCGCTTGCAGAGCGGCTCTCGATAGATTCGTCATAATTTGCGTGTAGACCTTGTCGTCGCGTTTGAGCAGGCCAAAGACGATGATCTTGCGGCCCGCTCCACGCCCGCGACGGCCACGTACACGATGCGGGCCAAAGTACGATTCGTCGGCTTCAAGATCGCCGCTGAAGGGCGAAATCTTTTCACATTCTTGGGCAAGTTTTTCTCTGAGCCGCTGAAAGATCGGATTCACACTGCGAAGCGAAATACCGGTCATCTGGGCCGTCTGAGTGGCTGATAAATCGAGCGTAAAACAGCGCAAAAGATGGCGAAATCTGGCCTCGGAAATCTTCGCAAAACGAAAATAACGGTTAACCTGCGGCATAACAATATGTTATCGCCACTCAAACAGACCTTTTCTTCCTAAGCCCCTTATTTTTTTCCTGTAGACCAGGATTTTATGGCCCGGAATCTGCCGATTCTCGCTTCGCATGTAGGGGTGCAGCTCTTCTCGCTGATGATGATTCTGGTGGCCTGCACGGGCATCTTCCTACCGCTGGAAGTGGCGCTGAACCAGGCCTGGGGCGTGACCAAGAGCCGCAACTACCTGCATAACCAGGTGATCGCCTTTGGCCTCGCAATCCTCATGGTGGTGCTGGGCATGACGAGCATCCTGGTGAACACAGCCGCGCGCGACGTGCTGTCCGTGATCTTCGTTCACCAGACAAATATTAATTTCATTGATTTTGTTCTGCACATTACTTACCAGGGCACCAGTTTTCTATTGCTGGCCGCGACCACCGGCGTGGCCTCTATTGCTTTCTTCTTTTCCATCTACTGGCTGCTTCCCAATCGCAAAGTTCCCTGGCGCCATGTGCTGAGCACTTCGATCTATACCGGCATCATTTGGCTGGTAGCCAAGTACATTGTTGAGCTTCTGCTGCCGCATATGCATCTGATCGATCTCTACGGCCCATTCCATGTCTCGGTAGGCCTCTTGATGTGGGCCTATATTTCCGGACTGATTTTGTTTGCCGGGGCACAGTTCAGCGTGGCGCGATTGGGAGGCAAGGAGAAGGCGAGTTAGCCTGATGCGGAATCTCAGGTTTCAAAAATCGAGAGACTTTAGACAAGGGTAATTCGCAACTGGCCTAAACCGCCACGGCCATCGCTTGTTGCTCTTCAAGCCTCCATAAGGCCCCGGAGGCAGCGGCGGAGACCATCCGCGGAATCTCAGTTGCGGCTGCTGCCTTGCCAAAGAACCATCCCTGAGCCAGGTTGCAGTGCATCTCGCTCAAGATGCCGGCCTCCTCTTCGGTCTCCACGCCCTCCGCCACGGTTTCGAGACCGAGTTCCAGGCCCAGTCTGAAGATCGCGGCAACAATCGTCCGGCTCGCGCGGCTACGGGTCATGGCGTGGATCAAACTTCTGTCGATCTTCACTTCATCGAAGGGAAGGGTATGCAGGTGAATGAGGCTGGAGTGGCCAGCGCCGAAATTGTCCAGCGACAGCCTGCACTGCATAGCCTTCAATTCGCCGGCCACTGCCTCAGCGCAGGAAAGATGATTCAGCAGCGCAAACTCGGTCATCTCCACGGTCAGCCGGTCGAGCGGGAATCCGCCGCGCTCAGCCACTGCGGCAATCTGGCCGGGCAGCGTCTCATCCATCACTTGCAGCGGAGAAAGGTTGATGGACAAGCGCAGCCCGGCCGGCAGCAGGGGCGCGGCCGCAAAGGTCTTTTCCAGCAGCTTTCGTGTCAGTGCGTTGATGTACCCGCTCTTCTGAACGATGGGAACAAAGGCGTCGGGAGAGATGGCGCCAAGCCGCACATGGTTCCATCGCGCCAGGGCCTCAAAACCGAATATCTGCCTGCTTCTCAACTCTACGATTGGCTGGAAGAGCGGGAAGAATTCATCTTCTTCGAAGGCCCTGCGAACATCATAATGGTCGAGGGACATGGCGTAACTCTACGCCAGAAAAGCGAGGAGCGCTATTGACCGAAGTAATGTGAACAGTGACTGTACGGCTTCAGGGCAATTGAGCCGTGCAGTTTCCCGGTCTGGTTCCAGTGTGGTGAGTCAGAAGTCAATTGAAGAACAACCGCAGATCCTTCGACTCACCACCCCCAATCTCCACCCCACGAACGAAGACCTGTTCGTGGGGACCCCGGAATGGCAGAAGAGTACGCCTGTGGCCCCTTTGCTCAGGATGACAACAATCTTCTGTGCTGCGTATTTCTGACTCAGGACACTAGATGTCGAGGTTCTTCACATCCAGCGCATTGTCTTCGATGAACTTGCGGCGCTTTTCGACATCCTCGCCCATCAAAGTGGCGAAGATCTCCTCGGCTTCCACAAAGTCTTCCAGCTTGACCTGGAGCAGCGTGCGCCGCTCGGGGTCCATAGTGGTCTCCCAAAGCTGCGTGCTGGTCATCTCGCCCAGTCCCTTGTAGCGCTGGACCTGATAGTCCTTTTTGCCTTGCTCGACGATGTAGGCGAAAAGCTCGCGGGCAGTTTGCTTTTCTACCGGCTCGCGCGGCAAGCGGGCTGTGCGGCGAGCCTGCTTGGCCTCTTCCTGCGCCTCGGCTCCTTCTTCCTCTTCGGCCTCGACTTCGGATTTAGACTCGGCGGGCGCGGCCTTAGCGGCGTACTCGATAAGAAACGGCGGCTCGAGAAATTCTTTGATGAGCGTGTATTTGGCCATCATCTGGCGGAATTCGGGGCTGGAGGCCAAGGTCCAGTCGATGCGCCTCTCGGCGCCCTGCGCGTCGACAAACGCGAAGGACCACGTATGATGCTCCTCATCCTCGACCAGCTTGCCCAGCGATTTGAAATCGAACTCTCCAGTGCGCTCGTCCAGTTCGGCGCGCAGCAGAGAGAGCTTGGGCGGAATATCGCTCTCGGATTTGGAGGTGAAGTCGGCGCGGTGCACCAGCTCGGCCCGGGCTAACAGCTCCGTTAGTTTTTCGTTGCGGATGCGCTTGTCCACCTTCTCGACGAAGTCCAGGTACTCGCTCAAGGTACTCATGAAGCGGGTCAGAGTGGCGCCCTCGATGTGGCTGGCCGCCTCGCCGTGGCGCACAATCATGCCTTCCGACGCGCGCTTGACCATCACCTTCACAAACTCTCGCTCATCCTTGATGTACTGCTCGAAGCGGCCCTTCTTGATTTTGAAGAGCGGCGGCTGCGCAATGTAGATGTTGTCACGCTTGATCAGCTCGCTCATATGGCGGAAGAAAAACGTGAGCAGCAGCGTGCGAATGTGCGATCCGTCCACGTCGGCGTCGGTCATAAGAATGATCTTGCCGTAGCGCAGCTTGGAGACGTCGAAGTCATCCTTGCCGATGCCGCAGCCAAAGGCGGTAATCATGGCGCGGATTTCCTCGTGGCCCAGCATTTTGTCATAGCGCGCCTTCTCCACGTTGAGAATTTTTCCTCTCAAGGGAAGAATGGCCTGGAAGCGGCGGTCGCGGCCCTGCTTGGCGGTTCCACCGGCGCTCTCGCCCTCCACCAGATACACTTCACAGCGCTCGGGATTGCGCTCCGAGCAATCGGCCAGTTTGCCGGGCAGGCCGGCGCCGTCCATGGCGCCTTTGCGGCGGGTCAGGTCGCGAGCCTTGCGGGCAGCCTCGCGGGCACGCGCTGCTTCAACAGCTTTGTTGATGATGCGCTTGGCGATGGGCGGATTCTGCTCCAGGTATGCGCCCAGCCGTTCGTTCACAAAGGCCTGCACGGTACCGGCGATGTCGGAGTTGAGCTTGCCCTTGGTCTGGCCCTCGAACTGCGGCTGCGAGAGCTTGACGCTGACCACGGCCACCAGACCCTCGCGCACGTCGTCGCCGCTCAGGTTTTCCTTCATATCCTTGAAGAGGCCGAGCGACTGGCCGATGGCATTGATGGTTCGCGTGAGAGAAGTCCGGAAACCGGAGAGATGCGAGCCGCCGTCCACCGTGTTGATGTTGTTGGCGAAGCTGAAGACCGTCTCGGAGTAACTGTCGTTGTATTGCAGCGCGATCTCAATTTCGACTTTGTCGCGCGTCGCCTCCATCATGATGGGCTTGTCGTGCAGCACGGTCTTGCCGCGATTCAGGTGCTTGACGAACTCGGCGATGCCTCCGGCGTATTTGAATTCCGTGTGGCGCGCGTTGCCTGTCTTGGGGTCGGCGGTGCGCTCGTCGGTGAGCGTGATCTCCAGGCCCTTGTTGAGGAAGGCCATCTCGCGCAATCTCTGAGACAAAGTATCATAGTTGAACTCGGTGGCGGTGAAGATGCTCTTGTCGGGCAAAAAGTGGATCTTGGTTCCGCGCCGCCTGCTGGTGCCCGCCTGGCGCAGTTCGCTGGTGGGCTCGCCGCAACTGAAATCCATCTCCCAGGTGTGGCCGTCGCGCCAGATCTCGACATTGAACTCCTGCGAGAGCGCGTTGACGCAACTGACGCCCACGCCGTGCAGGCCGCCGGAGACCTTGTAGGTGGAGGCGTCGAATTTGCCCCCGGCATGAAGCACGGTCAGCACCACCTGCACGGCCGACATCTGTTCGCCGCTCGACAGCGTCATCATGTCCACCGGAATGCCGCGCCCGTCGTCCACGACGGTGATGGAGTTGTCCACATGGATGATGACGTCGATCTTTTTGCAATAGCCGGCCAGCGCCTCGTCCACCGAGTTGTCCACCACCTCGTAGACCAGGTGATGCAAACCCATCTCGCCGGTTGAGCCGATGTACATGGCCGGTCGCAGGCGCACTGCCTCCAGGCCTTCAAGGATTTTGATGTTCTCGCCGGTGTAGTTGCCGTTGTCGTCGGGGAGCGGGGCAGTGTTCAGGGGTTCAGTCGCCATAGGGTTCCGTTCGTAAAGCTTTCGCTTTTAGCTCCGCAAGGGGTGTCTCGTCCGGGGGAGCTTCCGGGCCGGGATTCAGGAGCCTAACCGATTGAAAGACTGGGGTTTTCAATCAAAGATACCAAGACTAATTTTACCATGCGGAGAGGGGTCCGCATGAAGGGGAAATCGGGGTGGAAAAGGCGTGCGGAAAGAGGAAATTTCCGGTGCGAGCGGGTACTATGGTAATGATTCCCATTACTTTCTGTTTATATTTCTGAATTCGCTGGACTTAATCTGAAAATTCTTCTACGATTTTGGTGTACAGGAGATCTTTATCCTGCCCAGCAAAATCCACAAGAGGTTACCAATGATGAAACTCACTATTCGCATCTTCGCTCTGACCGTTATTGTTGCCGGAGCCGCCGCCGCTGCCACTACGCCCAAGACCACGCGACCTATCGCAAGCCATCAGTCGGCCACCGCCAGCTTCCCGACTCCTACATGCGACCCCTACGTTTGCCCCTCCGACCATAGTACCCATTAGGGCTATTGGCTTGAGAATGTATTGAATCAGTTCGTTTTTTGTTGAGGAATAGGGCATTTGGAGCTATTCTTAGAGTGTTCTGAGAGTGGTGAGGGTTCCTATGCCTGCACAGACCGCGATGTCCCTGATGAGCGCTGCCGAGTTTGCTCTATGGACTGTGCTCGGCTTTCTGTTCTGGACGAAGAAACTGCATCACCGCTTCCCTGCCATGGGCGGGTATTTGTTATTGCACGTTGGGTCGGCACCCGTGCTGCTTTTTCTTCTTTATGGCCGATCACAACAATGGTTTAACGGCCTCTGTTCCCCGGTCTACTTTTATCTCTATTTTGCGGTGTACATTGCCAGCGCGGTGCTTCTCTACTTCGTCTGCATGGAGGTATTCCGCTCCGCGATAGCGGTCTTTCCGGGACTGATGAAGTTCGGTATCGTGATTTTTCGCTGGGCGGTATTGGCCTCGATCATCGTGAGCTTCTCGACGATTTCCATTTCGCAGCATGGAGTCTTGCTTATTCCCTCCGTCGCCCTTGGTCTGATGCGTTCGGTGAGCATCGTTGAGCTGTGCTTGCTGGGCTTCCTCTGTTTGGGCATGAATGCGCTGCGCCTCTCGGTCCGCGACCTGGCCTTCGGGATAGCCATGGGCTTTGGCCTGATGTCCGCCAACGACTTTGTTCAATCGATGGTGATTTCGGCCTACACTTCATTGACCGCGCCCTGGCAGTTTGTTTACGAGTCAGCGATTCTGGCTACGCTGGGGATGTGGGTGGCCTACAGCGCCCAGCCCGAACAGGCCCGCCAGCCCATCATGGTGCCGGCCAACTCCCTCATCTTTCGCTGGAATGAGATTGCCACCGCACTGGGCCACACCGGAACCCAGGTTGCGGTGCAGCCAGCCGGCGGCTTCTTCCTGACCGAAGCGGAGAATGCCGTGGAAGAGGCGTTAACTCAGGACATGAAGAGCCGCGCATCAGTGACGTAGAGAAGACAGGGTATAGAAAAGCGAAAAGGCCACGGCGATGCCGTGGCCTTTTCTACGTGAATGTCTGTCGAATTGGCGCCGAATTACTCGGCGGCTACAGGTTCAATCGAGGCAAACCGTCCGCGTCTGCCGTGATCGGAAAACTTCACCCGGCCAGTGATCTTGGCAAAGAGTGTATCGTCGGAGCCGATGCCCACGTTCACGCCCGGCTTGATGCGCGTGCCCCGTTGGCGCATAATGATCGAGCCGCCGGTAATCAGTTCGCCGCCAAAGGCCTTCACGCCCAGCCGCTGCGCATTGGAATCCCGTCCGTTTGTGGAGCTGCCTCCACCCTTCTTATGTGCCATTGCTGAATCCCCTTCCTTGTCTTATGCGCAGCCTTCTTAGGCGGCGGTGTAGGTCTTGCCGTCGGCCTCGATGGCCTTGATGCGCACCTCGGTAAAGTTCTGCCGGTGCCCCTGCAGCTTCTTGTACTGCTTCTTGCGCTTCAGATGGAAGACCAGAATCTTGTCGCCCCGGCCCTCGCCCAGTACCTCGGCGATCACCTTGGCTTTCGCCGGCTTGTCCACGCTTCCCGGCTCGCCGCTGACTGCCAGCACGTCGCTGAACTCCACGGTCTGGTCTTTCGATTCAACGCTCTCAATCTTGACGACGTCGCCTGGCGCGACCCGATACTGCTTGCCACCGGTGCGAATAACCGCGTACATAAATCCTCCAGCACTGGCCGGCTCGGCCGATGCGTACAC
>CAWDQS010000059.1:0-14736 GCA_963804295.1 uncultured Acidobacteriaceae bacterium
CCAGGCCATGCCCGCCCGCGTGCAGCGCCAGGATGCCGTCATCCTGCGCAAAAACCTCAAGTGCAACATCGTCCGCACTTCGCACTATCCGCAGTCACGCCACTTCCTCGACGCTTGCGACGAGATCGGCCTGCTTGTGCTCGAAGAGATTCCCGGCTGGCAGCACATCGGCGAACTCGCCTGGCAAAACCTCTCCGTGGACAATGTCAGCCGCATGATCCGCCGCGACTGGAACCATCCCTCCGTAATCCTCTGGGGCGTGCGCATCAACGAGTCGCGCGACAGCCACGACTTCTACACCCGCACCAACGCCATGGCCCACCAGCTCGACGCCACGCGCCAGACTGGCGGCATTCGATACATTTATGAATCCGAGTTGCTCGAAGACGTCTTCACCATGAACGACTTCGGCTTCCCGCTCCGCGCGCCCAATCATCCCCTCTACCTCAACACCGAATTCGTCGGCCACATGTATCCCACCAAGACCATCGATAACATCGAGCGTCTGCGCGAGCACACCATGCGCCATGCGCGCGTTCATGACCAGTTGGCATCCAATCCGCAATACGCCGGCGGCATCGGCTGGTGCGCCTTCGACTACAACACTCACGACTACTTCGGCTCCGGCGACCGCATCTGCTACCACGGCGTCAGCGACATCTTCCGCGAGCCCAAACCAGCCGCCGGTTTCTATCGCTCGCAGTGCAACCCCGATGAGGAAATCGTTCTAGTGCCCGCCTTCCACTGGGCGCGCGGCGATGATAACGGGGGATTCACAGATGCCTTGGTCTCCTCCAACTGCGATCACCTCAAGTTCTACGTCGGAGGCCGCTTGGTGGCCGAGGCCGATCCCGACCGCCAGCAGTTCCCGCATCTCAAGTACGCGCCCTTCATCACCGATCTGAGCCACAAATTCAACCCATGGGACGATTTGCGCATCGACGGTTATATCCATGGCAAGCAGGTCATCTCGCGCAGCTTCTCCGGCAAGGGCGTCGATCAGAAATTCGCTCTACTTCCCGATGACACCACGCTCGCAGCCGACGGTGCCGACACCACCCGCGTCGTTCTGCGCGTGACCGACGAATTCGACGCCATCCGCCCCTTCGCCAACGACGCCATCCGCTTCGAGCTCACCGGCCCCGCCCAGCTCATCGGCGACAATCCCTTCGCGCTCATCGGAGGCACCGGCGCCGTTTGGATTCGCGCCAGCGAACTGCCCGGCAAGGTGCGCCTCACAGCCCAACATCCCTATCTCGGCGTGCAGCAAGTAGACTTCGACATCATCCCTGCCCCGCTTGAAACTGCCTGACGTGCTACGACGTTTGATCCGGCCCACAAATAGAGAAATTCCGTGCCCCATCCTTTCGCCTTTTTTCTGGCGAAAGGGTGGGAAACATCAACACTATTTGAGAGCCGGATTAATAGCCCCTGAGGAAAGCTTTTCGGCTCGATGCTTGGAAATAACCTATTTCCCGCAGCTTTTTTACCTGTGTTGTAAGTCGGAGGGAGGCGGGGGGTTCAACCCCCGCACAACAGCCAATAGAATCGACGAGGGCTTTAGCCCCGGAGAGACGTTTTTCGCCTAAATTCCGTTTATTTTCTATAACTTCGCGCCATGATCTTGCCAAATCACACGAAATCGTAATAAACTAGTTTGTAAACTAGTTGATTCGTATTGCAGTTGGATGGAGGAGACAATGGCTACGGTTGGGATCTTCGAGGCAAAGACACGGTTCTCCGAAATTGTTCGGCAAGTTGAAGCAGGAGAGCGTTTTACGATTACAGTCAATGGCGAGCCCAAGGCCCAGATGGTTCCGATCCCGGCTCCTACCCCCGTCCATTCTCCCGAAGAGGTCGAAGCAGCCTATCAGCGGCTCAGGAATCCGCGCATCAAGGGAATCTCTCACGAAACGATTCGGACGTGGATTGAGGAAGGCCGTCCGTGATTCTGATCCTTGATGCCTCAATGGCGCTGGCTTGGCTTCTGGAGCGGAAAGACCAGGGCGAAGCAGCTCTGGCTGGAGAAGCGTTGGATATGGTGCGCGCCGCGGGGGCGATGGTTCCGGCGCTGTGGTTCTCGGAGGTGGCAAATGCGCTATTGCTGGCTGAGCGACAACGAGTGATCTCGGCGCAGGATTCGTCAAGTTATCTTGCCGAGTTGTCACTCTGGGAGATTGTTCAGGATTCCGTTCCACCTGCATTGAGCCAGGCGCAGGCCATTCAACTTGGCCGGATCTATAAGCTCACCGCCTACGACGCCACCTACCTGGAACTGGCCATGCGTCGCTCCGCTACATTGGCCACCTTCGACCACAAACTGGCCGCCGCCGCAAGAGCCGCCGGCGTGCGCGTCTTTGGGGATGCGGGGTAATGGTTCGATCAGTGCTTAGGCATGATATCGTGGCCGGTGCAATGAGGATCAGGCTTGCCTGAGGCAGACAGCATCGTGAAGGAGTTCGTGCCTTCCTGAATCTGGAAATATGTCGGTCTATCGGGGCGCGTCTGTTGATTAACAAACCATTCTAGGTCGAGTTCGACCTGGAAGTGCGATGAAGAATCCGTGCAAGTGCGGACCGGACCGTAGATGAAACTTGCCGATTCTTTGGAGTTAGAGTCGGGATAGCGCAGGGTATTGATATTCTTGTGCGCTGCTTCAAGCTCAACTAAATTCGACTGCGTGCTCCATCTTGTAGCGTCATCCCATGGCGATTGCAGCCACTCATCAACAAAATCACGACCATTGTTGGCAATAGGCTGAACACGGACGAGTTGTACGCCGGAGATGCGATAGCGATAAATACCGGGGCGCGTCATGATATCCGCGTCCAGACTGGTCGTCACAACACGTAGTTGAATTCCATCCGAAACAAGTGTCATGACCGGAGATGTTTCCCGAACGTAACCTTCGTTCTTATGAATGAGAACTTGCTGTGGCGAGTTATTGTTGGACGGCTGGATGATATCGATGTCGAAACCGCTATAGCGGGATGTGCACCATGGATAGCCATGAGCTACAGCAAGCAACCAGTGTCCCGAGTCCTTTTGTGGCAATACCTGGTATTGGAAAAAGTCTCCGAATGCGCCGGAGATTTTATCGTAGTCGTAGCTTTGCCATCTCAATACCTGTTGCCAGTGGCTACCGTGAAGTTCGTAGGCTATCAAGATAGCGTCATAACCGCATTCGATGCCAAAATGAATTTCGACTAAAAGCACTTTCGGCGCATTGGCTGGCGCAGTCACCTTCACATCGATTCCATCGCCGTAGATATGATCAAGTTGGGTTGGCTTCTTGGGGTCGTAAACTTCATTGATTACTGGCTTGTTGGCATCAAGCAATTTGACGAGCGTTGACTCAATCAGTTTCGGATTTACATCTTCCTTTGCACAGGATAGTGCGGCGTCTGCCAATGCAGCGAGCGATTCCTTGAATGTGCGAATCTGCGCTTGCAGCGGGGTAGGCACTCCCTCGTCGATTTCATCTTGAATCTTGTAGGCAAGGAGTTGTGACTGGATAGCTTTCACACGCTGTGTCGCCGTCTGCAAAGCAGTTTGTGAGCAACGCTGCTCAGCCTGTGCGAACGGGGTTAGGATCAATGCCATTAAAGCGAAAACAAGAAGGTTACGCATCGCCTGTCAGTATAGCTCCTCAATGCATCCCCGGCGGCAGCGGCCCATGTTTGACCGGCTTCTTGAACAGCCACGCCGCCGCCGCGCAGAAAAACGCCAGCAGCGCAGTCCATCGAAAAACATCTACATATGCCATAAGCGCCGATTGCTGCTCCATCAGCCCATAGACCAGCCCCATCGAGCCGGGCGGTCCGGCAGGCGGGCCGAGATGATGTCCGAGATAGGCGGCAATCAGCTTCGACTTCTGCTGAAAGACCGGGTTAGCGGGATCGAGGTGCGCGCCCAGTTCGTTCTGGTGCAGTGCTGCGCGGCGAATCAGCGCCGTGGTGGCCATCGAAATTCCAATCGATCCGCCGATGTTGCGCAGCATATTCGACAGGCCGGTGGCGTTGCCCATCTCGTTGTTGGGAATGGTGGCCATCGCCATGGTGGCCATGGGAACGAAGACAAAGCTAAGCGCAAAGCCGGTCAGCGTAATGGGAATCAGCAGCGTATAAGGTCCAATGTCCAGGTTGACCGTGCCGAACATCAGCGCGCAGACGCCAAAGCCGATAAATCCCGCGCACATCAGTTTGCGATTGTCGATACGCGAGCCCAGAATGCCGATGATTGGCGAGCCGATAAACGAGCCTATGCCGCGCGGCCCCACCACCAGCCCCGCTGTAAATGCCGTATAACCAAGCACTTCCTGATAGTAGAGCGGCAAAATCGCAATCGTAATGTAGATGCACATACCCAGCATGGCAATCACGAAGCAGCCGGTCCGGAAGTTGCGGTCCTTCAGTACGTGCAGATCCACCAGTCCTTTGGGATGGGTCCAGGAGTGCCAGATCCACAGCACCAGCGAAACCACCAACGCGGCCACCGCCCAGCGCACCCATGCGGCGCCAAACCAATCGTCCTCCTGGCCCTTGTCCAGCACAATTTGCAGGCTGCCGGTCCAGACCATCAGCAAGCCAAAACCGATGTTGTCAAAGGGACCGACCTTGGCGTTCTTGATGTAGGGCGGGTCGTAGACGAAGCGGCTGATGAGGATAAAGGCCAGAATCCCCACAGGAATGTTGATGTAAAAGGCGTATCGCCAACTGAAGGTATCGGTAAGCCAGCCGCCCAGCGTGGGCCCGATGACCGGAGCCATCACAATTCCTAACCCATAGGCAGCCATGGACATGGAACGCTTTTGAATAGGAAAGCTCTCCAGCAGAATCGACTGCGAGAGCGGTTGCAAAGCCCCTCCGCCGGCCCCCTGCATCACCCTGGCCAGCAGAATCACGCCCAGCGAGGGCGCCGCGCCGCAGAAGAATGAGGCCACGGTAAAGATGGTCACGCAGATGAGCAGAAACCGCTTACGGCCCCAGCGGCGGGCAAACCAGTTGGAGGCCGGCAGAATCACCGCATTGGCCACCAGATAACTGGTTAAAACCCATGTTGCTTCGGAGTTCGACGCCGATAAACTCCCTGCAATGTAAGGCAGGGCGACCGAGGCGATGGCCGTATCCAGCACCTCCATAAAAGTGGGCAACATCACCGCCAGCGTCACCAGCCACGGGTTCACGCCCTGGGATAAGGGGTAGCGGGCTTGGGCGGCGGCTGTCGTCATGGGCTAGAAGTTTGAGATTAAATGATGCAGCGTCTTACCGCCAATGAGCGGCCGCCGGAGGTCTGTGAGACATTCGCAGGACACGTAAGACAGGCCAGCGCGCCGTAAGACGTTTGCAAGACGAAGACATATTTGTTATCGATTGATCGCGATAATGCCTGACTCAGCTTCCAACTCTGCATCCCCTGTCTGTCTAGGGCAGTAAATAGGGTAAATCGACGAGAAGGACTTTCGATCATCTGGACGAGTTCTGAGGGTATGGAGTCACTCCGTTTTAAGCCGTCAATTTAGGTTTTTACAATCAGAATCGACTCTTGGGGGGTATAATTCGAGAGAATTTTGCGGGAAGGAAATGGGGATTTGAAATGGCGGATATTATTGGTTTTGTGTTTTCACTCTTTTTCATCGCTGCCGCTGTTTTTTTGATTGCCACCGTCTTCATGTCGTTCTACAGCATTGGACCGACCCAGATTGGACTTGTACGAAGCAGGTTTGGAAGGAAGCTGCCCGGCGATAATCCTGTAGCCTTTCAAGGAGAGGCCGGATATCAGGCTGATCTTCTCATGCCGGGTATACGCTTCAAATTCAAGCTGTTCTATGATGTGACCAAGCATCCGTGGGTGCAGGTGCCCCCAGGACAGATTGGCGTGGTGATCGCACAGGTTGGCAAGCCCACGCCCATCGGAGCAAAATCTGCCAGGTACAATCCGGCCTTCGGCAACTTCACAGACTTCAGAACATTTCTTGATAAAGGCGGAGAGAAGGGTGTTCAAAGGCCCGTTCTTTCTCCCGGCACACTGGCGCCGATTCATCCAGTAGCTTTTTTGGTGATCACCAAGCCGCAGGTCTTTGGCGTACCGGTGTCAGAGGAGTACAAGGATCTGGCCGACAGAAACAAGCTAAGCTACGACGCCTTCGGCCTTGAAGGCTGGCAGCTTGATGTCACGCGCATTGCTCCCAAGCCGGCCGGCGCCAACGGCGTTGTCACGGACATGATCGGAGTGGTGACCACATTAGACGGCGAACCCTTGCAGGCAGGCGCCATTGCCAGCAGGCTGGGCGGATTCAAAGACGTCAGCGAGCTGGAAGTGAAAGATGGGGTTACTGATTTCCAGCTGATGAGTATGATTCTGGGCAGCAAAAACGATCAGCACAACAACTATCAGGATTTCCAGAAATTTTTGGAAGCCGGCGGGAAGATCGGCCTGCAGCATGACCCGCTGCTCTATGGCGCTTACAACCTGAACCCTTTCCTGGTCCGCGTGGAACAAGTGCCGATGCTGGTTGTGGAGCAGGGTCAGGTAGCCGTAATCAAGGCCTATGTGGGATTGCCCACGCAGGACACATCCGGCGCGGGCTTCAAATTCGGCAGCCTGGTTCGCCCCGGCCACCAGGGCATCTGGCAAGAAGCGTTGCGGACGGGAAAGTATCCGATCAATCCGCGAATTTACGACGCGAAGCTGGTTCTTACGGCCATTCTCAAGCTCGATTGGGCAAAAGACGTGACAGGCGCTCACGGGCTTGATGCGCGCCTTGAGCCGATCATTGCCAAAAGCAATGAGGGCTTTGTCTTCAGCATCGACTTGCAGGTTCTGATTCATGTTCCGGATACAAAAGCCCCGCGGGTTATTTCCATGGTCGGCTCCATGGAGAACCTGGTGAACGAGGTTCTGCAAGCTGCCGTGGGCAATCTCTTTCGAGACAAAATTGGCGGCATGGAAGCGATCAAGTTCATCCAGACGCGCCAGAAAGTCCAGGAAGAGGCCTTCGCTTACATTCAGGAAAAACTCGCCGAGTATGAAATCGAGACACGGGGAGTTTATATCCAGGATGTGGTCTACCCCGAGCAGTTGGTTACGGTTCTGACGCAGCGCGAGGTTGCGCATCAGGAAGTGGAAACATTCAAGATGCAGAGACAGTCTCAGGACCAGCGCATTGAGACGGAGAAGGCGCGGGGCACCGCCGATATGCAGGTGGAGCTTGCCAAGTCCAAGGTCGGAGTGGACATCCAGACAAACAGAACCGAGGCCAGGATGAAGGAGGCCCAGGGAGAGGCCGCATACATTGAGCAGACCGGCAATGCCAAGGGCGCCGAAGTTCGCGCGGTGGGCTTGGCCAATGCAGAGGCCTATGAGAGACAGGTCGCGGCGCTGGGCAAAGGGCCGACGACTCTGGTGAACGCCATCAAGGCGCTTGCGGCGGGCGAGGCCTCTTTCATGCCCAAGATTTTGGTGGTTGGCAACGGGAGCACTCAAGGGGTTCTTGAGAGCCTGGGAACGATGCTGATGGACAAGCTTGACACGAGAGCTGATGATCCTGGTCCAGAAAATTCCACGACTGACAAGTGAAAGTCAGTTACACGCCAAGGTGTGGAAGGCGTTGGAAGTAATGGGCAGCAGGAATAGGTACTAGAGATCAGGGAGCCGGGAGTTGGGAATAGTCGGGTCGAAGTTCCCGCCTATCTCCGCCTGCTCCCTGATCGGGAAAGCGATTTCGCGTTCTTTGTCTTATTGAATCGACCTCAGATAGGCGGCGAGCTGCCAGCGCTGCGCCTGCGGCAGGCTCGACCAGGAGGGCATGCCATGGCGCAGGTCGCCTTGGCGCAAAAACCACTCAATGTCGCCATCATTTGCCGTGCGAATCCCTTCGCTGCGCAGAGAGGGGCGCTTGTGGCCGTCGCCCTGCGCATTGGCCTGGTGGCACTGCTGACAGTGTTCGCGATAGACGAGCGCGCCGGCGGCAATTGCCTCGGGCTGGCCAGCCAGGGGATTAGGGCGCGCGTGGTCCTTGGCCGGAATGTGTTGCCAGTGCGAAGCGGAAGTTGCAGCGAAGGCAAGTGCCGCGCTGAACGCAACCAACAAAACTGCAAGGCTGGGCCGGATCATAGGGCGCCTCCATTCGAGGAGTGAAACCACTTTCCAATTTGTTCGAATTCAAAGGCCAGGCCAACGCGATAGACCCTGGAGAGACTGGTGCTGGTGAGGCCGAAGCCGGGCGAGAAGCTGAAACGGACGCCTTTGGGTAATTGCCAGCCGATCAACGGGGCGATGTAGTGCGAGGTATCGCGCATGGTCAATGCAAAGGTATCTCCCAGGCCGCCGTAGGCCTCCGCGCCGGCAATGAACTTCTCCGCGCAGAAGGTACATTCCCGGCTGCTGGCCGCGCTGCGCAGAGGGCGCGTGGCGCCCACCGCATATCCGAACTCCCAGGGATCGTGGCCGAGGTCTTTCTCCGAGATGAAGTTTTCGCTGATGTTCCAATCCTTGACGTTGGAAGAGAGAATCAGCTTCAACTCCGCCTCATGCTGATGGTCGCGGCGCAAGGCGGCGTTGGGCGGCGCAAGGTCGGCCTGACCGTCGTGGCCTGTCACTTCCAGGATGGTTTTGTCGGCGGTAGAGGTGTTTTCGTACTCCATATAAAACACTGGGTTTACGGCGTGGTCGCGCATCAACGGACGGATGCGGTTCTCCAGCCGCCAACCGGTGAAGACTGTGGAGTCGCTGCCGGTGGCCTGGCCATCGAGGTAGAGTTCTGTTGTCCACCAGGCGCGCGTTCCGTACTCCAGTTCCATCGCAGTGGCTCCAAAGCGATTTCCACCGTTGGGCTGGCCAAGAGCTGTCTTGGTCTCGATTTCCAGGTTGCCCGGCTCCTCCAGATCGTGCGAGTAGGTCACAAAGTAGGGCTTGTCCTGCGCCCTGCCAATGAAAGGGATGAAGATCGTGAGGCTGACAGCCAGAAAAGCGCTGCGCCAATAAAATCTATGCGCTTTGCAAAACAATGATGAACCCTCCTGAGAAATACGACTAAAATAGTCGTATTTATTGATATAAGACTATTTTAGTCCGATATAAAATGCAAGTAAGCCGGCTATAAGCGCAGGAATTGCCCCCTGGTTTCTCGACGTACTCCTATGCCGGGGGCGCGCAAAGTTTCACATCAATTTGCTGCGGTACCTCTACTCGGAGTTGTCTTTCTGCTGCTGGGCGTGGATGGCCCTCACAATGGAGGTCATCAGATCGTCGAGGGTGCGGCCCGGCGCCAGAGTGCAGCCGCTGAAGGTGTCAGTATCGAGTTGCTCTTTGGCGCAAGTCAGCAGAAGGCCTTTCGCATCGGCCACCGTGAAGTTCAATGCGGTTTTGGAGGGAACGGGGGCGGCGACGGGGACTGGTTTGAGGTTGCCAGCCGGAGCAGCCTTGAAGGACGGCGCTGAACCAGAGGAGGCGGCCATCTGCCTGGCAGAGAAAGCAAGGAGGACGGCGAGGGCCAGAAGCGTTACAGCTCTTTTCATACTCACCTTTCTACTTGCTTGCGCCGGGATTCCGGTGTTAGTTAACGTATCGGCTGAGGGAGCGAATTGTTCATCTGAAACTGGCCAAGGGCCCTGGGACCGCCCTTGACTTCGCTCCTGGTGAGCGGCTAGTGAGCAAAATGGAACATAAGCTAATTTGTCCTCCACTATGGCATAAAGATCGGCAATATACAATTGAAAATAAAAGAGATATTGCACAGGCCAGGGTGTTGGAATGGCTGAATATAAAGTTTATGCTGATTGCATCATATAATCTTGACAACAACTCACTCAATCTGGCATCCTATGAGAGTCGGAAATTCTCTCAAAGGCAGGCAAAACATGGCAAAGATTATCGGCATCGATCTGGGAACAACCAATTCGTGCGTCGCGGTTCTGGAGGGCGGCGATCCCAAAGTTATACCCAACGAGGAAGGCTCGCGCACCACTCCTTCGGTCGTCGCCTTCACCAAGAGCGGCGAGCGGCTGGTTGGCCAGGTGGCCAAGCGCCAGGCCATCACCAACCCGGAGAACACCGTTTACTCCATCAAGCGCTTCATGGGCCGCCGCTACGACGAGGTCAGCGATGAGATGAAGATGGTGCCCTTCAAGGTGATTCAGTCGGGCGACCATGTGGGCGTGATGGCCCAGGGCAAGGAGTACACCCCGCCGGAGATTTCGGCCATGATTCTGCAGAAGCTGAAGGCCTCCGCTGAAGCCTACCTGGGCGAGAAGGTCACCGAGGCGGTGATCACCGTTCCGGCGTACTTTAACGACGCGCAGCGCCAGGCCACCAAGGACGCGGGCAAGATTGCCGGGCTGGATGTGAAGCGCATCGTCAACGAGCCAACTGCGGCCGCTCTGGCTTACGGGCTGGACAAAAAGAAGGACGAGACCATTGCCGTCTACGACTTTGGCGGCGGCACCTTTGACATTTCGATTCTCGAAGTGGGCGAGGGGGTCATCGAGGTCAAGTCCACCAACGGCGACACGCATTTGGGCGGCGACAACCTTGACCAGCGCATTGTCGAGTGGCTGATTGCCGAGTTCAAGCAGGAGCAGGGGCTGGACCTCGCCTCCAAGGGCAATGAGATGGCCCTTCAACGGCTGCGCGATGCCGCCGAGAAGGCGAAGATCGAGCTGTCCACGACCATTGAGACAGAGATCAACCTGCCTTTCGTCACCGCCGACGCCACCGGGCCCAAGCACCTGGTCCGCAAACTCACCCGCGCCAAGCTCGAACAGTTGGTCCAAGATCTGCTCTTCCGCTCCCTCGAACCCTGCAAGAAGGCCATCGCCGATGCCGGCGTCAGCATCAAGGACATCGACGAAGTGGTTCTCGTCGGCGGCCAGACCCGCATGCCTAAGATTCAGGAGATGGTCAAAGAGCTCTTCGGCCGCGAGCCGCATCGCGGGGTCAACCCCGATGAAGTCGTCGCCATCGGCGCGGCGGTGCAGGCGGGCGTGCTGGCCGGAGAGGTCAAGGACCTGTTGCTGCTGGATGTGACGCCTCTGACGCTGGCCATTGAAACGCTGGGCGGCGTGGCCACGCCGATGATTCCGCGCAACACCACGATTCCCACCAAGAAGACAGAGACCTTTTCCACGGCTGCCGATTCGCAGACCGAGGTCGAGGTGCATGTGTTGCAGGGCGAGCGGCCCCTGGCGGCGCAGAACCGCACGCTGGGCAAGTTCAAGCTGGGCGGGATTCCTCCGGCGCCGCGCGGCATTCCGCAGATTGAGGTGACCTTCGACATCGACGCCAACGGAATTTTGAATGTGACAGCGAAGGACAACGCCACCGGCAAGGACACGCGCATTACGATCACTTCGAGCTCTGGTCTTTCGAAGGACGAAGTGGAGAAGATGGCCAAGGAGGCCGAGGCTCACGCAAGTGAAGATAAAGAGAAGCGCGAGGAGATCGACGCGCGCAACTCGCTCGATAGTCTGGTATACAACATCGAGAAGATGCTGAAGGACTCCGGCGACAAGATGCAGGGCGCGGATGCGGTTCCGGTCAAGGCCGAGGTCGAGACGGCTGTGGCCGAGTCGAAGAAGCTGCTGGAAGGCACGCCCTCCGCGAAGGAGCTGAAGGACCAGCACGAAAAGCTGACCCACGCGAGTCATAAACTCGCCGAGATTCTGTACAAGGCCAATGCGGCTGCGGCCGCGGCTGGAGCAGCTCCCGGCGGCGAAGCCGGAAGCACACCCCACGCCGAAACTAAGAAGGACGAAGGCGTGATCGACGCGGAGTATGTGGACGTGGAGGACAAGAAAAGCTAGTCAGCAGGTTAGCAAGTCAGCAAGTCAGCGGGGTGGGCGACATTTGTCGCCCACCCCGGCTTATTAATTCGCAACACAATCGTAACGAGTGTGCATATGGGACAATTCGATACACCATCAGAAGCCGCACTTGCTCGCATCAAGAGTGAGAGTCTCTCATCATCCTCTGTTGATGGTGCAGTTGATAAGGTCACTAATCTTGGCGGATTTATTCTGGAGTCAATAGGTGTAACCGGAGCTTCTGGAGGGATTGGGTTTCTCACTGCACTCAAGAACCTCGCCGTTAAAAAAGACGAAAGCAACTTAATCTATTTTGGGGACGCGCTCATTGATGACATACGTCGCTTGTATCGACTTCACAAGGAACTGAAGCAGCAATTCGATGAATGCATCAATTCGCCTGAGTTTAGTTCTGGTGTTGCGAATGCAACTCTGCACATTACGCGTACGAACGTCGAGAATCGGCTCAAACGACTTGCAAGTATTGTCGTGAATGGTGTGAAGGAAGACGATCTTGAGCCTGAGAGTATTGATGACATGATGCGCGCTGCCGTCGAGCTAAAAGATGCCGATATATCCATGCTTGGTAAGCTCTACGAATTGTGGAAACCTTTACTGGATAGAGTGGAGAAAGTTAAACACACTACTTCATCGTCGCCAAATTTTCATAACGAATTCCAAAATGTGTGGCATGGATTTGGTCGTTCGTTGAATCCAGTCGAACAGCTTGAGTACCGATGCTCTTTCGCTAGATTGCAGTCGCATGGAATGATTCAACAAGTCACGTTTAGTAATAATGAGGTTGGGCGAGAAGCCTATGTGCTTCTTGAAGATGGCGCAAAGTTCTACGAGCGCCTGCAGGAAATTGCGGTTCAACAATGAGCCGGAGGCCGAAATCATGACCGCCGTGTTAGTATGGAAAACCTAAGAGCTGGCGGACCCCTTTTCGCTCAGCCGGACCGTCTCATGAACCTTTAACACATGCGGAACACCCCATGAACCTTTACCTGATGCGTCACGCCAGTGCCGGACTTCGCCGCGAGAATCCGCTTCTCGACGACAAGCGCTCCCTTGTCAAAGAAGGCAAGGAGCAGTGCATCCTGATGGCGCGCACGCTGAACGCGCTCAAGGTGCAGGTGGACGTGATCGTCTCCAGCCCGTTGAAGCGCGCGCTGCAAACCGCGCAACTGGTGGGCACGGAGATGGGCTACGACGCTCGCGTGGAGATTTCGCAGGCACTCGCGCCCGACGCCGATTACGCGGACTTTCAGAAGATGTTGGCACACTACTCCGGCTTTGACGGCGTACTCGCAGTGGGACACAACCCCAATGTCTTCCAGTTTCTTGGCCGCCTGGTCACCGGCAATGGCGGCGCAGCCATCCGCATGAGAAAAGGCTCAGTGGCTCGCATCGATTTAGATCGCCATCCGCCGCTGCTGCAGTGGCTCATCGATCCGCGCACTGCGCGCGCCATCTATGCCAGCGTGCAGAAGAGTTCGCGCCCGAAGACTTCCAAAAAATAATCTGCCTCCTTGCGCAGCGACCACAGCTCCAACTCCGCGCCCGTGCTTCCCGGTCGAACTTCCAGATGAACCCGCTTGGGATAGACCTTGATCGTGACCCGCAGCACATCGCTGGCCCGGTCCTGGTTGAGCGCGACAGCCAGGCGCAGCATCACTACGGCCTTCTGCACGCGCGGATGCTCGACGGCGGGAATGTTGCGCAGCGCGCGGTCGCCGGGCTGCGGTCGGCTCTTGCCCAGGTAGCGCGCGATGGCCGAAACCAGAGTGCGTTGCAGCGGCGTGTAGCCGTAGATCTCCGAACTGGAAACAACGTACTGCGTGTGCCGGTGGTGGCCCTGGTAGTTGATGAACTTGCCGGTGTCGCGCAGCATGGCGGCGGCGGCCAGCCAGTTCTCGTACTCCGGCGGTAACTGATGCAGCGCATGTAATGCGCGGTAAAGCTGCACAGCGTGGGAGCGCACCGGCTCGGCGTGGCGCAAATCGACGCCGTAGCGCCGCGCCGTGGCCAGCACGCTCTCCCAGCGCTGCTGCTCAAAGACGCGATGAGCCGTAGCGCGCGCGTCCTGCTCGGCCAGCATCTGGGCCAGAATGCCGTCGCGCAGTCCGAGCGGCGAATAGCGGAAGCCGGGCAGCTCGAAGCTCTCCAACAACTCGGCGAATACTTGCGTGCCGGCCACGATAATCTCCGCGCGGCGCGGCCCTATGCCCTGGACAGCCATGCGCTCGGCCAGCGTCATCGGAACCAATTCGTTGGCCAGCTTGCGCACCTCGCGCGTGGGAACCATGTCCGCCATGCCCACGTTCAGCGGAGCCTGGCTCACCGCAAGAGCCTGAATCGCCTTGCTGATGGATTTGTCAGCGGATTTCTTCTTGGATTTGTCCGCTGGTTTGTTTGATTTATCCGGCTTGTTCAACTTGACGAATTCGGCCTCCGCTTCAGCCGCAAAGGCCTCGCTCAGCGCCGCCGCAGTGCCTGAAGTGCCGATCACCTGCGAAATCTTCCCAGGGCGAATTCTGTACTGCGCTTTGCGCAGCTCGCGGGCGATCAACTGCCGCATCCGCGCCAATCCATCCGCCGGCGCCGGGTCGCCCGGCAAAAACTCCTCGGTCAGACGGACCGCGCCCAGCGGCACGCTGACAGTTTCTTTGATGCGCTTGCGCTCGGAAAGCGTGATCTCGCAGCTTCCGCCGCCCAGGTCAACCAGCAGCACGCGGCTCGACTCTCCAGGCACGGCGCCAGGCGCGAACTCAAGCTCCGCCTGATCATCGCCGCTGCCCATCACCCCCAAATGAATCAGCCGGGCTTCTTCCAGTCCGGAAATAATCTCCATCTCCCAGCCGGTCTCGGCCTTCACCATCTGATGAAAAGCCTGCCCATTGCGCGCGTCGCGCATCGCCGAAGTAGCCACCAC
>CAWDQS010000060.1:0-10803 GCA_963804295.1 uncultured Acidobacteriaceae bacterium
TCATGTTTACTGTCGCCGCTGGGCCCCGGTTGGTCTTGCTCGCGACGGCTCTCATGCGAAGAACACCGAGGAAAACGGCGCGACGACCCGGCTGGAGGGCAGCGAGGCGGTCTCGATGAACATGTGGGGATTTACGCCGCGTATCTTCCCGCAACTGGAGGAACATTTCAGGAGATTTCTTGAAGCGCATGGCACGGAGGCGAAGTCGGAGTGCTATATTCCCCGCGTGGTGAATGACCTGGTAGAGGCTAGTCAAGCTAGGGTGAAGGTTTTGCGCACAGGGGATTCATGGTTTGGCGTGACCTATCGCGAAGACCGGCCGTATGTGGTGGAAAACATCAAGAAACTCATTCAAGGCGGCGCTTATCCGGAGAAACTCTGGCCGTAAATCGGATTGTGAATCTTTCGAAATTGGCAGCGAGTCAGCTTCCGCCGCGCGGGATTAGCGAGTGAGCGGATTTGCGCGACGGACGGATGATTCCGGCCTTTGTTTTGCATTGACCCGCGCTGCCCGGCTGGTTGAGGATATAAAGTGGACGGCTTGCTTTACTTCCCTGAAAGGATTCTTCCCCATGACCCAGGAACCTGCCAATCCTTTTAACGGCCTGATCCCGGAACTTGATCCTTCCGGGTTGAAGGAGATCTTCGAACTGGTTGCATCCGGACTCTACAGCCTGGCGTCGATGCTGGTGGGCGAAGGCGAGGATAGCGCGCGGCTGGTGGAAGATGCGATTGCATCAGCGCAGGTATCTCCCTGCGCCGACCCGCAAAATGCGCGCAGGTGCAGCCGGAGGGCGCTGGCCGTTGCGGCCTTGAAACTGCTGGCCGCGCGCTGCCCCGGCTGCCTGGAGGCGCCGCAGGGACTAACGCCGGCCTCTACCTGCATCGAGGGCGACGACCTGGCCTCGGCGGGCATCTCGACCGGGGAACTGGAAAGCATGATCAGCGGAGCGGAGCGCGAACAGGTGCGGGAGTGGCTGGCGAGTTTGCCGACGTGGATGCGGACTGTCTTCGCTCTGCGCGCGGTGGCCGGCTTCAACGCCGCCGAGACGGCCGCGCTGCTCAAGTTGCATGGTGGCGCGCAAGCCGCCGCATGGACTCCGGAGGCGGTGAGAGAGGTCTTCCGCCAGGGGCTCTGCTCGCTGGCTTCGCAAGTGCTCCAAGCCTCGGCGGGGAGATAGGGAATAGGGAATAGGAAGTCTGACCCGCGGATGGATTGGGTTGGCGATGCCTCTGGAGATTCACCGCGACCTCCGTTCCTCTCCGTACTCGTTAAGTAGCCACTCCGGAGCTAAAGCCCGCTTTGATTTATCCGGCTTAATGCGGGGATTGAAATCCCCGCCTCCCTCCGTATCTCGCTGAGGCTTGTCCTTTCCAGTCAACCGTTTGCGGCGGAATCCAACTGCCTGGCCCGTTCATTCGATACACTAGAGATACGAACCTGCTGCCTCTTTTTCGCATCTATCAAGGATGAAAGCGTATTGGGCCGCAGTTCTTCGCTGAGAGTCGAACGACCTTGATTTATTTTGTTGATTCAAGCAACAACTCGATCCGCCGCATAGTCCGCGTACTGGCGCTGGCGGGGATGCTTCAATGCGGGCTGGGTGCGCAGACATTGCCCGGTCAATCCGGTACTTCGCCCGCGCAGGCCGCGTCCAGTTTTCAGGGTAGCGTGGCCACGGGCGAGGTTTCGGCGCAGCCGGTCAATCTCACGCTGGACGATGCCATCCAGAGAGGACTGAAGGCCAACCTGGGCATCATCCTGAGCGGCGCGCAGACGGCGGCGGCGCGCGGAGAGCGGCTCAGCGAGTTGCAGGCGCTGCTGCCCACGGTGGACGGCAGCCTCAAGGAAAGCGTGGTGCAGTTGGACCTGCCCGCCGAGGGGTTGCGCATTCCGGGCTTTCCCAAGATCATCGGGCCGTTTGGATTTACCGACCTGCGGGCGTCGATGACGTGGTCTCTTATCGATGTGGCTTCGCTGCGCAATTATCTGGCGGCGCGGCACAACTTTGCCGCCGCGCAACTCTCAGCCCAGGACGCGCGCGATCTGGTGGTGCTGGTGGTGGGCAACGCATACCTGCTGGCGCTGGCCGATGAGACGCGCATTGCCAGCGTGGAAGCGCAAGCGGCCACGGCCAAAGTTTCGCTGGACCAGGCAGTTGATAATCACCAGGCGGGCACGGCGCCTTTGCTGGACGAATTGCGCGCCCGCGTGGATTCCCAATCTTTAGACCAGCAGTTGATTGTGGCCAAGAACGCTCTGGAAAAAGACAAGCTGGCGCTGGCGCGGGTGATTGGGATGCCGCTGGAGCAGAGCTTCACGCTGGCCGACAAGGCGCCCTACGCGGTCTTCGACCAGATCGACGTGGAAGCGGCGATTCACGAGGCGCACGCCAACCGCAAGGACCTGGCGGCGATGGTGGAGCAGGTCAAGGCTGCCGAGCAGCAGCGCAAGGCGGCCACGGCCGACCGGCTGCCGACGCTCACATTCAATGGCGACTACGGCGACATCGGCGTGAATCTGAAGAAATCGCACGGCACCGGCGACGCTTCGGGCAATCTCAGTGTTCCGATTTTCAGGGAATACGGACTGCGCGGCGAGGCGCAGGTGGCGCAGGCACAACTCAATACAGCGCAGGCGCAACTGAGCGACAAAAACGCGCAGGTGGACGCCGATGTGCGGGACGCGCTGCTGGACATTGCCTCGGCGCAGAAGCAAGTCGAGGTGGCTCGTTCGTCTGTGGAGTTATCGAATGAGGCGCTCAGCGAGGCGCAGCAGCGCTATGCGAACGGAGTCAGCGACAATCTGGCCGTCAGCCAGGCGCAACAGTCGGTTGCCCAGGCCAACGATCAATACGTGACCAGCCTCTACCGGCACAACGTGGCCAAGCTCAGTTTGGCTCGTGCCCTGGGAGCAGGCGAGAATTACAAGAGTTATCTGGGAGGAAGGTAGACGTGGCGGATTTTATTCCAACACCGGAGCCAATCGAGGAGAACGCAGAGATAGAGAACGAGCAGCGGCAAACGCTGCGCAGAGTCATCGTGGTTGTCGTAGTGGTGATTCTTGCGCTGGTGGCCGCCGGAATCTGGTGGCGCTCCACTTATAGCGAAAGCACCGACGACGCGCAGGTCAACGGGCACCTGATTCAGGTGAGTTCGCGTGTTGCGGGCCAGGTGGCCAAGGTCTACGTGGATGAGAACCAGGTGGTGAAGGCGGGCGACGTGATCGCGGAGCTGGACCCCAGCGATTACAAGGTCGCTGTGGAGAACGCCGAGGCCGCCCTGGCCAGCGCGCAGGCCAACGCCGCCGCGGCTAACGTGAATGTGCCCATCACCACGATCAACACGGGCAGCAATCTGAGCGCGGCAGACTCCAATGTGAGCGGATCGCACGCCGCCGTGGAACAAGCGCAGCAGCAGCTAGAGACAGCGCGGGCCAACAACATCAAAGCTCAGGCCGATCTGGAGCGCTACAAACCGCTGGTGGCAAAAGACGTCATCAGCAAGTTGCAGTTTGACGCCGCGGTGGCCGCCGCCGCCGCCGCACTGCACTCCGAGCAGGCTGCCAGAGACGGCGTGAAGGTGGCCCGCGAGCGCGAGGCGCAGGCCCAGGCGGGATTGACGTTTGCCCAGACCGCTCCGCAGCAGGTGGCAGTGCAGAGCGCGCGCGCGCGGCAGGCGCAAGCCATGGTCGAGGAGGCTCAGGCCAAACTCGACATGGCCAGGCTCAATCTGAGCTATACAAAAATCGTGGCTCCCGCTGCGGGCATCATTACCCGAAAGAGCGTGGAGATCAACCAGAATGTTGCGCCCGGGCAGAACCTGACGATGCTGGTTTCACTGGAAGGCTTGTGGGTGACGGCCAACTTCAAGGAGACGCAACTTCAGCATATGTCCGCCGGGCAAGCGGTGGAGATCGAGGTGGACTCGACGGACAAGACTTATCACGGCAAGGTGACGCAGATTGGCGGCGCGACGGGCTCGGTGTTGAGTTTGTTTCCGCCGGAAAACGCGACGGGCAACTACGTGAAGGTAGTGCAGCGGGTTCCGGTGCGCATCGACTTCACTAACCTTGCCAACGAAGATCCAAACCACGAGTTGCGGCCAGGGCTGTCGGTGGAGCCGAAGGTAAAGGTGAAGTGAGAAACAGCAATGAATAAGTGAAACAGTGAAACAGTGAAGAGCGGCTCCGAGCTGCTAGCTTTCAGCCCTCAGCCTTAAGACCAGGCTGGGGGTTTTTATTTTGGGGCGTGCGGCAAAAGACGCTTTCTTCGCCATACACCCGCACCTTGGCTATAAGCTATAAGCTAACAGCTAACAGCAGAAACGCTATGAAAAACCCGATCCCCGATTCGACTGAGTTTGCCCTGGTACCGGTACTTCCCGGTCTTGCGCCGGGGCCTGAGCACCTGGTGCCCTCGCTGCCGGAGGTTCACGCCTCGGTGAGGGTCTCGCGCTCGCCGTGGTACTGGCGGCGGCTGCTGGGTTTTCTTGGTCCGGGGTTCCTGATCTCGGTGGGCTACATGGACCCCGGCAACTGGGCCACGGACATTGCCGGCGGCTCGCGCTTCGGCTACACGCTGCTGTTCGTCATCATGGCCAGTAACCTGATGGCGGTGCTGCTGCAGAGCCTCTCGCTCAAGCTGGGCATTGCCACGGAGCGCGACCTGGCGCAGATGTGCCACCAGAGCTACGGCCACAGGGTGAGCTATGCGCTGTGGATCGGCGCGGAGATTGCCATCGCCGCCTGCGACCTGGCCGAGGTGATCGGCTCGGCCATCGCGCTGAACCTGCTCTTCCACATTCCGCTCTTCTATGGCGTTCTGATCACCGGGACGGACGTGCTGCTGATTCTGCTGTTGCAGCGTTGGGGCTTCCGCTACATCGAGGCATTGGTCATCGCGCTGATCGGCACTATTACGGCGCTGTTCCTGGTGCAGGTCTTGCTCTCTCACCCGAATCATTGGCTGGCGCTGAAAGATCTTTTTGTGCCCTCGGCTTCCATCGTCACCAACCCGGAGATGCTGTACATTGCCATTGGGATTTTGGGCGCGACGGTGATGCCGCACAACCTATACCTACATTCATCCATCGTGCAGAGCCGCAAATACGAGCGCACGCCTGCGGGCAAACGCGAGGCCATTCAAATGGCCAACATCGACTCCGCGCTGGCGCTGACCGTGGCACTGTTCGTGAATGCTGCCATTTTGATCGTGGCGGCGGCGGTCTTCCATCGCCGTGGACTCTACGATGTAGCTGCCATCCAGGACGCCTACAAGCTGCTCAGCCCGCTGATTGGCGCCACCTGGGCGAGCACGCTCTTTGCCGTTGCGCTGCTGGCCTCAGGGCAGAACTCGTCGATTACCGGTACGCTGGCCGGGCAGGTGGTGATGGAGGGATTCATCCACCTCGAGCTCTCGCCGTGGCTGCGGCGGCTCATTACGCGCTCGCTGGCCATTATCCCGACCATCATCGTGGTCGCGGTCACCGGCGAGCAGGGCACGGAAAAGCTGCTCATCCTGAGCCAGGTGATTCTCTCGCTGCAACTGAGCTTTGCCGTGGTGCCGCTGGTGATCTTCACCGGCAGTCGCAATAAGATGGGCGAGTTTGTGAACGCTCCCTGGCTGCAGGGGCTGGCCTGGGTAGTCGCCGTGCTGATTGCTGGGCTGAATGGCTGGCTGCTGGTGCTGATGGCGAGGTAAAGACAGTTCTCAATTCGCAGTTTTCAGTTGTCAGTAAAATGCACGACTTCCGAGAACTGAAAGCTGAGAACTGAGAACTGTCGTACACTGACCCAATGCATATTCTTTCCGCAGCCGAGATGCAGGCTTGCGACCGGGTTACGACCGAGCGCTTCGGGGTGCCGTCGATTGAGTTGATGCGGACGGCCTCTGCGGCGGTGGCGGCCTTTGCGCGGGAGCAGTTTCCGGCTGCAAGGCGGGTGACGGTGCTCTGCGGGCGTGGCAACAATGGCGGCGACGGCATGATGGCGACGCGGCTGCTGGCCGAGGCCGGGCTGGATGTGACCACACTGCTGCTGGGTGCGCCGGAACGCCTTGGACCCAACGTGGAGAAAGCCTGGAGCGAGCTGCTGCGGAGCGCCGTGCCGCGTTCCGTGCGTGTGGTGGAGAAGGCGGAGCAGTTGGAGGCGCATGCGGATGCACTGCGGGCCGATCTGCTGGTGGACGCCGTGGTGGGCACCGGTTTCAAGCCGCCGTTGAAAGGGCTGGCGCTAGCTGCGCTCGAATGGCTCAAGTCGAGCAATGCGCCGATTCTGGCAGTCGATCTTCCCTCCGGCTGGCCGGCGGACGAGACTGCCGCAACCATTGCCGGGCCGGTTTTTCCCGCCGATGCGGTCATTACTTTTACCGCGCCCAAACCGGCGCATGTCTTTGGGCAGTTGACGCGGCGTTGGTCGCAGCCCATCGTGGTGGCCCCGATCGGCTCGCCCGATGAGGCGATGGTCTCCGAGTTGAAGCTGCGCTGGGCCGGATCGGCGCTGGAGCTTGTGCAGAAGCCACGCGCGGCGACGGCCAACAAGGGCAACTTTGGGCATGTGCTGGTGGTGGGCGGGACGCTGGGAACGTCGGGAGGCAAGTCCGGCGCACCGGCCATGGCGGCTCTGGGCGCGTTGCGGGCTGGAGCGGGGTTGGTGACGGCGGCTGTTCCCGCACCGGCGCTCGCACTGGTGGCGGCCATTGCGCCGGAGTTGATGACCTGGCCACTGGCGGCAAGCCCCAAAGGCTGCATTGGAGCGGAGAATCTAGCACCAGAAATGGTGACGGCGCTTATGGCGGGAAAGACAGTGCTGGCCATCGGTCCCGGCATGGGGCAAAATCCGGAGACGGTCAAATTCACCACCGGATTGCTCTCGGCTACCAAGATTCCGGCGGTGATTGACGCCGATGCGCTGAATATTCTGGCTGCCAAGCCGGTGCTACTGGCGAAGCTGGCAAAGGGACGCAAGCTGGTGCTAACGCCACATCCGGGCGAGATGGCGCGGCTGGCGGGGATTACGGTGGCCGAAATTCAGGCTAACCGGCTGGAGGTAGCGCGCGGATTTGCCCAGCGGACGGGGGTTACGTTGGTGCTCAAAGGCGCGCGCACGCTCATTGCCCACCCCGACGGCCGCGTGGCGGTGAACACCACGGGTAATCCAGGAATGGCCAAAGGCGGTAGCGGCGATTTATTGACCGGACTGATTGCCGGGTTGCTGGCGCAGTACCCTGATGAGCCGGCAAGGGCGGTGGAGGCGGCGGTATATTTGCACGGATTCGCGGCAGATTTGGCTGTTCAACGTGACGACGAACACACATTGCTGGCCACAGACAGTCTTCCTCAGCTTGCACGCGCTTTTCGCTTTCGCTCCAGTGGTCAAACCGGGTATCTTTGGTTGCAGGGGGCATTGCATGCAGCAGCCCCTCATGAGGTTCAGGAATGACCAACGCCGCACCGCCCGCCACAGGCCGGACGCACGAGTTCACAAGCGCGAGCGGCGCGGAGACCATTGACGTGGGGCGCAAGCTGGTGGGGCTGCTCCAGCCGCCGCAACTGCTAATTTTGCGCGGCGACCTGGGCACGGGCAAAACCACGCTGGTGAAGGGCATTGCGCAGGCACTGGACGCCGCCGAGGCGGATGAGGTGACCAGCCCGACCTTCACGCTTCTGCACGAGTACGACGGCGCGCGCAATGGTCAGCCGGTGAAGCTCTTCCACCTGGACGTTTATCGCCTGGAGGGCGAGCGTCAACTGGAAACGCTGGGCCTGGACGAGCTGCTCACGCCGAACGCATTAGTGCTGGTGGAGTGGGGCGAGAAGTTCAAGAGCATCCGCAAGAAATCTACCGGCGAGATCGTGATTGCATCCACCGGCGGCGACGCGCGCAAGATTACGGTAACCCTGAAAGAGTAATCCCTCAGGGGCTAAAGCAAGCGCTGATTTTTTGGCTTAATACGAGGGTTGAACCCCCGCCTCCCTCCGGCTATCGGCACGACTGAAGTCGTGCCCTGACACAAAGCTGGTTGATGAAACGCTCTTTATGAGATGTCCCTTCCGATGCATCAGTATCCCATGAAAAGAATTCCATTTGAAGAAGTGCAAGCGACGCTGGAAGGCGTGCTGAGAAAGCTGGGCTTTGCGGCCGAGCGGGCGCGGGCTTGCGCGCGGCTCTTTGCAGAGACCACCTGCGACGGCGTGTACACGCACGGTATCAATCGCTTTCCGCGATTTGTCGCCATGATCCGCAATGGCAGTGTCGATGTACATGCGGAGCCGCAACGGTTGGCCGGCTTTGGCGCGCTGGAGCGCTGGGATGGACAGAAAGGCCCCGGTAATCTGAATGCGCAGGCCAGCATGGAGCGGGCGATTGTTCTGAGCCGCGAGCATGGCGTGGGTTGCGTGGCGCTGGGCAATACCAACCATTGGATGCGCGGCGGCAGCTACGGCTGGCAAGCGGCCGAGGCGGGCGTGATCGGCATTTGCTGGACGAACACCATGCCCAACCTGCCCGCGTGGGGCGGCGTGGCGCCGTGCCTGGGAAACAATCCGCTGGTGATTGCGGCGCCGCGGGCGGGCGGGCATGTGGTGCTGGACATGGCGATGTCGCAGTTCTCCTATGGCACGCTGGAGAGCTATAAAAATCAAGGCAAGTTGCTGCCGGTGGATGGAGGGTTTGACGCGGCGGGCAAGCTGACGCGCGATCCCGCGGCGATTGAGCAGTCGCTGCGCCCGCTGCCTATCGGCTACTGGAAAGGCTCAGGGCTTTCGCTGGTGCTGGACATGATGGCCGCGATGACCTCGCTGGGAAAAGCGACTCATCAGCTTTCGACGGACCCGCTCAAGGAGGCGGGACTTTCGCAGGTTTTTCTGGCGATCAACCCCGCGGCTCTAGGGGATGAGGCACGGATGCAGCAAATTGCCGATGAGATTATTGCTTCTTTACAGAACTGCCGATTGGCGGAAGAGGGAAAGAAAATCCGCTATCCGGGAGAGCAAGTGTTGCGGATTCGCGCGGAGAACCGGAGGCTCGGATTGCCGGTGGAGATGAATGTGTGGGGGGAGATATTAAAGATGTAGGGTGTTGGTTTCAAGGAAGCAGGGGCAATCATTCGTGTCCAAGCAAAGTTGAATTATGGAAGCCGAAGAACTTCGGTACTCGCCAGTTTATCTAGCAGTGAAATAAACATTGTTTTTCTGACCCATCTACATCCGAATGGAGGATCGTTCTCTCCCGGTGGAAATGCTCGAATCCCTTTGGGAAGAACAATATAATCTGTGCATACTCGTACTCCGTAGTCACAAGATTGCGAAGGATCGGTCCCATCAAAGACGCACTCGTATGAACTTTCCATTGAACTGTAACCCTGATTAAAAACCTCAAGGTACTTCACGGTTCCGTATGCAGGATTCTTCGCATCTTTTGGCGCGGCTGGTTCTCTTGTATTCCGAAGAAACACGATATATTCCCAACCGAGTCTATCTCCGATAAACTGCCCTAAATAGATCGTCTGTTCCTCGGCTGTTCCTTTGAAGTTTTTCACGACAACGGCTTTAGAAATAGGAATATTGTAGCTCTCTGTATCTCCTGCAACGATGCGCACTACAGCAACCACATCGGCGATTTTGTATAGTTGCTCCAGCTTGATCCTAGCGGGTTCGGTGATTGTGACTGTTTCCGAGCCTGATGTGACGGCTATAGATGCCGACTGGCCAAGAGTGGCTAGTGGGTATAGAAATCCGAGGATCAATAGGCTGTATGAAACAAGTGCAGTTTTCATAACTCCCAGTGTACACACAAAATTCGTTAGTGCGGCTTTCCGGGGAGGACGAAATGCTCCGCGCAGCGCGGCTCGTAGGAGTCGCCAGGCATCTTGATGGGGCTGTTGTAAGGGGCGGGCTGGCCTTCGATCAGACGCTGTGAGTAAAAGGCGCGGTTGCCGCAGGCGCAGTAGGCGATACATTCGGTGATGATGCCGCCGTAGGCGTTCACGAACCAGGAGAGGTTGAGCATCTCTCCAAAGGGCAGGGCGCGAAAGTCGAGATCGAGTCCGGCTACCAGAACGTCATGGTTAGCGTCGAGAAGATAACGCGCGAAGGCGAAGAGATCGGAGACGAATTGCCCTTCGTCGATGGCGATGCACTCCACACGCTTGCCGATCTCCTTTTCAGTGGCGGCGATCACTTGAAGGACTTCCCATGGATTGGCGGAGTTGAATTCCATGGCATTCATTTTGCCGTGGCCGCGTGGATTGCGGCTTTCCACGACTCCAGGGCCGCCTTTGGTGTCGTCGCTGGGCTTGAGGACCATGACATATTGGCTGGCGTATTGGCGGCGCATCTCAGCGCGCCGCAACAGCTCCGCGGTCTTGTTGCTCCTCATCGGGCCCATCATCAGTTCCAGTCGTCCTTGCATGTGCTGCCCTCAAAAAAGATTAGCGTATCATGTCGGGGTTTCCGCAGGGGCTAGAACATTTTTACAGATATCGCCGACCGCGATCCCGAGCAGCGGCCCGAACGGCGCGATCGAGACGCGGGCCCGTTCGACCGCGGCGACCCGACCGGCGACCAGCGCACCGGAGGACGCCCGCACGAAAACGCCGTCGCCGACGCGCGCGCGCGGCAGCGCGGCGAGGACCGTCTCGCCGAGCGTGCGCACGACGCAGCCGCGCCGCGCGCGATCACGCCGCGCCCGCGGCTTCCAAAAGCGCGCGCCGCACCCGAAAAGCGAAGCGCGATTCGAGCTCGCCGTCGCGAACTTCGACGACGAGATCGCCGGGCTCGAGCGCGGGATCGGCGCGAACCGGC
>CAWDQS010000061.1:0-17403 GCA_963804295.1 uncultured Acidobacteriaceae bacterium
TCGTTGTAGCATTCGAGATTGCTGATCAGGACGCGCTTGAGCGTTCCCGCCTTGGTCGTCTCTTTGGGTCCGCGCAGCCGCGTGCCCAGCCGCATGAAGATCGGCCCTGAAACCAGATCGCGCATGGTCGTATTGGTGATGGTGATGTCTTCCAACAGCGCGCCATCGACGGTTTCCAGAGCATAGCCCTGGCATCCTTCAAAGACGCAGTTGGAGATGGTGACATTGATAAAGCCGCCATTCGATTCCGTTCCGCACTTGATGCGTCCGGTGCGCGGCACGTGAAAGTCAGGTGCAAACTTCTTGTACGTCCCGTCCAGCACCGAGCCTAACTCGTAATATCCAGTAACCCAGCAGTTAGTAATGGTCAAATTCCTTGTAGGCCTCGCATAACCCAGCGCATAACTCGACTTGGGGCAGATGCCGTCGTCCCACGGCGAGTTGACGGTACAGTTGGAGACGCGCACATTCTGGCAGCAATCAATATCCATGCCATCGCGATCAGTGTCGATCTTGAGATTGTCGATGGTCAGGTTATCGACGCCGGTCAGCAACAGGGCAAAGTGGCCGCCCTTGAGCATGGCGAAATCGCGCAGCAGAACATTGCGGCAGTTTTTGAGCGCGATGGCTTTGTTGCCCACCCCCGGCTGATCGGCCTGATACATCGGATAGTCGCCTCGTGGTGACGGCCGTGGGCGAGCGATGTTCTGAGCAGCCGCCGGAGACTGGCTGTTTGCGCCGGCGGCGGCCATAGGTTCGGGACCGAAGCCTCTGTGCGGCGCTTCGGAAGGACGCCCAGGGCCGACTCCGAAGCTCAGTCCTCTGCCCCAGATGAGTCCGGTTCCGGTGATGCTGATGTTGTGAAGATCCACGCCCCAGATCAGCGAGTTATGCCAGTGGTTATGGCCGTAATCCTGATAGGCGTCCCAATCTGTCTTGGGTTCGGCGTCGTCGTATACGCCTCCGTTGTATCCGGTCGTCTCGCCGGGCTTGGGCGAGTCGGCGGCGATGATGGCGCTACCCTCTTCCAGATGCAGGTGGACATTGCTCTTCAGGCGGATGGAAAAACACAGGTAGCTCCCCGCCGGGAAGAGGACCACTCCGCCGCCTGCCGACGCCGCAGCTTCGATGGCTTTGTTGACGGCCACCGTGTCCAGCGTTTTGCCGTCACCCGTCGCGCCAAACGTGCGGACGTTAAAGATATCCGAGGCCGTGTTGATGGCTGGCTTGCTGTCTTTTGCCGAAGCAGCAAATGAAACGCCTGGAATCGCGGCAGCCGCCATGCCGATACCGCCCGTGCGCAGAAAATCGCGTCGCAGCGAATTAAATGAAGTCATCTGAATCTCCCCCTGAGGATGGATTGTAAATCCTGACATGCATGGGGGAGTAGGGATGGAGGGAGCAGGGCGCTTCTGCCCCCTGAAAGAGAGAGAGTATGCAGCGGCCTTTGAACACGGGCCTTTAACTCTTAGCAAACGCGGCCGCTTCGCTCTCCAATTGAGGGTCCCAGTGCTTGGGCTGGTAGATGCAACAAGGCTCCGCAGCCAAGGGGTCGCCGGTGACGGCATAGGCGCGGGCGCGGGAGCCGCCGCAGATCTCCTTGTACTCACAGGCGCCGCACTTGCCCTCCAGCTTGCTGGTGTCGCGCAATGATTTGAAGATGGGCGCGTTGCGGTAGATCTCGCTGAGCGGAGTTTCGCGGATGTTGCCGGCGTGGATGGGCAGAAAACCACTGGGGTAGACGTTGCCCACGTGGGAGATGAACAGAAAGCCCTTGCCGTCGTTGACGCGGCGGGTGGCCCAACTGGCGGTGCGAGTTTTGGCGTCGGAGGTGGGAGCGCCGGGTTCGTAAGCAGTGGCAGGCTTGGCGCAGCCCGGATGGCCGCTTCCATGGCCGATTTTGCGTTCTTCCAGGTTGTTTTGCAGCAGGTAGCGGCGGTAGTGCATGGCCTCGGTGGTCTTGATCTGGAAGTTGACGCGGTGCGAGAGCTCGTAAATTTGCCTAAAGATACGCTCAAACTCCTCTCCGCTGAGCAGGTCGTCGAGCTGGCCGCGTCCCACCGGAACCAGGAAGAAAACATTCCACATGACGATGGCCAGTTTCTCGAAGAGGGCGCATAAACCATCCAAATCGCGGGCGTTGTGGCGGCTGATGGTGGTGTGAACCTGGATGGGAATACCCGCCTCGTTGGCCCATTCGATGGCCTGGATGGTGCGCGCATACGCGCCGGGAAGTCCGCGGAAGGTGTCATGAATCTCAGGGGTTGAGCCATCCAGCGAGATTCCGAGCCGGACCAGTCCCGCCTCTTTCAACTTGAAAATAGCCTCGCGCGTCAGCAGCGGCGTAGCGCTTGGTGTGAGCGCCACCTGCACGCCCTTATCGGCGGCGTAGCGGATCAATTCGTACACATCGGCGCGCTTCAAAGGGTCGCCACCGGTGAAGACAAAAATCGGCACTCCCATGGCCGCGATCTGGTCGATCAGAGCCTTTCCTTCAGCGTTGGTCAGTTCGTCGGGGTGGGCGATGGGCTGGGCGGCGGCGCGGCAGTGCTTGCAGGCCAAATCGCAGGACTGGGTGACCTCCCAGATGGCAAGGAAGGGGGTTTCGTCAAAGTTCAATCCGCCACGGGCGGGGATGTTGTGCATTGGTTGCATGAAACCTCCTGCGGAATTCGTGCGTACGGGCCGGGAAGCAGTACCGGCGCCAGGGGATAGGACAGACTTTCGTCATTAAAGTTAACCAAGACTCTGCCGAATAGGATGGTAACCGTCGGAAAGGAGACCGTCATGAAAGCCTATAGCAGAGCCCCTTGAAGTGGAAAACCTCGCACGAGCGCCACGATTCTGAATTAGAAGAGCAGCAGTTGGGCTGGATTGAATGTGATTTGGATCACTTTATCTGAGTCAATGGGGAGTCGCAATTTAATTCTGGACAAATTCCCGAAAAAGGCGCACACTTCCCACTCTGTTGCTCGAATTCCCTGGAATCGGCGATTTTTTCACAAACACATTGGTTTCCGGCACACCGGAAGCTAGAGTTGATGTGGCGCTGTTGTGAAGATTTCGCGCTGTGTTGCGCCAACGGGCGCCGCAAGCCGATGCGAATGAGCTATTTATCTGCCACAATTCCAGGAGATTCATATGGCTACTGTCCTCAAGCGGAGCTGGAAAAAACCCTCCACCATTCTGTTTGCCTCTGAGATTCCCGCCAATGAAAAGGCTTTTACCTTCGCTCTGGCGCAAGCCATGGAGTATGGCGCGGAGCTGATTCTGTTTCACGCCTATGACAAGCTGGTGGTGTCGGCGACGGAGAGTTCGAGTGTTCTTTTCTACGACTCGACCGCAGCGTCCCGCGAAGAGATGGAGCATCTGGAGCCGCTGGCCAAACGCGTTCGGGCTGCGGGCGTAAAGTGCAAGACGGTGGTGCGGCCGGGGCTGGCCGCCGATCAGATTCTCAGTTTCCTGCGTGAGCGTGAGATAGACCGTATCATCATGGGCACTCATTCTCCGGGCCCCATCGGCAAGCTGCTGGTGGGCTCGGTGGCCGAGGCAGTGCTGCGCATGTCCTCGGTGCCGGTTTTCATCGTCGGTCCCGAGGTGGTGGACTGGACGTACGGAAACTTTTCCCTGCGGAGCATTTTGTGCGGTGTAAGCCTGCATGAATCCAGTTCCATGGTGGCAGCCTTTGCCGCGGAGCTGGCCGCGGAGCACAGCGCGCGCCTGATTTTGCAGCATGTGATCCGGCCCCAGGAGCGGAAAGAAGTTCTGGCTGGAAGGAGCATCCATCAGATAGAGAACGGGCTAGTCTCGCTGGTTCCGGCTGCGCTTCGGAGCAGGATTGACGTGCAACCGATAGTGACGTCGGGCGACCCCACTGAGGAACTGCTCTTTCAGGCACGGTCGCAGCAGGCCGGCCTGATCGTGCTGGGCGCGCAGGGGGCGTCGGCCTTTGCCGCCGTGGCCCATCTCGGGGTGGTTTATATGATGCTGGCCCACGCGCGCTGCCCGGTGATGACGCTCTCGCCGGTGGTGCTGGCTGCCAGCAGTGCAAAGATCGCAATGATCCACTCCCCTGAGGTCTTTCTGGCCGGGGTCTTCTAAAATAACGACTGCGGGGGGATTGATCTGCCCCGCAGTCGTGTCTCTGCATTCCTCTCGAATTTGGCCTTCTCGAATCCGGCGCTGGCTCTTCACTGCCGGTTGCGCTGACTCATGCTCCTGTTGCGACAGTCCGGCTCTGCTCTGACGGCGTACCGTCTATTGGCAACCGGATTAATGAGTTGATCCCAGACATGGATTCGGCGCGCAATCAAATGATTGACATCGAGAGACTGAGCGATTTGGAATTGGATGCGGTGCAGGCTACCTACGAAAAGATCAAAACAAATTGGACCGTACGTCAGACACGAACCTCTCGCGGCTCTCAGGAGAAATGAAGGGGAGATTCGCCGCCGCGCAGTGCTGGTGGATTCGCGAACTTTGCCCAAACAGGAGACGTACCAGAAAAAAGCTTTTCTTGCGGGCGAAGGCGCGCTATTGGAGTTCATTGTGTTCCATATAGGCCAGCGTCCTGCCGCATAGAGGAGCATTCTAACCAAGAGGTGGAATAAATGGACAAGCAAGAGTGAAGGGTACAATCGACCAAGTGGTGGGAAGCGCAAAGAGGCAAGCCGGAAACTTGACCGGCAACACCGGGACCGAGGTTAGAGGCGCCGTTCAACAGACCAAGGGCAAAATAGAGACGGCTATCGGCAAGGCGAAGGATGCGGTTCGCGATGCCAACGATAACGCCGCCGCACAGCACCAATGCTGCCAGAAAACCGGGAACGAGCGCGGCTAATTATCGTCGCGGAGGATCGCAACTTGCCGTAGCACATACAAGAATCAAGTCGCAGGAGGCATATCTCCTATATTCATCTATCGCAGTGAGGCGCGCCTGGCAAGTACGCCTCACCATGTCAAGGAAGGGCCGACAGATGGCCCTTGGAACAGGAGCATAGATGAGGATCGCTGGAATTCTCTTGATGATTGCCGGGTTGTCGGCCATCATTTGCGGGGGATTTTCTAATCCAACTCGCAGCCAGACTCCGGACATGGGACTGACTCAAGTCGACGATAAAGAAAACCTGCCGGAGAACATTCCTCCGATTCTTGGCATCGCGGGGATCGCGGCAGGCGGCGGGATAATTTATTTTGGAAAAAAGCAGCGCGGATAAAGCACTCCTTCAGCGCGATGCCTTGCAGGCGTGTGCCGTGCAACAGGAGTTTTTGCAAGTGCTTACCAATTTTAAGTAAGGTTGCTCGCTTACCATCGCTGAAAACTGACAACTACATTCGTGAAATGCGATGGAATCTCCGGCCCGCTCGGGCGTATACTGTCGGCAAGGCGGTAGGCGTTAAGCCAGGCCGGCTACAAGTGAGGTGCGTCTTCCGCAGTGACTCCGGTTCACTGACATTCGACGTTCCAGCCTCGGGGACTTCCCGTTGGCGCGCAGTGGTTCGTGTGCTGCGAAGTCCCATGGACTCCTTGAGTTGTGCTCTCCTTCCTTCCTCTTGTGTCCTTTGCGGGTACTCTCTGCCGCATCTCAGTTCCGTGCCCATTTGCCAGGTTTGCTGGACGGAGATTTCCGTGCAGAGTGGAGAGTTGTGCGCACGCTGCGGCGACTCTCTGGACGCGCCGGTACAGCCCGGCCCGACGAGTTCCGGACTTTGCCGGGCCTGCCGGATGGCGCCTCCGCCGTTTGTGCGGGCGGTGGCTTACGGGCCGTACCAGGGCCGTATGAAGGCGGCTATCCACGCGCTCAAGTACGACCGGCTGCACGCGGCGGCTCGCGGGCTGGGCCGGATGCTCGCACGAGCAATCGCCCAACTGGCGGATGAAGCTCCGGCCGAGATGCTGGTGGTTCCTGTTCCGCTGCACCGTTCGAAATATGCCGAGCGCGGCTTCAACCAGGCGCGCTCGCTGGCCTTTCACGCACTGCGCGCGCTCGGCAAGTCGCATCCCGCGTGGCGGCTCACGCTGGCTTCGAGCACGCTGATGCGGCTGCGCGCCACGGAAAGCCAGTTTGGCCTGACGCCGCGCCAGCGGCGGCTGAATGTGCGCGGGGCGTTCACGGTCTCTGATCCGGCAGCGGTTACGCTGAAGCACGTACTGATCATCGACGACATTTTCACCACTGGCGCAACAGCGCGCGCCGCGGCCCTGGCGCTGACTCAGGCTGGAGCGGCTTCCGTGTGGGTGGCCACGCTGGCCAGGGCGGGCCGCGTGCGCGACTTCCGTCGCGTTACTTCCGCGCGCTTTGACGATGCGGAAATACTTGCCGGCATGCCCGGACTTGTGTCGGCCGCAGACTCTGTACAAGCAAGCATTGATTCATCGCACGAGCAATCATCTTTTTGACGAGGGGAAAAAGGATGTCGCTGGGAAAAGCCATGATCCACGCACGCAAGCAGAAGTCCATCGCCAGGGCCGCGGCCTTTGCCGGCGAGCAGGTGACGATCCACTCCGCGCACATTCTTCAGATGCCGGTGCTGGTGCTGAATGCCTCCTATGAGCCGATCAATATCTGCGGCGCTCGGCGCGCGTTGGTGCTGGTGCTCAAGGGCATTGCACGCACCGAGGAGGAGCACGGGCTGATTCTCCACGCCCAGCGCAGCCGCATTCCCATGCCCTCGGTGATCCGTCTGCTGGAGTACCGCCGCATTCCCTACCAGACGCGCGCCCTCTCGCGCAAGAATATCCTGCTTCGCGACCGCAACACCTGCCAGTACTGCGGCGAGGCTCTGCCGCCCGCCGACCTGACGCTTGACCACGTTGTTCCGCGCTCGCGCGGCGGCAGTTCAACCTGGGAGAACCTGGTGGCCTGCTGCCACTCCTGCAATCGCCACAAGGGCAACCGACTGCTCAGCGAGATCGACGACATGATTCTGCTGCGCGACCCACGGCCCTTCTCGCTGCACACCAGCCGACAGATCATGCGCATGCTGGGCCGCGCCGACGACCGCTGGCGAAAATATCTTTTCTATTAAGGTAACTTCTTGTAATCGGCGTATTTGATCATGTCGCGGATATGCACGTTCTGGGCCATGTGGCCGGAGCCGCCGGCAAAGTGAAGGACGCCCTCGCCCCTGATGTAAACCGGAAACCAGTAATGGCCGTCTACCTGCTGCCGCCAGGTCATAAGGGGCGGATGCAGTTCTTTGCTGTGCTTGCGCGTGCCAAACGACACCATGCGGCCATTGGTCACGACGATCTGCAGGCCGGTTGCATCGACCCAGATTCGTCCAACTAAGTAGTGATGTTTTTTTTCGATGACTCTGGGCGACACATCGAAGACGTAGCACTCCACCCCGTCCACCTTCTGCCGTCCCACGTACTTCACGTTGTACTGAGCGATTATTTCGGTTGTAAAGACAAAGAAATCGCCGCGCTGGATCTCCTGAAGGTCGGAAGGTGACATTTGTATCCGCTGCAAGGTGCTCTGCGGCGCGTAGACGGTCTTCTCGAAGCGCTTGCCGGCGGAGTCGAGGAGAACGTCATCCACCTGGTAGTACTCTCCGTCCACCTTGTTGTCGTCGTCGATGGTCTGCACGCGTGCGGCGCGGCGCCATGTGTAATGCTCCAGCGCCATCTGAAACTCGTTCTCGTGGGCGGCAAACTGGCGGATAATCTCTTCGGGGGCGATGGCCGGAGCGCTGATGTTCATGGGACCGAAGCCATTGTCGAGAGGTATGGGAGTAAAGCTGTCTTTGTCTTTCGCCGTGGAGGCCAGCGCGCATCCAGCAGCCAGCAGCAACGCCAATGACCATCGATTGCGCATTTCATTCTCCACTCAGGACGACTGTATATTGATTGCCTGAAGATGTTGCTAGCGCGCTCTCTAGTGGGCCCAGAGCGGGGCTGAAGCAGGATCTTCCTTCCAGCTCACCACTTTGTTATTGCGGAAATAAACTTCCGACCGGCCATATCCGAATTTGTCTTCGCTCAATTCCGTCGGGGTACCCTGGACCTTCAGCACAACATCTTTCGAGGAGCCAATCGTAAACGATGTCAGATGCGGATCGACTACAGAAGCCGGCCATACTTTGACTCGTATGGGGGATGCAACGGGATCGATTCTCCAGCCGATGACGGCATTGTCCTTGAGATATAACTCCGACTTGCCATATACCAGCTTGTCTTCAGAGGATGCTGTCGGAGTCCCTTGCTGAACCAGTATTTCGTCCCGTGTGGAACCGATGGTGACATAGGGTCTGATGGCCTTGGGCGCGGCCTGAGATGGAGGTGGCGTGGCGTGAGTCTTCTTCTGCTGCTGATTATCAGCAGTGATAGGCGCGGGCTGCGGAAGAGATTCAGACGAGGACCTGAACCATTCGAATCTTTGCAAGTCTCGCTCCACGGCATCCAGGAATCTTCTCTTCGGCGCCTCAAGCCCGTTGAGCAGATTCTGTTTGCCGGACTTATAGACTTCGCTAGCCTCATCGCCCACCGAGTCCTCAAAATCAAAGGCAATCCAGAGATACCTTCCCAAAAGAATCACGACCGCAAGCAAGCCAACTCGGGAAAGGAATTTGATCGCCGGCCGAAGCCGAAAAGAAGGAATCCAACTGGGGATTTTGGTGGGCATTGTTTTGCCTGTTTCCGTTGCGGCGGACGGCGGCGCAGGGGGCGCATCGCCGGCGAAGTCCTGAGTTGGCCGTTGTACCGGGATGCGCTTCGCGGCGGGCGAAGTAAGAAAGACGTATGCGGTGTTGATCTCCTTCAGTTTTGCCTCCGCGGCTTCCTTCAACTTTGGGTCGCCCGGGAAACGGTCTGGGTGCCAAACCTTGACGAGCAGGCGATAAGCGGCTTTGATTTCATTCTCCGTTGCATAGATTCCAACGCCGAGAAGTAGATGTGCGGCGCACTGAGGGCACCGATCGCTCCCGGTCTCCATACAATTTCCGCACGCACAGGTAATCATCTCGCCCGATAGCCTCGCATTTTTCAGTATTAGAGGACGGCCCAATTATAAAGGAGGCCGCGGTGCGCCGATGTTCTGCGCGCGAAGAGAGGAGTCCGTAGAATAGTCTTAGATGGCATTTACCGAACAATACGATGTGGCCGTGGTGGGCGCGGGGCATGCGGGGTGCGAGGCGGCCATGGCGGCGGCGCGCATGGGGCTTAAAGTCGCGCTAATCACGATGAACCTGGACTTGATTGCGCAGATGAGCTGCAATCCGGCGGTGGGCGGCGTCGCCAAAGGCCACTTGGTCCGCGAGGTGGACGCGCTGGGCGGCGTGATGGGCGAGGTGGCCGACGCAGTGGGTATTCAGTTCCGGCTGCTGAACGCGTCGCGTGGTCCGGCGGTCTGGAGTCCGCGAGCACAGTGTGACAAGCAACTCTACCGGGTAAAGATGCGCGAGGTGTTGGAAGGCCAGACGGGACTGCACATCCGGCAGGCGGAGGTGGCGGGGCTGATTGTGGAGGAGGGGTCCGGTACCGCAGGTCCTTCGACTGCGTATGGCGCAAAGGGCGCGCCAAACTCCGCTCAGGATGACAATCGATTTACAAGGCGGCGAGTTTTGGGGCTGAAGCTGCGCGACGGGCGCAGGCTGCTAGCCGGGGCCACGATTATTACTACAGGCACTTTTCTGAATGGGCTGATTCACTGCGGGGAAGAAAAATATCCCGCCGGACGGAGCGGCGAACCGGCTAGTGTACTGCTAGGCGAGGAGCTCCGGGCTTTGGGCTTGCGGACATGCAGGCTGAAGACGGGAACGCCGCCGCGGTTGGACGGACGCACCATCCGCTGGGAGGCATTCGAGGAGCAGGCGGGCGATGCGGAGCCGACGCCCTTCAGCTTCCGAACGAAAAAAATCATCCAGCCGCAGATCAGTTGCCACATCGCCTTCACCACGCCGGAGACTCTGCGCATTATTCGCGAAAATGTGCATCGCTCGGCGATGTATTCGGGACAGATCGCTGGCATCGGGCCGCGTTATTGCCCGTCCATCGAGGACAAGATCGTCAAGTTTCCCGACAAAACGCAGCACCAGTTTTTTCTGGAGCCGGAGGGGCTGCACACCCACGAGGTTTACGTAAACGGCATGTCCACCTCGCTGCCCATGGAAGTGCAGTGGGAGATTGTGCGCTCGATTCCGGGTCTGGAGGCGGCGGAGATGCTGCGGCCCGGCTACGCCATCGAATACGATAGCGTGGACGCGACCGAGTTGGACCGCACCTTGCGCGTGAAGAGCATGGAGGGCCTGTACCTGGCCGGGCAGATCAATGGGACCAGCGGCTATGAGGAGGCGGCTTGCCAGGGTATCATGGCCGGGATCAACGCGGCGCTCATGCTCAAGGGCGAGCCTGCTTTCACCCTCGACCGCAGCGAAGGCTACACGGGCGTTCTGATTGACGACCTGATCTCGATGGGGATAAACGAGCCTTACCGAATGTTCACCTCGCGCGCGGAGTTCCGGCTGCACCTGAGAATCGACAACGCGGACCGTCGGCTGACACCATATGGTCGGAGACTGGGGCTGATCGATGACGCGGCATGGGCGGAGTACGAGCATAAGCAGGCACGCATGGCCGCGCTGGAGCGGTTGCTCGTCACTCGCAAGGTGGACTCAGAGCGTCTGGGCACGGCGGGATTTGGCGAGCTGACGGCAACGGCTGGTTTGACCTGGGCGCAATTGCTCAAGCGGCCCGAAGTAGTCATCGAGGCGGTGATGGGAGCGATGCGCGAGGAGCTGGTCGCCGATCCGCTGCTGGCGGAACTGATTGCTCGACCCAATCAAACTCCCGAAGCGCGAGCGGCGCTGCGCAACAAGGCTCGGGCCGTGGAGACGGAGATCAAGTTTGCCGGCTACCTGGAGCAGCAGAATAAATCCATTGCCAAACTCAAGTCCGCCGAAGGGGTTGCAATTCCGGAGTGGCTGGATTATGGCGTCATCAGCGGGCTATCGCGGGAGATGCGCGAAAAGCTTGAACGGGTACGCCCTGTGACCATCGGCCAGGCCAGCCGCATTCCCGGCGTAACGCCGGCGGCGCTAGGGCTGGTACATGTGTCGATTCGGCTGCAAGGGGCGCGAAGACTGGCAATGTAGTTAGTCAGCAATTCAGAGCGTTAGAGCGTAATCAAAGTAAACGTGCCCTTACAACGCGTATTGAAGGTGGCTTTTTCTTGATGAAAAAGCCACTGCGCGCTAGTGCTTTCGGGGTACAGTTACCCTGGTTCCGCTATAGCCGGTCAGCGGGATAATGATCTGAACCGGACGGCTCTTTACACCGCATTATCCTGGGGCAAATCCTTAAGATGAAACTGCTGTACCATCTCTTCGAGTGAGTGGGCGGTACACAACAGTTCACCTGCAGCGGTCACCACCACACCCGCGCCGCTGGCGCTTTCTTTTGTGCTTGCTGACATTTGATGCATGGTATCGCTAACCGCGCTGGCGGCGGCCGCCTCGCGCTGAGCAGCCTGTGCAATTTGCTCCATGCGTCCGTCTACTTCGATCACCAGCGAGGCGATGCGTTCAAAAGTGCTACCCAGGCCGGAGACGGCTTCCGCGCCCTTGGCGGCATGGGTGCATGCGGCCAGGATGCCTGTGGAGGCCAGTCCGGTTTCTTCCTCAATGCCGCTGACCAGCGAGGCAACCTGCTTGGTAGCCTGTGCGGTGCGTTCTGCCAGACGGCGGACTTCACCGGCCACAACGGCAAATCCGCGCCCATGTTCGCCGGCGCGCGCGGCTTCGATGGAAGCGTTGAGTGCCAGCAGGTTGGTGCCGGCGGCAATCTCTTCGATCACACCGACGATAGAGCCGATCTGCTTGGTTCGTTCGCTTAGGGAGGCGATACGGCCGGCGCTCTTCTGCGTATCCTGGGAGAGTTTCTCGATCAGGGTGACCGTCGAGGTGACCAGCTCGTTGCCACCACGGGCAGCATCCGCAGCAGTCCGCGTATGTTCGATAATCTCGCTGGTGCGGCTTGAAGTGCCGGCAATCTCGCTAGAAAGTTGTGCAATCGCCGTCGCGGCACCTTCGGCGCTCTGGCACTGCTCGGCCATGCGGATTACAGAGTCATTCGAGATGCCGCGTATCTCCTCCGACTTGTCGCTGGTTGCCTCCGAACTGTCGCGGACACGCAACAAAGTCTTGCGCAACCCGAGTACATAATGGTTGAAACTGACGGCCAGAGCGCCAATTTCATCTTTGCGGTCCGTTTCCAAAAGCGTATTAAGATCGGCCGCGAGCATCCGCTCGGTGAGTTTCCCGACCGGGTTCAGCACCAGCCGTTTGAGAAGAAATATCTGCACCGCAATGATCAGGGTGACCATCAGCAGAGTACCTGCAGCCGGCAAGATCAGGATGGTTGCCTCCTGCTTCCATACGTCGCTAGCGGGATAGGCGGTCAGCACGGTATATCCCCAGGACGGGTAGACTTCCTGGCGCATCGTCCAACCTTTGGGATTCGCAAGCAGGCGCGCCAGTCCATCGTCAGTGATCTGCTGGCCATGAACGATGACCGCGCCGGAGGGCTTGAGCATGGCCACAAAGCCGTGGTCTAGAATACGGGACTTCTCGATGTCCTTGATGAGCGTGCGGATCGAATCCAGGCGGAAGCCGGTATACCATGCACCCACCATCTTCCGCTGATCGTCCAGCATGGGGACGTAGCTGGTGGTATAGGGCGAGCCCAGAATGTCCACCACTCCGCTGAAGGACTGGCCCTGAGTCAGCGCGGCGAATGCTTTGCCTTTGGGGTCCAGAACCGTGCCGATAGCTCGCGAGCCGTCCGGCTTGAGCACGTTGGTGGAGATGCGGGTAAAGTTCGACCCATCCCAGACAAACAGTGTGGCCGTGCCTCCGGCCAATTGCTTCACATGGTCCACGAGCGCGTAGACCTGCACCTGGGACTCAGGCCCCAGATGCAGATCCGGAAGCTGCTTTCCAGCCACCGTGGCAACACCCTTCAGCGAGGGCTTGCCCTTGAGCTGGCCGAGGTCCTGCAAGGTGTTCATGGCGTTCTCCACCTGGGCACGGGAGAGCTGGTCAATGGTGGTGATGCGGTCGATGGTCTCGGACGATTGGGTGGCCGCAATCTGCGCAGCGTAGTTATTGATCCAGCGGGTCGCGACGATCAGGGCTGTCCCGGCGCAGAGCGCACAGGTAATGCTCACTACTGTCAGGGTGTAGATGACCAGGCGCACGGCCAATGAAGAGCGTTTCATGGGAAAAATACCCCTTTTCGTATCTGCGCGCCGGGCCTCCGGATGGGGAGGGTGCCACACACACTCAAGAATGCTATCGGCAGACGGGAACGACACATTAAAACTGTGCAGGGATAAAACTACACGTGAGCGCATAACTGGAAACGAGTGACCAGGGGGGGATTGTTCGAATATTATCTCCGGTGCGGAGTAGTCTAGTCCTGCTGCTTCCTGTTGGCCGCCACTGCCTAAAAACGGGATGCGGCGTAATCCTTAATGCTTACTTAATTCAATTTATTCAATCGTCGACTCTTAATATAAATAGCTCCTAATCTGTAATAAGAATTCTTCTTTCTCCACAAATTGATAGAACGATACTGCTCCGGGACCAAGTACAGAATTCCACTCCCAATTCAGGGACTGTATGAACACAACTAGCACCAACAGCATAACTGCTGCCGGGAACCCATATCACCCCTTGCCGATAAACGGGATATGGAAGGGATTTTCCTCGCCTGGCTGTTTTTTATGCTTGGGGTTGGTGTCTTCGGGGAGCTTGGTGCGCTGGGAGTTGATGCACATCCAGCCGCCGCGGGCGCGCTCGAAGACGTGTGTGAAAACGCCCTTCTCGTCCACCTGGGCGGAGCCGGCCTTGTGGTGCATCTGGTAAGTGCCGTTGGCTACCGCGATGTCGCCCATCATGCGCACAGTGATCACCTTCTGCTCGAGGTGGAGGGTTTTGTCTTCCGTGGTGATCAACTGGGCCAGTTGCTGGTTACGGGTAGTGATGTCGCCGCCGGCGGAAACATCAATAAACAGAGGAGAAAGCACCAGTTCCAGGGCGTACTGGTCGCGCACGTTCATGGCGTTTGACCAAGCGTCTTCAATCTTCTGGAACTCGAGAATCGCAGGGCTTTCGGCCGAGGCGGCGGCGGTCTGAGGTGCGACTGAAGGCGCGGAGGGATTCTGAGCTACGGCAGAGCAGACTGAGAGCAGAAGAACAGAAAAGCCAGCAACAAGACGGTTTATATGCACCATGAACTCCACTTCAGGGATCAGGGTTCAGAAATCAGGGGTCAATTGCCGTGGCTGCGGATGCATTTCGGGGAGAGGCCTGTTCCCTGTTCCCAATTCCCTATCCTCTGATAATAGCTCTTGGACTCGGCAGGGTGGTTGTGGAGAGCGATAAAAAAGAAACTGAGGCATTAGTTCAGTGTTTGCAACTGTTCAGGCTCGTGGAGGGTGATCAGGGAATCTTCGATGGAGATCCAGCCCTCCTTGCGGAACTGGCCCATGGTGCGGGTAACGGTTTCACGGGTGGTGCAGGCCATGGAGGCCATTTCCTCGTGTGTCAGCAGGAGCGGAAAGCGGAAGCCGCCTCCATCGAGGTGTTCGCCGATCTGATGGGCCAATTCGAGCAGCAGGCGTCCCAGGCGGGCGGCTACAGTCTCTGCCAAGGCAATCCGGCAGGCGTCCTGAAGGGCAAAGCGATACTCCTGGCAGATGCACTGCACGGCGCGCATCTGAGCCTCTTTATGGGAGCGCAGGAAGGTGAGAAACCGGTCGCGCTCGACGGGGCGGAGCTGGGCGGGTGTGAGCGTTTCAGCCGACACCTCGTAGACGCCGTGGGAAAGAACCGCGTATAGACCCAGCATGGAACCTGGTCCGGCTACGCGGACGATCATCTGGCGGTCCTGATGGTGCCCGGTGGTGAGCTTGAGATAGCCGCCACAGATCAAGTAAAGGCAGCGCGCATCCTCGCCTTGGGTGAAGAGGGAAGACTGCGCGGAAAGTGAGACGGTACTGGTGGCCATTTCAAGATCGGCCAGCACCGCGCTGCCCAGGGAGCAGAACCAGCCGGGACGGCGATTCGAGCAAGCGGCGCATCCCACGGGAATCTGCCGTGCAATGTGTTTCTGCCGCGTTTGCGCTGCTGCCGAGTTCCCTGTATGCGCCATGGTCTTGTCCCGTCCGCCGCCGGTCCAAACTCTCCATCCCGGTTTATGCTCACCCCTGCACACAACTCAAGGGCTGAACCGAGATAAAAAAGCCCTGGCCTCCGGGGGAAGAGACTCTTTCCTGGAATGAGTTTGCCGGAGCCGGGGCCGCTGCGGATGTGATGAGCCTCACGTCTATGTAAGAATCGAACAGGAGGAGTATTTTTCGTTTATCCTCCGTTCAAGAAGAACAGGCTTGATGTTCCTGGGGCGGGCAGGGCGCCGCTCAAGCGCGAAGAGAGGCTGAGATGGCTGAATCTCTGTAAGCTGCACAATCCACTGGGGAAATATTTCACCATAGAGGGAGTGTTCTGTTTTGCACAGCCATCACGCTAACTATCTGTTCCTCTGCCAACGGGGCAGTTCCTTCCACAGATGTTTCAGAGGGAGGTTGCCTGCCTTAGCGGGCCACCGGGTCATCATGGCAAGCCTTGCATTATTACCCATTTGGGAATCCACATCACTATGGGACAGGAAATCTAAGCCGGGATCTACACCTGCTCCGCATATGTGATGAGCATCACCGCTAGCCATCATGACTCAAACGTAATCTTCCGGCATGAAGTGATGCTCCGCACAAAGAGCACCTTCCACAGCAGTGTTACCGGCACGGTTACCGCCGAAGCGGCATTCCCGAGGGGATAGCAGTTTTCAGCAGCCGAAGGCCGGTATATGTGTTTGCGGAAGTGGCTAAGAGAGCACCCGAGGCGGTAATCGATGCATAGAAATAGGCCAGTCACGCAATTGCCGATCGGTGCGGCTCCGGGCAAGATGCCGGAACTGCGAGCTTGTTGGATGTTGATTCTTGGCGCAGGATTGTTGTGCGTCCCCGTGCTGGCGGCTCCGGCGCCCGGCGACAAGCCGGCCACGGCGCAGGTCAAGGCCACAGCGCAGGTTAAGGATACCAATCCCGCGGATTATGTGGGCAGCGAAACCTGCGCCACCTGCCACGACGAGGCGGCCAAGAAGTTCTCTGACAATCCTCACACCAAGATATCCTTGGAACATGGCAAATCCGGGGCAACCTGCGAGAGCTGCCACGGCGCGGGCAAGGGGCACGTGGACGGCGGCGGCGACGTCACCAAGATCTTCAACCCCTCCAAGGCCACACCCAAAGAGGCGAGCGCCAACTGCCTTGGCTGTCACGCGGGAGCGCATCCCAACTTCGACCGTTCTCCTCATGCCAAGGCCGGCGTCAGTTGCATCAGTTGCCACGATATTCACGCCAGCAAGGCAGAGCCGCTATTGAAAGCGGCCCAGCCCACACTCTGCTTCCAGTGCCACAACGACGTGAAGCCCTTTTTCGACATGCCCTTCCATCACAAGGTGAATGAAGGCCTGGTCACGTGCGGCGACTGCCATGATGTTCACGGCACCTTCGGGAACAACAACATCAAGTCCACGGCCGATCAGAATGCGATCTGCACCAAGTGCCACATGGAGAACCGCGGGCCATTCGCGTATGAGCATGTGCCGGTCAAGGCGGAAGGCTGCCTGAGCTGCCACACTCCGCACGGATCGCAGAACGCCCGGCTGCTGAATATGCCCACGATCAATACCTTGTGCAACCAGTGCCATAGCCCAGTCGCCGCCGGAACAGTTCATGGGATGAACTCAGGATCGGCGGAGTTGCAGCCTTGCATTGACTGCCACACCATGATCCATGGCTCCAATATCGACCCGTATTTCAAAAGGTAATGGAGTTGCGCCGCGTCCTCTGGAATCATCGGAGGCCGCGGCCCATATTCCATGCAAGCGGCGCACGAGTTCAAGGTTACGAAGTCAGCAATGATGTTTTTTCAAGTGAGGCTTCACATGAAGAAGATAGGCTGGTTTTCTCGGCTGTCCAATCAACAGTCTTCTATCGCAATGATTCAGCGCATCGCTGCTGTCATTGGAGTCGCCGTCCTACTGACGATGACGGGCATCGCTGCCGCCCAAATTCCCACGCCGCATGAGCCGATGTCCGTCCCGAATGGCTATACGACCCATCAGACCGTGGACGTTGGCGGGCACATTGCCGACATCAAGGGCAGCGGAGCCATGTACGACACGCTGGTCAATCAGCAGTCCGGGCCGCGCCTGCTGGGCGGGACATTTGAATTACGCGCGCTCCCGACGAACAAGCACACACAGATCGATTTGCTCCATGCCATCGCCAGCGGTTTTGGCGGGGATCCATACAACTTTGCCAAGCTGGACTTTTCCAG